>JBOGJG010000366.1:0-22465 GCA_050747825.1 Acidobacteriota bacterium | reverse complement strand
AAATTGAACGGCCTGAAAGGCACAAAAACGCAAAACGCAGGACCTGACCCCCCTACTACTGACGGCTCTCCAGTTGACGGATGTCATGTTCGACTGAATTGACCCTGCTTTCAACTTCCTTGACCACGACTTCCAGGCTCAGAATACGCGCCATGAGCTTCTGCTCCAGCGTGCCGATCCTCTTCAGCAGTTCGTTGGCAACCTGGTCCTGGTTCTGCAGCGATCGAGATCTGCTTTCGTTAAGTGCACTCTCCAATTCGCGGGCGATCCTCTGGTGTTGCTGCTGCAATCTTTCCAGATCGGCCAGCCGGGCCTCCAGATTGGCCGTACTGCTCTGGCCTTGAGTGAGGGAGGCCTGCAGATCTTCGATTCGCTCCTCATGCAGGGCCAGCTCCGACCGAAAGCCGGAAAGATTCGCATTCAATTCTGAGAGGCGATTTAAGACCGGTTGGAGCTGCTCTACGGTGGCATTTAGCTCACCGAGTCTCTGCTCGATCGCGTCCTGGCGGCTCCGTAATTCCGTAGTCTGCTCGTCAGGCTGCTGAAACTGGTTCGCCGCCTCCTGCAGCCGTGGAAGGGCCGCTTCCAGTTTCTGGATCTGGTCCAGAATCGGCCTGATCTCCTCCAACTGCTTCTCAATCTGAGCGACACGGGCCGAGTCAGCTTCCGACGATTCGCGGTCCGCGCACCCAAACTGCAGCAGGCTGATAGTCAGAACTAAAGAAATCCTTGGCATCTCTTGATTTGCGGGAATGATAACACATGAGGCTTGAGGCTGTAGACGGTAGGCTGTAGGCTAAAACAAATGCTTTTCCTACGGCCTACAGTCTACAGCCTGCTTTTTTGGAACACCTGGTCCATTATCACGCCGATCAAGATGACGGCGCCCATGACGGCGAAATTTAAAGAACTGGGGATACCCAGGAGATTGACCAGGTTTTGAAGTACCTGCAATAGAGTGGCGCCGATCAATATTCCAATGATGGAGCCTTCCCCGCCCCGCAGGCTGCACCCCCCCAATACGGCTGCCGCGATTCCGTACAACTCGTAAAAACTGCCGTGCGATGAAGGCGAAATCGAGTTCGTGTAAAAGGCGATCAGGACTGCAGCCACTCCGGCCAGGACGCCCGATATGGCATAGGATGTGACGATGACTCTTCCGACATTGACTCCGGAATACCGGGCCGCCTCCTGATTGCGGCCTACCGCAAACAGATAACGGCCGTAAATCGAGCGATGTAGAACGACCCACATAAGGGCGCTGACTCCAATCAAGATGATAAAGGGCATGGGGATTCCGAGAAGGCTGCCCGTGGCAAGTTGCTGAAGAGACTCAAAGCCGGCGGCGCTTCCGAATCCCTTGGTCTCGTCGGCGGCGATAAAGCGGGCTATGCCGCGATAAAAAAGCAGACCGCAGAGAGTTACGATGAACGGCTGAATGCCAACCCGCGTCACCAGCCAGCCGTGAAACCATCCCAGGGCCATGGCCAGACCCAGCATTGAGGTCACTGCCAGCGGCCAAATCCACGCCCATTCAGTCAGGGAAATAGCCAGGAGGACACCCAGGAGAGCTAGAATTGAACCTACAGAGAGGTCAATACCTCCCGCGATAATTACGATACCCAAGCCGATGCTGAAGATCCCGTACATCCCGATCAGCCGGGCCATGTTCTGCAGGTTGGCGGGCGTCAGGAAGCGCGGATTAATGGCAGTGACGATCACGCACATGGCGATGAGCAGGATGAGGATACCGAGTTCTTTTTTCATGGCTTCATTGCCGCTCCCCCACCGCCAGCCTCATCACATTCTCCTCACTAAATTCGGAAGGCTCGAGTACTCCCCCAATTCTTCCTTCGTGCATTACGGCGATCCGGTCGCTCACGGCAAGCACTTCTTCCATATCACTGCTGATCATGAGAATGGCGACGCCCGACTCGGCCAAATCCCGCATCAGTTTATAGATTTCCGCTTTGGCAGCCACATCGATGCCCCGTGTGGGCTCGTCGAAAATCAGACAGCGCGGTCCAAGAGACAACCACTTGGCCAGCACCACCTTCTGCTGATTTCCACCGCTGAGGTGGGCCACCTTCTGCTCCAGCGAGGACACCTTCACATTGAGGGAGGCGCATTGCCTGGAGGCGGCGTCCCGCTCATCTTGCCGTCTGATCCAGCCCGCCGAGGCATAGCGAGTGAGATCGGGAAGCGTCACATTCTCGCGGACGCTCATTTCGGTGATCAGGCCCGCAATGCGGCGGTCTTCCGGGATAAGATAGATCCCCTCTCGGATGGCATGTTTGGGAGAACGGATCTGAACAGGCGTCCCGTCCAGCCGGATCTGTCCTTCCACCGGCGCCTGGACACCGAAAATGGCTTCCGCGACCTCCGACCTGCCGGCGCCAATAAGCCCGGCAAAGCCGAGGATTTCCCCTTGCCCGATGCTGAATGAAACTGCCTGCTGTCGATACCTGCGGGTACACAAACCTCTCACTTCAAGGCGGCTGCCCCTCGATTTGATGCCCTGCTGAGTATAGAAGTGATCCAGGTCGCGCCCCACCATCAGCCGCACCATGCGGTCGTGGGAGATTTCGGCTCCGGCCAGAGAGCCGGCGTTTACGCCGTCGCGCAAGACAACCACGCGGTCGGCAAAATTTTCGATTTCGCTCAAACGATGAGAGATGTAGACGATGCTTACACCCCGCGCTTTGAGGTCCCGCGCCACCTGGAAAAGACGCTCGGATTCAGAAACTGTCAAGCTGGACGTCGGCTCATCCATAATGAGAATTCGAGCATTGAGAGAAAGTGCTCTGGCGATTTCAACCATTTGCTGCTGAGCAATGGACAATTCTCGAAGCAGCGTGTCTGGAGACAGGTCCATGCCCAGAAGGCCCAGGTATTCTCGAGTCTGCTTGAAAATCCTGGGCCGGTCGATCAGCTTCAGTGGTCCCCCCCAAACTGGCTCCCGACCCAGGAAGATATTGCCGGCTATGTCGATGTTTTCAAGAACGTTCAGCTCCTGGTGAACGAGTCCTATGCCGAAGTTGATGGCGTCCGAAACCGATCGGATTGCGACAGTTCGGTCATCCATGTAAATGACTCCGGCTTCAGGGGTGTAGATCCCGCCCAGCACCTTCATGAGCGTTGACTTCCCAGCCCCGTTTTCCCCGATGAGGGCAAGTATTTCAGCCGGATAGATTTCAAGATCGACTGAATCGAGGGCGAGTACCCCGGGGAAGCGCTTGGTAATGCCAGCCATTTTGAGCACTGGCGACAGCATCGCTAACGTCCCCGAATCTGATTGATCTTGGCGGTAAACTCTGCGACATTGTCGCGATTGATGATCAGGGTGGGAATAAAGATCTGCTCGTCATTCGGGATAACCGAATGATCGCCTTTCAGAATCGCTGCCATGATCCGGATCGCCTGGTATCCGAACTCATAGGGCTGCTGCACAATGGTCCCGTAGATTTTGCCTTCGCATATGCCGGCCAGCGTCTCGTCCTCTTCGTCGAAGCAGACGATCTTGACCTGGCCCACCTTTTCGGCGTCTTCGACAGCGTTCAGAATGGCTGGCCCGTTATAGCTCCAGAGTCCGACCAGACCATCGATGTCAGGATACTTGACCAGGGCGTCGAGAACATTCGACTTGGCACGCACGCGGTCGGTATCGTCGCTTCGTATGTCGATGATCTCGACATTAGTCCCCTGGAGTGCTTCCTGTATTCCCTGGTAGCGCTCTTGGGCGTTCTGGGCGTCAATCATGCCCACGAACAACATGATCCTTCCTCCTTCGGGCAGTGCCTCTTTGATGAGCGCACCAGCCTGCCTTCCGGCGGCGCGATTGTCGGTGCCGACGTAACAGGCTCGTTCGCTCTGAGGAGCATCACTATCGTGAGTGATGACCAACGCCTGTTGAGCCGACTCATTGATCATCTGGGTCTGATTGGCCGGATCGACCGGACTGATGGCGATCCCATTGACTCCTCTGACCAGCAAGTCATCAATAATCCCCTTCTGTTCGGCGGCCGTCCCGCCGGCAGGTATTCTGAATTCCACTTGGACGTCCGCCAATTCCTGGTCCGCCTGCTCACAGCCGCGGCGGGCGATGGTCCAGAAATCAGAAGCATTATTGGTAATGAAAGCCAGTTGCAACTCTGCGCCTTCCTGGTCTGTCGAACAACCCAGGAGAAACAGACCAACCAGCGCAATGGACCAAATCATTCTGCTCATATTGGAAATAGCCCGTCGAAATTGATCCTGAATATTTTCTCGCGCTCGGCATCGCTCAGGCCCAATTGACCCAGTATTTTCTGCTGCTCCTCGAATAGAGGGCGCTGCCACCCCCGGGGGAAAAACGATGAATCGGTTCCAAAAAGGAGCCGATCCGGTCCGGCGACTCTCAACGCCTGGTCAAAAACCGCTTCAAGGCTGAGTCCAGGATTGTATTTGACCCAGGAATTGGAGCTGGAGGTATCCAGGTAAACGTTTGAGCAGAGATCAGCCAGCATCAGAGCTTCACGGAAGAAGCCGGCGCCAAAGTGAGGGACGATGATGGGAAGCTGGGGGAAGGCAAGCGCCACGGCGTGCAAGTCCAACGGATTGGAGTAGCGCATGTCGAAACGGCTGGGAAGCCCCAGTTTCTTCCGCACTCCCACCGACAACACGCCGCAATGCACGAAGACGGCTGCTCCAGGCTTCGAGGCCGCCGCTTCTAAAATGAGAAGCGTCCTGTCGTCATTGAGACTGAAGCGCTGCATGGCCGGAAAGAGGCAAACGCAGCGAAGTCCCAGGGCCTTGAGGGCTTCTTCAACGCGCTGCGGCGCCTGCGGCGCCGTGGGATCCACCATGAAGAAACCTACGAAGCGCCGGGGATACCTGTTCACAGCGGCAGCCACAGAGCGCTCATCACCGGGAACGCTGGCGATCAGAGCCGCTCTGCCCACCTGGTGACCGTCGAGTTCCTCTATCCATCGGTCTGCTAGGTCTTCGGGCGTTCCAGGGAAATCCCAGGCCAGTTGATCCGTGATCTGACGTCCACTGCCCTCCGGGCCGGCCAATTTTTCGAAAAATCTCTTCGAGAAAAAGTGACAGTGGCAATCGTTGATCATTAAACCTTTCGGCCTATTAGAGCATCGACGCTTAAGCGGCCGCTGCTATGAGTCATAATGTAGAGAAAACCAAATAGATAGAGGAGCGCCAGCTCTCCTCCGTTGAGAATCGGCCAGGGATCCCGTGGAGCGTGGGCGCTGAAGTAGGCGACCGCCATCTGACCTGCAGCGAGGAAGGCCATGTAGGGAGTCAGAAATCCAAGGGCGATAGCCAGCCCTCCAAAGAACTCGACGATGCCGGCTACCCACATGAGAGTACTTCCGGCCATATTTCCTCCGAACATGCCGAAGAGCTTCTGAGTTCCATGGAAGGCGAATAAGAAGCCAAAGAAAAAGCGCATCAGAGTGTAGGCCACCGAGGCAAAGCGCGCAAAAAATTTATCCATTGATCTCCTCCTTGTGGTCCTGATAATACACTACTTTAAGGGCCAAAACAGCGGCACGAGAATCAACAGGAGCGCGATGGTGAGCAAAGTCAGGGGGAATCCTGAGATCACGAAGTCGCGGAAGCGATATTTTCCCGGGCCGTAAACAATCAGGCAGGCGGGCTCAAACGGGGTGATAAAGGAAAGTGAAGCAGCCAGGGTGATCAGGACGGCAAAACTGCGCGGATTCAACTGGAGTGCACCGGCCGTAGTCAAAGCGACCGGCAGGATCACCAGCACGGCTGCTGCGTTGGACATGGGCTGGGTCAGCAGCACGGTCAGAATAACAAACCCGGCCATGATGACGTAAACGCCAAAAGGAGCCGTCCAATACACGATCAGGTCCGCCAGGTAATCGGCAGCTCCCGTCTTGTTCATGGCCATCCCGAATGATGTCATGCCCGCAATCAGAATGATCAGCGGCCACTCGATCACGCGGTAGGCTTCTTGCATAGTGAGGCATTTGAGCGCAATGGCCATTAAAGCCGCTATAAGAAAGGCTATTGCCAGCGGAATGATCTGGAGCCCGGCAGCCAAGAGGGCCAGTAGAAAGATTCCAATCGCGTAGGCGCCTCTTCTCTTGCGGAAACGAACAGTTTCCATTTCCGCCAGAATCCAGAGGTCTCGATTACCGGCAATCCAGCTAAAACGCTCCGCTTCTCCCTGCAGCAGGAGAACGTCTCCTACTCGCAGGCGCAAGCTGCCCAGCTTGGTGGCCAGGGCGTGTCCTTTTCTGTAAATGGCCAGCACAGCAAATCCGAAACGGCGCCTGAAATTCAGTTCCTTCAGGGTCTGTCCCGCCATGGCGGACTGGGGCATGATGATCGCCTCAACGATCTTGATGGTCTCGGAAGCCAAATCCAGATCGCCCAGCTTTACCTCAGGATGAATTTCAATGCCGGAAATGTTTTTGACTTCCAACAGACTCTCTTTGCTGGCTTTCACGACTAACAGATCCCCTTCGGCCAATTGGACATAAGGATGGGGATAGAGCGTGCGGTCTCCGCGATGAATTTCCAGAATGGTTAAATCCAGCCCGGTCAGCGGCGTTTTGGCGATCGATTTACCCGCCAGCGGAGAGTCTTCAGTAACGACGAACTCGGAAAGATAATCTTTGATCTGATATTCCTCCATGTAGCCCACTTCCTGCACTTCGGGAAGAAGCCGGTGCCCAAGAAAGCTCATGTAAAGGACTCCGACCGCCACAACGGCCAGTCCGACCCAGAAGAATTCAAAGAGCGAAAAGGGCTCGAGTCCCGCCCCCTCGATAAAACCGCTGGCCGCCATATTGGTGGATGTTCCAATCAGCGTGCAGGTTCCACCCAGAATGGAGGCAAACGCCAGAGGGATCAGCAACTGAGAGGGCGCTATCTTGCTTTTTTTGGCCAGACCCAGGATAGCCGGCATGAATACTGCTGTGGTCGTGGTGTTGTTCATAAAAGTCGAAAAGAAGGCGGTAATCGGCATCAGGGTCAAGATAACCTTGACCTTGCTTCCTCCGGCGAAGCGGTAGACTAGGCTGCCCGCATAGTCCATCACACCTGTTTTCATCAAAGCCCCGGCCAGGATGAAGATCGACCCCAGGATTATGATGATTTCGTTCGAGAAGCCGGAAAAGGCCTCCTCCGGCGTCAGTATTCCAAACAGGACCAGCGCGGCAAGAAGCCCCAGAGTGGTGATGTCCAGCGAAAACCACTCCATGGCAAACAGAAAGATAGCCACCGCCAGCAAAGCCAGAACCAGGAAGATTTCAATTGTCATGAATGAACTTATTCCGCGGCATCGGTGGTATAAACCAGGACATCAGAGTCTCGATAGAAACAGGGCAACCCCAATCTTGCCAATTCTGACTGAATTTCAGTTCTCGCTTCAGGGACCACAACGTAACGAACATCAAGATCGCTCAGGGCCTTCAGGGCAGCCGGCCAGTCCGGTTGATTGGGCGCTTCTCCCTGCAGAAGAGGCCCCAATCCTGCTTTATCCAGATAAGCCTTTGCGGGTCCCTGCTCGTGAGCCATATAACCACCCAATACTTCTTACGATGTAATGTCTGCTGGTAGATTCGCCTGTTTTTAGGGAACAAGTCAATAACAGGTGGATATCAACACCTGGCTATGGGACCGAATCGCGACTAAGCTCCGCGCTATCAGAAACCACGGACGTCGCCTTCAGCGTCTCGTCGCACGCATTGGCCGCCGGTTGACAGGCAGGCATCCGCTTTATATAGTTCCGTGCAGTGAGACTAATTACTCTTGTCTGTGGAGTCATTTTCCTGAGTCTTTTATTCAGCCCGGCTCCTGCCGGCGGCTTTGCAGTAGCTCTTCAGAGTGAAGCCGATCAGGCGCGCGATGCCTTCCTGGCCGCCGATGCCGCCGCCGCCGCTTTCATGGCCCTGCTGGACCATCCCGAAGCATTGGAGGACCGGCGGGTTCAGATGAAGGTTTTTCGCTCCCTCTCAGCCAGAGAGCCGGAGATCGCCCAGGCGGCGCTGGCGCTTACTTTACGGGCCTCTCAGCTTGGAGAGGCGGCCATGATCAAACGGCGTCTGGATATGGCATTCATCGGACCTAACGTGGATCAGAAAGCGGCCATTTTGGATATAGCTAGGAACAATCCACAGCTTCTCCAGGACCTGCGCGTCATCAGCCTGATTAGCGACTCCTTGCAGACGGGCTCTCCCCTTCAGGATACGGCCCTTTCCATTTTAGAGAGCGAGCCATCTCTGTTGAACTACCCGGCCATTGCCGCCGCCCTCGTAGATCTTCCCGGACAAGCCGACCAGGTCACGGTCAAGCTCCCCGAGTTCCAGGCCTTCAAAGAGAAAGTAGAACCCGTATACCAGAAAATGGGAGCAGACGACAAGTCGTGCGTGAGCTGTCATAAAACTCACCCGATTATGCAGCTACTCCCGCTGGAGGAAGCTCAGTCAGAGGATGCCATGCTGAAGCAGCATTACCGGAGCGCGCTGCGGGTGGTGAACTTGCAGGAGCCGGAAACCAGCTTGATCCTGGTCAAACCCACAGTTCCCGAACCTCCCCAGGGCACCCACTCCGCCTCTCCCCAGACTCACGGTGGCGGAGTCCGTTGGCAAAAGGGCTCCCCACAGTATCAAGCGATCCTTGACTGGATCCAGACGGCTGACCGATAAAAAACAGGCTGTAGGCTACGACAGTTTTACAGTTTTTTGGTTTTTCCTACAGTCTACAGCCTGTTTTATGATATAAGAAGCTCACTACTTTTGAGCTCTGGAGTGGAGGAAACATGTTTCGCATCGATGCCAATAAGACGGTGTCTTTCTGCGACGGATTGCGCCGCCGGGATTTTCTGCATATCGGGGCGCTTTCGTTTTTGGGACTGGGACTGACGGACCTATTGAGCCTCGAAGCACGCGGCGCCGTTGACCCGAAAAAGAAGGACTTCAACTGCATTTTCCTCTTCCTGGTAGGAGGGCCAAGCCAACTCGACACCTGGGACATGAAGCCGGATGCTCCGGCTGAGATTCGTGGTCCTTATCGACCGATTCCGACGAATGCCGACGGGATTCAAGTCTCCGAAATCTTCCCTCGCATGGCAAAACACGCCGACAAGTATTCACTGGTGCGCACGGTTTACCACACCGCGGCCGCCGTCCATGACAGCGGACATCAGTTGATGCAGACCGGGCGCTTTTTTCAGGGCGGCCTGGTACACCCGCACGCCGGGTGCGTGCTGAGCAAGCTGCGTGGCCCCAACAGTGATCTGCCGGCTCATGTGCTTCTTCCCCGTCCCATCGGACCGACGGGGGGCAACATGCCCCACGGGCAGGATGCCGGCTATCTTGGAAAAGCCTATGATCCCTTCGTGCTGAACGCGGACCCGTCACGCCCCGATTTCGAAGTGCGTGACCTGCTTCCGCCTGATTACATTTCCGCCATGCAACTGGACCGGCGGCGGAGCCTGCGCGAGATCGTTGACGGTATCGTGGGTGATTTCGAGAAGAGCGACGATGCCCGTCTCCTGGATGCGAACTTTCACCAGGCCTATACCCTGATGTCATCGGAGAAAGCGCGCCAAGCCTTTGATATCCGCAAAGAGGCTGAGGAGATGCGGCAGCGTTACGGTATGAACAAGTTTGGCCAGAGCTGTCTGCTGGCCCGTCGATTGGTCGAGCGCGGCGTCCGATTTGTCACCGTAAACATGTTCGAGACAGTCTTCAACGAGATTACCTGGGACATTCACGGTTCGGCGCCATTCAGTCCCATTAGCTGCTACACCGACCTGGTCGGCCCCATGTTCGACAACGGGTTCACTTCTCTTGTCGAAGACCTCAGCCAGCGAGGGCTGTTGGACAATACGCTGGTAGTGGCCATGGGAGAATTTGGCCGGACACCGAAGATCAACCCGGCCGGCGGCCGAGACCATTGGCCCGCCTGCTGGACTATTCTGTTGGCCGGCGGAGGAGTCAAAGGCGGCCGCGTTGTTGGCGTCTCGGATGAGATCGGCGGCGCTCCCAAGGAACGTCCTGTCACTCCGGCTGAAGTGATAGCCAGTGTTTACCATTCGCTGGGAATCGACCTGGAGACGGAACTAGAAGGACCTCAGGGGCGCCCGATACCGGTCGTGGATTACAACGTCAACCCGATTCATGAACTTTTTTAAGCTAAAGGCATATTGCTGGGGGGTTCTCCTCTTCAGCATCATCGCCACGACACATCCCCTGCAGGGGAGTGGATCCAAAGCTGCTTTGGACAATGCCCCGAGCTTTCGCAACGACGTGCTTCCGGTGCTCACGAAAGCCGGCTGCAACTCTGGGGCCTGCCATGGAGCCCTGGCCGGCAAGAACGGCTTCAAGCTCTCCCTTAGGGGGTATGATCCTGTAACCGATTACCAGGTCCTGACCCGCGAAGCCCTGGGACGGCGCATCGTCCCGACGGCGCCAGCTCACAGTCTCGTCCTTCTTAAGCCCACCCTCACCATTCCTCACGGCGGCGGCAAACGCTTCGAGACCGGCTCGCGCGATTATCAGATCATAGCCGACTGGATCGCCTCCGGTACTCCACCGCCCTCCCCGGATGATCCCCTGATCGAGGAGATCACTGTCGATCCTGCCCGTGTGCTCGTGGAAGAGACGGAGAAACCGCTTCAACTGACCGTAACCGCGCGCTATTCCGATGGTTCAAAGCAGGACGTCACGCGCTGGGTAAAGTTTTCCTCTACCAACCAGGGTGTGGCCACTGTGGATGAAAACGGATTGGTGACGACCAACGGTCCTGGTGAGTCGGCCATTTCGACCTGGTATTCGAGCAAGGTTTCATTCGCCCGGATCACAGTTCCCTACCCCCATCAGCTTGAAGCTTCAACCTTTGAAGGAGCTCCGCGAAATAACTATATTGACGAGCTCGTCCTCAAGAAGCTGGCTGAACTGCGAATTGCGCCATCAGGGCTGTGCAGCGATACGGAATTCATTCGGCGGGTCTATACGGATACGCTCGGAGTGCTGCCCACTGTAGAAGAAATCGACCGCTTCCTGTCCGATGCGTCCCGTAACAAACGCGAGAAGCTGATCGACCAGGTTCTGCAGCGACCTGAATATGCTGACTATTGGAGCTATAAGTGGTCGGACCTTCTGCTTGTGTCTTCGCGCAAGCTGGACCGTTCGGCAATGCAGTCGTATTACAGTTGGATCCGCGACAGCATCGAGGCAAATAAGCCATGGGATAAATTTGTTTCAGAGTTGGTTACCGCCACCGGCAATAACTTTAAGAACGGCGCCGCCAATTACTGGGTGATCCACACGGATCCCATCGATATTACTGAAAATCTTTCCAAGTCTTTCCTAGGGATCACGATTACTTGTGCGCGCTGCCATAATCACCCGCTGGAAAAATGGACGCAGGATCAGTATTACTCCATGGCTAATCTGGTCTCCCGGGTCAGCCTGAAAAACGGGAATCTGAGGGGCGAGTTCACGGTCATCTCCAGTCACATGGGCGAGATCAATCACCCTCGCCGAAATGAGCCGATGCCTCCGCAGCCTCTCGAAGGCGAAATCCTGCCTCCGGATTCCAGCAAAGACCGCCGGATTCACCTGGCTGAATGGCTGACTTCCCCGGACAACGCAAACTTCGCGCGCACTGTGGTCAATCGCGTTTGGGCGAATTTCATGGGACGGGGCCTGGTGGAAGAGGTCGATGACCTGCGAGCCACCAATCCCGCTTCCAACGAAGACCTCTTTGCGGACCTGACACGGGATTTCGTCCAGAATGGCTACGATATCCAACACCTCATCCGCACCATTTTGAACTCAGCTACTTACCAGCTTTCGTCCCAGACCAATCCGAGCAATGCCGAGGATGAGATTTACTACTCACACTATTTCATACGCCGGCTCCCCGCCGAGGTCATCCTGGATGCCTACTCCCAGGTCACTGGCGTTGCCGCGGAGTTCGAGGGCTACCCGGAAGGCACGCGTGCCCTGGAGCTTCCGGATACGCAGGTGCAGTCCTATTTTCTCGATTCCTTCGGCAGACCGGCCCGAATTACCGGCGGGTCAGACGAACGCATGAGCGAATCAAACGTCGCCCAGGTTTTGCACCTTGTGAACGGCGATACACTTAATGCCAAACTGAGCCGGAAAGGCAATGTTGTCGATCAGTTGCTGGAGGAGAGCTCGTCCAGCCGGGGACTGATCGAGCAGATTTATAAGCGCACTCTGAGCCGTCCGCCCAAGTCGGAGGAGCTTGCCCAGCTCACTCCCATGCTGGAGGAGCCGCAGCGCAAAACGGTAGAAGACCTGCTGTGGGCGATCCTCACCAGCAAAGAGTTTCTCTTCAAGCATTAACATGAGGAAACTGGTAGTCTGCATTTCAATTTCTCTTTGGTTCCTGTTCCTGCTCCAGGCGACCCAGAAATCGGGTAGTGAAGAGCCCCAGGCCGGCCCCGCCGAAGCGGTCGCTGAAGTCTTCGCCAAAAACTGCTACTCCTGTCATAACGAGGTGGATAAGGAGGGCGGTCTGAGTATGCAGACGCATGATGCCCTTATGCTGGGAGGGAAAAACGGCCCGGCCGTCATTCCGGGTGACAGCGAGAAGAGCCGTCTGCTGCAAATGGTGCTGGGTTTCCTCGAACCCATTATGCCCGAAGATGGCTTTCTCTTTGACGAAGACATTGAGATCATCCGCAGGTGGATCGAAGCCGGAGCTCCTGCCTGGACAGGAGATCTGGCCAGACTGAGTATCGCGGATGTTCCCGATATCGAGCCTAAAGTGCCGGTGAAGGCCGAAATTGCAAGTCTGGCCTTCGGGCCTGACGGAAAGCTGGTGGCGGCGGGGACCTTTCATGAGGTCCACCTGATAGACTGGCACACAGGCGAGGTCCGCAAGAGGCTGGGCGGGCACGTCGAAACCGTGCGGGCAGTCGCCTTTAGCCCGGATGGCGCTCTCTTGGCCGCTGCCGGAGGAATCCCCTCCCGCTACGGAGAAATCAAAATTTGGGACCTCGAAACCGGGTCGCTGCTCCAGACACTGGAAGGTCACAACGACTGTATCTACTCGGCTGTCTTCAGTCCTGACAGTTCGCTTCTGGCTACGTGCAGTTATGATCGCCTGATTAAAATCTGGGATGTAAAGAGCGGAAAGGAAGTCCGTACCATCAAAGGACATGTGGATGCCGTCTACTCCATTGCCTTCGGACCCGAAGGCAAGCGCCTGTTTTCGGCTTCTGCAGACCGCACCGTCAAGGTATGGAGCGTCGATACGGGCGAGCAGCTCTTTCGTCCCCTGAGCGAATCCACAGCGGAACTTTACACTCTGGCCCTGCATCCGACCGGAAACCTCATCGCCGCGGCCGGCGCCGATAAGATGATTCGCATTTGGAGGATCACCGGACAGGGCGGGCAACTGGCCCGCTCAGCCTTTGCCCATGACAGCCCCATCCTGCGCCTCACATTTACCCCGGACGGCAAGACCCTGATTTCATCGGGAGCTGATCACCTCGTGAAGTTCTGGGACGTAGAGACGCTGCTCGAGAAGAAAGTCCTCGATAAACAGCCGGACTGGGTTTTGGCTCTGGCGGTAAGCCCGAATGGTCAGGTGCTGGCTCTGGGCCGCTATGATGGTAGCGTTGAGTTCCACGGAGTGAGACATGATGAAAATCCTTAAGACCTTCTCCGCTTTAGTTTTGTTTGCTTCCTGGCTGCAGGCGCAAACTGCCCCTTCGACTCTTCAGTCTGTGGTCCCTCGGGGAGGACAACGCGGCGCGACGGTCAAGGTCCTGGTAGATGGGATTAACCTTGGAAAAGTCAACGGTGTGCTTTTTAACGATCCCGGCCTGTCCGCTTCGGTCGTCGAGATCCGGGAGTTGCCCAACAACAGGCCTGAGCCGGAAGAGGGAGAGGTCGTTTTTAAGGCAGTCATCGAAGATAAAGCCACTCGAAACCGCGTGACTTTAAACTTCACGATCGGTTCGGAGGTCAGACCAGGAACTTACGGCTTCCGAATCTCGACGCCTCTGGGGATCACCAACATGCTCCCCTTCGGGGTAGGAGTCTTTCCCGAGGTCAATGAGACCCAGATTAATGACTCCATCGAAACAGCCCAGCGAATCGAGCTTCCCTCCACCGTTCGGGGAGAGATCTCGCACTCCGGTGACGTGGATTACTTCAGCTTCGAGGCCCGGGCCGGCCAGGAACTGGTGTTCGACATCACCGCGGCTCCTCTGGGCTCGCAGTTGAATTCCCTGATCGCCCTGGTCGGTAAGGATGGCAAAATCTTGGCGGAGAATGATGACTTCAAAGGCATCGACTCCGTTCTGGTTTACAAGGTCGAAGAAAACGGCCTCTACTCCATTCAGGTATCCGACGCTCAAAGAGGCAGCGGAGGAGGATTTTATTACCAGCTTCAGGCCGGAGATTTCCCTTATGTGACCGGGGTCTTTCCACTGGGCGTTCAGGCTGGCGTGAAGAGCGCTGTCAAAATGAAAGGCGCTAATCTGGGCGGTGCTGAATCCGTCGCGGTCAATGCCGAACAGGGCGGATGGGGAGAGACGATCCGAGTATCGGCGCCTCCGGCCTGGAATGAATTCCTCCTGGCAGCCGGTACTTACCCGGAGGACTTTGAGCAGGAACCTAACGACGACTCGGCGGCCGCCCAGGCTCTGTCCCTGCCGGTTACCGTCAACGGCCGTATTCTCAACGGCACCGCTGGCGCCGACGAAGATCTGTTCCGCTTTTCCGCTCAAAAGGGACAAGAACTGGTGCTTGAAGTGGAGGCTGATCGATTGGGCTCTCCCCTGGACTCAGTTGTCGAGATTCTGTATCCGGCTGGAAATCCGGTGCCCCGCGCCACGGTGCGCTGCGTAGCCCAGACGGAAGTCACGCTGAGAGATCACGGTTCCACGCAACCCAATATCCGCGTGGTCTCCTGGGATGATTTCGCGATGAACGATTACGTCATGCTGGGCAGCGAAATCCTGCGCGTGGCGGCCCTTCCGCGCAGTCCGGATGACGATCTCATCGTCGAAAGCTTTTTGGGGCGGCGTCTGAATTTTTTTGATACAACGGGCGAAGGGCATGCCCTGGGCGACCCGGTGTACAAAGTCCAGATTTATCCTCCGGGATCAAAGCTCCCTCCCAATGGAATGCCGGTTTTCCATCTGAATCATCGCAATGATGATGGCGGCCCTATGTATGGCAGGGATTCCAGACTGACCTTTGCGCCACCTGCAGATGGCGACTATCTGGTGAGAATTCGTGATGTGAGAGGTCTCGAGGGTGATTCGTACGCTTACCGCTTGACCATTCGTGAAGCAGCCCCGGACTTTAGATTAACTTCCGGGTCGATCCGCATCGCCGGGCAGTTCGGCCGCAGTCGAGGAGATCGGGAGTACTACAGCATACCTCCTGGCGGAAAGGTTCCTGTCAATGTCGTAGCTTACCGCATCGATGGTTTTAATGAGACGATCGAAGTCACATTGGAGGGTTTACCGCAGGGTGTGACGGCCGCCAGAGGAATCATCCCGCCCAATGATGATTCCACCATGATTCTTCTCAACGCCAGCCCGGATGCCTCGTTCGAACCGGCGGAGATTCGCGTCGTCGGCAGGGCTAAGGCAGGCGATCGGACACTGGTTCGACACCTGGACACCGACCGGCAACTCAGCGTCGTGGCTCTTTCGAAGTCGGCTCCTGAGATAGAGATGGCGATCGGAACGCAGCGCGTTGAAATCGTGCCGGGCCAGGAAGCCAAGGTGACGATCGCGGTAAATCGCCACAACGGCTTCAATGCGCGTGTACCGGTTGACGTTCGAAATCTGCCTTACGGCGTGCGCGTGCTGGACGTGGGACTCAATGGGATACTGGTCACGGAAGAGGAACAGACGCGGACCTTTACACTTTATGCGGAACCCTGGGTGCAGCCGGTCAGACGTCCCTTTTACGCCGTAGGACGCGTGGAGACGAATTCGTTTATTCCCGTCGAGCATGCGTCCAACGCCGTTGAGCTTGTCGTGCTGCCCAGAGGGCCAGTCAATGACTTTTAGCAAGGAGCAACCAATATGAAGCAAGCACTTATCTTACTTGTAGCGGTTCTCGTGTTCGGCAGCCTGCTTGCCGGTGAAGCCACGAAGACCGGCATCGTCGTGGACGTTATGTGCGGAGAGACCAGCGCCGGCAATCTGGAGAAAGCCGCCAACCACACGGTTGAGTGCTCCATGATGGAAAACTGCCGCGACAGCGGATTCGGAATGGTGGCCAGCGGCCAATTTTTCAAATTCGATGATGCTGGAAACACCAAGGCCATCGCGCTGCTGGAGAAAACCGAAAAAGAGAAGAATGTCACTGTCCAGGTCACTGGCGAATTCGAGGACGATACTGTCAAAGTGACTGCCATCGAAGAGAAATGATTTACTCGACGACCCGGCACCTTGTCGTGGTCATTTAATTACGTACCAGACCTCTCCATCGATCCAGCAGGCACGCGGGCTTGATCGCCAATTTGGTGCGTGTCACCAAATAAAGGATCTGGCGATTCCTTTGAAGGAGAAGATTTCGCGGGGGTCGGAGGTTTCGTTGATGATTCCGGCCAGAGAATTGCGAATGTACGTGCTTTTGCGGGCACGGCGGGCCAACAAGTCGTTCAGCCAGGCTTTAGAGAGCCAGTCCTCGGCCATCTGGTAGCCCAGGAAACGATGGCGGAGATCGCGCTCCAGTCGCTCGGGAAAGGACCTCAATCGACTGAGATCCCCTGTAGACAATGCTTCGTGGATCAAATCGGCAGCCAGAGCGCCGGTCTCCATAGCCTTGCCTATGCCTTCTCCCGTAAATGGAAAAGTGGCGCCGATCGTCTCGCCGATAGCCAGCACATTTCCCCTGGCGCAGGGGGCCGCGCCTTTCAATCCGCAGCGCAGCCTGGCCCCCTGGACAGGCCCGACTTCTTCCACCCGACCCATAATTTCCCGAGCGACGGGGAACTGCTTTAAAAAAACCTCCAGCATCTGACGCAGGTTGATCTTCATCTTCGATTTGGCCGGGGGAAAGGCCCCGCAGCCCAGGTTGTATTCCCCGTTCCCCATGGGGAACACCCAGGCATAACCGGGAATGATGCTCCGGTCATAGGAAAGCAACAGTTCATTGAAGTCAGCCTTCGATCTCACATAGCAGCGAGCGGCGATGGCGCTCGGGCTCCGGTGATCGACCATTCCCAGCTTTTGAAGCAGATCAACATTTGCCCCTGTCGCGACCAGGCCGACCCGGGCCTGAAGAGGCTGGGCAAAGCCGTCAATTGAGAGGAGCGCAGAGCCATTCGCCTCAAAGGAGATATCCTTAACTTTCCCCTGGACGAAAACCGCCCCAGCCTCCACTGCACGCCGCGCGATCAGCGCGTCCAGGATCGACCTCTTCAAAGTGATATACGTACCGGGAATCTCAAAATCAATTTGCGAGGGGCTAAATATGCGAGCCAGGTCGCTGCGCCAGCCCAGCTTTTCGACTTCCTCCAACAGTCCTACCTGCTCGAGACAACGAATGGAATCCGCAATCAGGGCATCTCCGCAGGTCTTATCCCGCGGAAAGCGTTCTTTGTCGATCAACAGCACCGTATGCCCGAGTTCTGCCAGGCGGATGGCAGCGTACGAACCTGCGGGTCCGGCCCCGGCAATGATGGTGTCCCAGCTCCTGATCAGGGAGGGGCCCGGAAGTTGTTGATGTGTTGAATGCTGGAGGTTGTCGGGCACTGTTGGATTTTATGACAGGAGACAACGGGAAGCCAACGAATCACGCCGATCTCACGAACAAAGCTCACTTGACCCGGCCTCGGGAGCAAGGCTATCGTGAAATGATGCGATTATGGAGTCGGGGGCTTCTTTGGGCTGCCATTGCAACAGTGCTTCTGGTGGCGGTACTGGCCGGTATGGTTTTTTATTTCATCGGCGCTGGAAAAGAGGAAGTTCAGTTCACTCAGGAAAGCGCGCGCGAATCGGTTCAATCTTTACGCTTGCAATCCCCGCAGGGTCTTTTTGAACTGGGCGATCTCAGGGGAAAGATCGTTTTGGTTGACGTCTGGGCGACCTGGTGCGGGCCATGCCTTAGAGCCATTCCTGAACTGGTGTCGCTTCAGGAACGTTATCAGGAGGACCTCACGATTATTGGTCTGAGCGTTGACGAGGAGGGCTGGGACGCAATCGAGCCGTTTCTGAAGAAGCATTCCGAGATCAACTACACGATCGCTACACGCCATCCGGAGCCGACGCTTCAGGTGGGAACAGTCGTGAACCTGGAACCGCTCGGGAGAGTCAGCGTCTTGCCTACCTCTTTTCTGATCGACCGTGAGGGACGCCTGGTGAGCAAGTATGTCGGTCCCGAGATGCAGAAAATCGAGGCCGACCTCCAGCAGCTCCTCCAGGAAACTGCCGGGGTGAGTTAATGGAAGTCAATCTGGCGGAAATCCTGAAAGCGCGTAAGGTCGTTTACCGCCACCTTCGGCCCACTCCACTCACTTCCCATCCACTGTTGTCGCGGCTTTTGGGCTGTGAGGCCTACGTGAAGCACGAGAATCACAATCCCACCGGCTCCTTTAAAATCCGCGGCGGACTGAACCTGATCAGCAGTCTCAGTCAGACCGAAAAGGAACGTGGAGTGATAACGGCTACTCGCGGTAATCACGGCCAGTCCATCGCTCTGGCTTCGAACCTTTACGGAGTGCGCTGTCTCATTGCCGTGCCTCACGGGAACAATCCGGAAAAGAATGCCGCTATGGAAGCCTATGGGGCCAGGCTGCTGGTTCACGGGCGGGACTTCGACGAGGCGCGCGAGAAGGTCGAGGAAGTTCAAAAGCAAGAGGGAATGCGCTACATCCATTCGGCCAATGAACCCATGCTTATCCACGGGGTCGGCACTTATGGCCTCGAAATTCTGGAGGACCTGCCGGATGCCGATCTCATCTTCGTTCCCCTGGGTGGGGGGAGCGGGATTTCAGGGGTCCTGACAGTAGCGCGAGCCCTGGCTCCGTCGGCCAAAGTGATTGGAGTCCAGGCAGAAAAGGCTCCCGCCGTGTATCTGTCCTGGAAAAAGGGAGAGCATATCACCACGGACACGGCGGACACCCTGGCCGACGGATTGGCAACGCGAGTGCCCTTCGAACTCACTTTTTCGATCATCAAACGCCTGGTGGATGACATTGTGACAGTCAGTGAGCAGGAATTGGAGCAGGCCATCTATCAACTCTTTTGCACGACTCACAATATTGCCGAAGGCGCTGGCGCCGCTTCTACCGCGGCAGCCTTGAAAATGCGAGCTCGGCTGGGCGGGAAAAAAGTGGTCCTGGTCTTCAGCGGCCAGAATATCGCCACATGCCTGCTTCGACAGATCCTGGAGAAGTATAAGGACTAGCGATGATAATGTGGCAGAGATCACGTTCTGGAGAAAGCTGACTTCTCAGCCTTGTTATCCCTCACTTGCGCTTTAGGTGTTGGATCTGGCGCAAGCGGGGTGGTATGCTATGTAGGCTTTTATAAAAATTCGAAAGGAAAACGATGTCCCATCAAGAGATTGCCCGCAAGAACTGGCGTAAGCCGAGAGTCGTCAAAGTCTCAATGGGCGCCGAAGTAAGCGCCTACGCCCTGATTACGGTTTAGACAGAGGACCGCAGCACCCACTTCTGCGGTCGTTCTGTTTTTACTGATGACTCGCAAAAATCCCAAGGCACTGGTATCTGAACTGACTTACCGGTGCAACATGCATTGCTTTTATTGCTATAACCCTGTCAATCTCTCGGCGTTTTCTGCCTCCCGGGAAATTGATACGGCTACCTGGCAATCGGTTCTGGACCAGGCCGCGAGGCTGGGAGTCCTTCACGTGCACTTCAGCGGCGGCGAACCCACCTTGAGATCGGACCTTCCTGCTCTGGTCGGCCACGCCAGATCACTCGGCCTTTACGTCAACCTGATTACCAACCTTACTCTGGGAGATAAAGACTACTGGCAAGAGTTGGTAAATCAGCGTGTGAACCATATCCAAATCAGCTTTCAGGCCCAGGAAAGCGGACTCAATGACCTGATCGGCGGAGCCAACAGCTTCCGCCGCAAAATGGAGCGAGTCAGTCATCTGAGCGATCACGATGTTTATGTCACACTCAACGTCGTCCTTCACCGCCTGAATATCGAAGGTCTGGAAGAAATTCTTCACTTCTCTCGGCGTTTAGGAGTGCAGAAGCTCGAATTGGCCATGACTCAGTTCCACGGCTGGGCCTGGCAAAATCGCGGCCAACTGCTTCCCTCGCGGATGCAAGTGGAAAGGGCCGTTGAGATCACCCGCAATTACAAGAAAATCTGGGCTGATGAGATGGCCATCTCGATGGTCGGGCTCGACTATTACGAGAAGCGGCCCAAAGCCTGCATGCATGGATGGGGAAACGCTTATATCGTCGTGGATCCGCTTGGCTCCGCCCTGCCTTGCCATGGCGCGAAGGTGATTCCGGAACTCGAATTCGAGAATGTGCGAAACAGGAGCCTCGACTGGATCTGGCATCACTCCCCGGCTTTTAACCGTTTTCGCGGTCCGGACTGGATGCCTGAGCCGTGCCGCTCCTGCCCTTCTCGCAGCGAGGATTACGGCGGATGCCGGTGCCAGGCTTACCTGCTGACGGGAAAGGCCGACGTGACTGATCCGGTCTGCGAGTTTTCAGAAGACCGCCTTCAGGTGGACGATCTGATCGAAGACATCCTCATCAGCGATAAGCCCAAACCTGCCGAAAAAAGGTTATTCGTATGAAGGTGCTTTTTCTGGGTACGGCGGCCGGTGGAGGCCTCCCCCAGTGGAACTGCAACTGTCCCAACTGTTTGCGTGCCCGTGAAAACAGCCATAGGATCACACCCCGCTTGGAAGCCAGCCTGGCCGTGTCTTCAGACGGCTGCAACTGGGTGATCATCGATGCCCCCCTGGACCTCCGCTATGCGCTCAGCCGATTTCCTTTCCTGTCCGTGACGAGCAGCCTGCGCGGGACGCCAATCCATAGCATACTCATTACGCACGGTGATCTGAATCATTGCGCCGGCCTCCTGACGTTTCGGGGACCGGTTACCGACCAAAGGCAATATCTCAAGATTTTCACCAGTTCATGGACCAGGCAAATACTGCTCGACGGCAATCAGGTCTTCCATACGATCAAAGCGGATTGGGCCACACTCGGCTCAGACTGGACTCACATCACAGGCGTGCAGAATAACGCCCTGGAAGGCCGGGCCATCTCTGTGGCCGGTAAGCCACCGACTTACTCTCCTCGAGACCATCCCGACAGCACGCTGGCCATTCAAATCAGGGATACTTCAACGGGGTCCAGCCTTCTCTATGCGCCTGTCGTCGCTGCCATTTCTGAGATTCTAGAGGAGGCAATGCAGGCCAGCCGCTGCGTGATTTTTGATGGGACTTTTTTCAGCGATACGGAACTGGTCGAGGTGGATCCTCATGGCCGAAGAGCTCAAGAGATCGGGCATATTCCGGTCGAGCAAAGTTTGCCTGTAATGGCCAAGCTCCAATCAGAATATCGCCTGTACTCACATATCAACAATACCAATCCTCTGAACGACCCCGGCTCCAAAGCTTTCCTACGGCTAAATGACGCCGGCATCTTGGTGGCTCACGACAACCTGCAGATAGACGTATGATGGGCCAGCCGCTGCCCTTCGATCAATTTGTCCAGGTCCTTCGCGAGCAGGGATTCCGCCGCTATCACCACCAGCATCCTTTTCACCGCTTGATGAACTCAGGACAGCTCACCCGTGCCCAACTCCAGGGCTGGCTCATCAACCGCTTTTATTATCAATCGGTGATTCCTTTGAAGGATGCCGCCATCCTTTCCAACTGTCCCATCCGCGAGGTGCGCCGGCAGTGGATTCGCAGGATCGCCGACCATGACGGCTCTCCGGACAAAGAGCAAAGCGGTATAGAGGCATGGCTGGGATTCGGAGAAGCTATGGGACTCGAGCGCCGGCAAATTCTGGAAGCGGAAGTCCTTCCTGGCGTAAGGTTCGCCTGTGATGCTTACGTCCATTTCTGTAAGACTCACAGTTGGCTCGAGGGAATCGCCGCTTCTCTGACGGAAATGTATGCATCTTCAGTGATCCAGCAGCGGCTTGCATCAATGGAAGAGCATTACTCCTGGATTGAACCCAAAGGCTTCAGCTACTTCAGATGGAGGCTGGAAGCGGCTCAGGAAGATGCCACGCAGGCTCTCGCAATTTTGCGCACCTACTGCCAAACAGAAGAAGAGCAACAGCGATCGCTGCAGGCCTTGATCTTCAAAACAGAAATACTCTGGTCTTTTCTCGATGCAGTTCACTTAGCAGCCTGTGGTAAAAGTCCTGAGGGGTCGTGTTAGGGGCGCCGAGGGCTCGGATGCAAGGCCCGGCGACGCCGGCGATGCCCTTGCATCGTCCAGGAGCCGCAACGCCGCAGACGGGTCCTCG
>JBOGJG010000365.1:0-3904 GCA_050747825.1 Acidobacteriota bacterium | reverse complement strand
CAGAAACAAGAGTCGAGTGAGCAGCCTCTCAGGCAGCCACTGTGACAGGAAACGTCTGAAAGCACGAAAAGCCATGCTGCATTATAGCAGGCTGCTCATTGGACCGTACCGACCGCCACCCGCCACCTGCCACCCGCCACCGCGAGCGCAGCGAGCCTGCCACCCGCCACCGGTCAGCGGTCAGCGGTCAGCAGCAACACCTTCCCCGTCGTCCTTCGCCCTTCCAGGTCGGAGTGAGCCTGTCGCGCTTGAGCGAGGGGATAAGTGTGGCCGATTCGAAGGCGGAGTTTGCCTTCCGAGATCCAGGTCAGGACGTCACCTGCCCGATTGAGAAGTTCGTGGCGATTGGAGGCGTAATGAGCCAGTGTGGGCCGGGTGAGAAAAAGAGAGCCCTTCTGGCTTAGAATCTGGGGATCGAAAGGCTCCACGGGTCCACTGGACTGGCCATAGAGGATCAGGTAGCCGCGAGGCTTCAGGCAATTGAGGCTGCGCTCGAATGTTTCCTTCCCGACAGATTCATATACGACCTCGACTCCCCGCCCATCAGTCAGGCGCTTGACCTCGGATTCGAAGTCTTTCTTTGTATAAAGGATGACGTGATCGGCGCCGGCCTGGCGGGCCAGCTCCGCTTTCTCTTCGGTCGAGACGGTTCCGATCACCTGAGCCTTTAAAAGCTTGGCCATCTGGACCAGCAGGAGTCCGACTCCGCCCGCCGCGGCGTGAACCAGGGCCGTCTCGCCGGCCTTAAGGTGATAGCTGCCGTGGGTCAGGTAGTGCGCGGTCATTCCCTGAAGCAGGGCTGCAGCCCCTTCTTGGAAGTTCAGATCCGACGGCAGCTTCACCAGCTTCCAGACAGGTACTACCGCCTGTTCCGCATAGGCCCCGGGGCTCATGGCATAAGCCACGCGATCTCCCGACTTCACCTCGCTTACCGCCTCACCTACTTCTTTGACAATCCCGGCGGCTTCCATTCCGGGAATAAAAGGAAGATGGAGCTTGTAGATACCCTGGCGATGGTAAATGTCGATAAAATTAACACCTGCCGCCCTGATGTCTATCAAGGCCTCGGCCGCACCGGGCCTGGGTGACTCGACATCCTCATACTTCAGCGCCTCCACTCCGCCTGGCTCATGCACGCGAATAGCCTTCATACCTGTGGATTCTACCATCAGGGCACCGGTCCGGTTGACAGGACAGATCGAGACTTCTATATTCCTCCTACGAAAATAAATCAGAGTGGCGATGATCAGGGCCCGCTGTTGTAGGTCCTGCTCCGACATTATTTTCATCGTTTCCAGGTGCCCCCCAAGGAGGGCATGAGTAACTCGTAAGCAGAGAACCAAGGAACTAAAGAACCAAGGAACCAGCCATGTACAGACTCAGTATTCTCTTTTTATTATTGGTAACCCCATTTTTGGCGTGTGCGGATCAGGGACAATTGGCGGACCTTCCCGAGGAGGGTGAGGTCTCGGCTGAGGCCATCACCGGCAGGTGGGATGTCACTGTCGAAACCGAGTCGGACGGTTATCCCTCCTGGTTTGAAATCACTCAAGAAAACGGGCGGTTGGCCGGCCAGTTCGTGGGCCGAGTCGGCAGTGCCAGGCCGATCGAGCAGATCTCATTTGAAAACGGCACCTTGACCTTTAGCCTGGAGCCCCAGTACGAGGATTACGATACCGACATGAGCTTCAGCGGCGAATTCGTAGACAATCAGCTCAAAGGCACGACCAACGCACCGGATGGCGGCACACTGTCTTGGACGGCAGTCCGAGCTCCGGAATTGGCGCCGCCGGATAACGTCCAGTGGGGAGAACCCATTCAGTTGTTCAACGATCAGAATCTTGAAGGCTGGAAACTTCGTGATCCTGATGCAGCTCAGACATGGGAGGCCCAGAATGGCGTTTTGGTAAACACAGCCAGCGGAACCGACCTCATCACTGAAGACGAATTCGAGAGCTTCAGGCTGCAGATGGACTTCCGCTACCCGGAGGGCAGCAACAGCGGAGTCTATCTGCGGGGCCGCTACGAACTCCAGATCCAGGACGACATCGGCAAAGAACCGGGCAGCCTTTTCATCGGAGGCGTCTACGGCTTCTTGACTCCCACGGTTAATGCCGCCAGACCGGCCGGAGAGTGGCAGAACTATGACATCACCCTGCTGGGCCGGCAAATCACCGTGATCCTGAACGGCCAGACGGTTATCGATAATCAGGAAATACCGGGAATCACGGGGGGCGCACTCGATCCACACGAGGCCGAAGCAGGTCCAATCATGCTTCAGGGAGACCACGGACCGGTATCCTTCCGCAATATCGTTCTGACGCCGGCACAGTAACTGACCGGCTGATACTGACAGCTGACCGGCTAACCGCTGACCATCTTCGAAATCGGTCAGTGGTCAGCTCGTGGTGCGGGCAAGCCCATGGCACATCACCATCGTCACAGACGGTGGTTTCTACGGGTGACTAAACGGGTGACTAAGTGGACATAACATACCAACTGACCCTCGTCCTGGTCGGGCTCTTCCTCGTCTTCTTGAATGGCTACTTTGTGGCCTCGGAATTCTCAATCGTCAAAGTAAGGGAGAGCAGGATTCAGGAAATGATTCAACAGGGCGTCGCGGGCGCCTCAACCGCCAGAACGCTCATCCGGAAAATGGATGAATATCTTTCGGCGACGCAACTGGGCATCACCCTGGCCAGCCTGGGACTGGGATGGATCGGCGAACCTGCTTTCGCAGCTTTTTTCGAGCCTCTTTTCGAAGATTTCGGCGACATGCAGCCGGTGCTGGCCCACAGTCTCGCCGCTACGGCAGCCTTTCTTTTAATTACGTTTTTACACATCGTTCTGGGCGAACTGGCCCCGAAATCGCTGGCCATCCAAAGACCCGAGGCAGTTCTGCTGTGGATAGGCACCCCGCTGCGCTGGTTCTACAGGATATCCTATCCTTTTATCTGGAGCCTGAATGGAACCGCTAACTTTCTTTTGCGGATGGTGGGAATGCCCCCCGTAGCGGAGGGAGAGCGGGCTCACTCTGAAGAAGAATTACGATACCTGCTGGCTCACTCCCACGAAAAAGGAGCTCTGGGGCGTGACGAGAAGAGGATGCTGGAGCGCGTCTTCGATTTCGCTGACCGCTCGGTCCGGCAGGTGATGGTCCCTTCCATCGAAATCGTTTACCTCGATGTTCAAAAGAATTTTGAAGAAAACCTGGAGCTGGCCAGAGAGCACCAGCATACCCGCTATCCCCTTTGCGACGGTAATTTCGATCGTGTCCTGGGGCTCATTCACGTCAAGGATCTCTTCTGGAAATACCATCAGATCAACGCTCCTTTCGAGCTGACGTCGATCAAAAGGCCTGTCCAGTTCATCCCTGAGAGCAAATACATCAAGAACCTGCTGACCGAGTTCCGCAGCACGCGCACGCATCTGGCAATTGTGGTCGATGAGTATGGCTCAACCGTAGGCATGGTCACGCTGGAAGACATACTGGAAGAGCTGGTCGGCGAGATTCAGGACGAGTTCGACATCGACCTCCCTCCACTCATGATTCGCAAAACCGACGAGGGACGCTACGTCGCCCATGGGAGGGCCTTGCTGGAGGAAATAGAAGACGTCGTTGGAATCCAGATCCAGGACGAGGAGAATGACACCATCGGCGGACACGTCATGATGCAACTGGGCCGCACGGCCAGGGTGGGAGACGAAATCACAGTGGCCGACCAGTACCGTGTCCGGGTGATCGGCATGAAGGGGCTTCAGATTACGGACCTGGTGTTTGAGAAGAATGACCGCTGACCACTGACCGCTGACCGCTGACCGCTGACCGCTGACCACTGACCGCTGACCGCTGACTCCTGACCGCTGACCCCTGACCGCTGACCGCTGACCACTGACCGCTGAC
>JBOGJG010000364.1:0-2240 GCA_050747825.1 Acidobacteriota bacterium | reverse complement strand
AGGCGATTGAGGAAGCCATTGGAAAAATCAGCGACTTCCTGGGCAGGCAGTCAGTTCTTTAGCCCCGGATTTACACGGATGACACGGACGACGCAGAATGATCGGCATCAATCCGTGAAATCTGTGGTTAGTTCATGTTTGCCCCAAGCGGCTGTAAGTGGCTGAAAAGAAAAGACCGGGTTTTTGCAAGTGTCACTAGGCGACCTTTTCACCCGCTTTTTTCGCCGGAGCCGGCTCCAGATCGCGAATCTGCAAGAGCTTCAAAATCTGGGCGGCTCGCCCGCTTCCGCGAGTCACAGAGCGCTTGCGCTCTTCCTGGCCAAGATCCATTTCCACCAGGCGGACCGTGCGCAGAATCTGCCAAGCCTCCTTGGAGGAAAGATCCAAGCCGGCCGCTTTTAGTTTCTTCTCGAGCGCACGATCGAGTAAAAATGCCAGAGCCGCCACAAACAGGTGCGCCTGTACCCGCCGATCGGTCTGATGATAAATCGGGCGCATTTCAATGACGTCTTTCAGTTGGCAAATGGCGCGCTCGACTTCGCTTAGTTCCTTGTAGACCTGGACCGCTTCGACGGGAGCCAGATGGCGCTCCTCGGTCTGAATCAGGTATTTGCCCTCCAGGGCCCGCTCTGGCTTCAAATGCACCGGATGTTCGAAGTAGTGAAATTGTCCTTCTTTGAGTTCCCAACTGTAGTAGCGGTATCCGTGATGGCGCGCCAGGACACGCTGCGCCGCCGCTCCGATTTTCTCCGGCGCCTTCAGTTTTCCCTGAGCCACGCGCTGTTCGAGCTTCGCCAGTTGCTCACCCACTCGCTGCATGGCTTTTTCCCGTTGGCTCCGCTCATAGGCGAGCCGCTCCCCGCTGTGCACCACAAAGATGCGCACTCCGGGCTCATCCGAGGCGACTTCCTGCACCAGCGTTTTCGGAGGTGCGCTTTTCTCGCTGGCTGCCACTCCCGCAGGACACTCCAGCCAGGGACCGGTCGCGCGCTCCACGTACTTCAGGGCCTGAGCGCGTCGCCTCCGGTTTAAACCCACCACGTAGCCGTGCCCACGCGTCCGAAGCTTTTCCAGATTGACCGAAGTCACCATGCCGCGATCTCCTACCACAATCACACGCCTTAAACCAAAGCGCTCCTCCAAATCGTTCAGCATGTGCTCCAGCGTGGAGGCATCGCGCCCGTTGCCGGCAAACACGTGATGCGCAATCGGCCAACCGTCGATCATCACCAAACCGACCAAGACTTGTCGGTTTCTCGGCTTTCCATCGCGGCTATGCCCGTGCGCCGCCCGCTCCGGACCGTGACCTTCAAAGTAGGTCGAGGTCAGATCGTAGAAGACCAGGTCGGCTTTCAGGTGAAACAGAGTGCGCAGCTTCCAGAAGAGTTCTTTTTCGATGCGCAGCTTGCTCTCGATCAGCTGATCCAAGGTTCGGTACCACCCCTTCAGCTGACGATCTTTGACCCGCACGCGCGGCCGGCCACTGGTCAACCGTTCGGCTTCCTCGCGCCACTCGGGCAGCCAGCGTCGCCCCTGTCGATCGCACACGAAATCGGTCTCCAGCCAGCGGGCCAGCCCGTGTTCGCTCGTGGGCCGGCAAACTCGATTGGCCACCAAGGCCAGCGCCCGGTCCGAGAGTTCCGGCCGGCGGCTGATTCCGTCCAGGATCTCTTGAAGGCCCAGTTCCTTCCACAACTGACGGGCCACCAGCAGGGGACCCCAGTCCCAGGCCCCCAAGGCGTGGACGTGAGCCGAAGCGCTTTTCGTTTGGCCGGTGAACAGCCGCAGCAAGGCGTGGGCATGAGGGGCCAGCAATTCTTTTCGGCCCAGATTGCAGATCACGCGATGACGCGGACTGCCGTTATTCCAGACCGACTCGACCAGACGGATGTATTCGTCGACCTGTCCGTTGGCGCGTTTGACCCGGGTGATGCGAAGATACATATTGTGCTCCTATCTATGGCTCGGGAGGATAGCACAGCACACTGACATAAAATGGCGAATATCCCGGCTTATTTGTGCCCCTATGCATTTTCGCCGAGACACCTTCCAGCCCAGGTTTTATGCGCCTTCATCTCATCGGGAGGTCCAAAAAAGGGCAAACATGGGCTAGCGAGGCTAGCCAGGCTAGCCCTGCTCTTTACCCGTATGCATGTGCTGGGGAATCTCATGGATCTCATGAATCTCCGGAGTCTCGGAGTGCGAAGCCTTCACACAAGAGCTGAAGCTGTGCGTAACCC
>JBOGJG010000363.1:0-11904 GCA_050747825.1 Acidobacteriota bacterium | reverse complement strand
CAGAAACAAGAGTCGAGTGAGCAGCCTCTCAGGCAGCCACTGTGACAGGAAACGTCTGAAAGCACGAAAAGCCATGCTGCATTATAGCAGGCTGCTCATTGGACCGTACCGACCGCCACCCGCCACCCGCCACCTGCCACCCGTCACCCGCCACCTGTCACCCGCCACCTGCCACCCGCCACCGCGAGCGCAGCGAGCCTGCCACCTGCCACCCGCCACCCGCCACCGCGAGCGCAGCGAGCCTGCCACCCGCCACCGGCCACCCGCCACCGCGAGCGAAGCGAGCCTGCCACCCGCCACCGCGAGCGAAGCGAGCCCGCGAGCCCGACTTCTGCTATCCTCAGTCCATGGCTGAAATCCATCCAATCAAACTCGAGATCTACAGAAACCTGTTTGCCTCGATCGCGCAAGAAATGGGTAGCGTCCTCAAGAGGACGGCTTACTCTCCGAACGTGAAAGAGCGGCGTGATTACTCGTGTGCCCTCTTTGATGGAGCAGGCGAGTTGGTGGCCATGGGAGACCATATGCCCGTGCACCTGGGATCGATGCCGCTCTCAGTGAAGGCGGCCATCGAAGCCTTCCCACTGCATCCCGGCGACATTGCCATTGTGAACGACCCTTTCTCTGGAGGAACCCACCTTCCCGACATTACCCTGATCGCCCCTGTTTTCGAAACCTCAAGCCTACAGCCTATAGCCTACAGCCTACAGCCTCTGTTCCACCTGGCCTGCCGCGCCCATCACTCCGACGTGGGAGGCATGTCCCCCGGTTCGATGCCCCTCAGCCATGAGATCTTTCAGGAGGGGATCCGCATCCCTCCCTTGAAGCTCTACAACTCGGGAAGGCTGAATCGGACGCTGCTGCGCATGTTGCTTTATAACGTTCGGACGCCCGTTGAAAGGGAAGGAGATCTGGCCGCGCAGGTTGGAGCCCTCAAGGCCGGCCAGAAACGACTCCAGGAGTTGCTTGAGGGAAAGGGCCGGCAGGAGCTGGAAGACTATATGGCTGCTCTTCAGGAATACGCGGAAAGGCGGATGCGGCAGATCATCCACAGAATTCCGGACGGCACTTACCATGCGGAAGACTATCTGGATGACGATGGTGCCGAGGAGCGTTCCAAGAGCCGGCCGGTAAAGCTGGCCGTTTCGATCGAGGTGGATGCGGATCGCCTCCGGATCGATTTTACCGGCTCAGAGGCCCAGGTGAACGGCTGTGTCAATGCCGTTTTTGCCATTACTCAATCGGCCGTCTTCTATGTCCTGCGTTGCCTGGCTGCCGACGATGTGCCCAACAGCGCGGGTCTAATGCGTCCGGTGCAAATCACAGCCCCGCGAGGCACGGTAGTGAACGCCGGCTACCCGGCCGCCACTGCCGGTGGAAACGTCGAAACTTCCCAGCGTATCGTGGATGTGCTGCTCAAAGCTCTGGCCCATGCTCTCCCGGACCTGGTCCCGGCCGCCAGCAGCGGCACGATGAACAATCTGTCCATCGGCGGAGTGCATCCCGCTAGTGGCCGACCCTTTTCATACTACGAGACGATCGGCGGAGGGATGGGCGGCGGACCCAAGGGCAGGGGCGACAGTGGGATTCACACTCATATGACCAATTCCCTGAATACCCCTGTCGAAGCTCTGGAGCGGTCCTTCCCCTTTCGCGTGAGAGAGTACCGGCTGCGCAGCGCTTCAGGCGGAAACGGGCGGCATCCGGGAGGCGACGGTATCATCCGCAGCCTGGAAGCCCTGACCGAATGCCACGTCACCATCCTCTCCGATAGGCGAAGGTACTCTCCCTATGGGCTCAACGGCGGCCTCGGTGGAAAAAAGGGGCTGAATCAACTCATTGTTAAAGGGCGCAGCAAACGAATTCCCGGCAAGGTTTCTCTCAGGATTGACAGAGGTGAGGTCATCTCCATTGAATCTCCCGGAGGCGGGGGATGGGGGAAGGCTTAGCTCCAAGCTCCAAGTTCCAAGCTCCAAGCAAAAGCGGGTCACGCTATAGCTGGATTTCACCTTCAACATTTGGCTCTACGCTTGGAACTTTGGAACTTGAAACTTGGAACTTGGAACCGCTTGATGTAAAATCCCTTTCCACTGAACTGTCAATGATCTGGATAGATCAAAGGATTTATGTCTCGCAGCCTCAAGTACAAGCTGATTCTCTTCTTCCTCCCGCTCTGTTTGCTTCCTCTGCTGGGCATTTCGCTTTTCTCCTACCTGGTCGCCAAAGAACGAATCACCGAGGATCGCATCGTCCTTTATCTGGAGCAGATCGCTCAGGATATCTCCGATACCATCCAACTGACCCTGCTGGAGAAAAAGGAAGAGACGGTTTCCATAACGCTGTATGGTGAAATTCGCAATTTTCTGATGAATCGTAGGGCGCCGTCTCCCCAGATGCTGCTGGACAAGCTGGTGCTGGTCCATGAGGTCTACGACATCATTGCCATTTTTGATCTGGAGGGCAGATTACTTCTTTGCAACGGCCACAACCGAAGCTGGGAGCCGCTCGATCAGGAGAAGCTGCGCCTGGTGCGGGGGACAGAGCTCGTGACCTACACTCCGGACTCGACCTGGCTCGAGGAAGTTCGCAGCGGACGTTTCGGTTTTTTGGACTGGCACCGCTCTCCCCTGGTGAATCAGCTCTATGACTACAGCAGCAGCGACATTGCGCAGCAATACAGCATTGGATTTGCGGCGCCCATTATGGATGAGACTACGATTGTGGGCGGAGTTCTCCTGCTGATGAATTGGCAGTTCGTTCAGGAGATCCTTGATAAGGTGGAAGAGGACTTCAAAGCACGGTCGCTCGCCTCCGGTTACGCCTTCCTGTTCGGTCGAGATCACAATACGATCATCGGCCATAAATACCGGCGCCATCGAGCCTTTGCAAATTCTGCCGCGCTGTCTCCGGCGCTCGACAATTACGGTACCCGGCTGACTGAAGATCACGGGTTGCATGACTTGCGCCTGGCTGTTGCCACGGGCAAGACCAACCATCTTTACAATTATCCCGAGAACGTGGCCAAGATCAGTGGACTAGCTCCCGTCAATCACGAGTTTTTTCGCTGGATCTGTGGTGTGGGCATCAACAACGAAGACATTTTTGCTCCTGTACAGGATCTGCGGACTATCCTCATCTGGACTTCCTCCATTTCGGCTCTCCTGGTCGTTGTCCTCACTTTTTCAGTCGCCCGCCAGATCACCACTCCTTTGAAGGAACTCAGGCGAAGCGCCTCTGTAATTGAGGCAGGCGACTACAGCCAGAGGGTTGAAATTTCCAGTCGTGATGAAATTGGCGAACTGGCCAATACTTTTAATTCCATGGCCCAATCCCTGGAGGAAAGAAGCAACGCGCTGATTGACCTCAACCGCCGCCTGGAGGAAAAAGTCAGCGAACGTACGCGCGAGCTCGAGCAGACCAACCGGGAAGTTGAAAATGCTTACAGGGAGCTGAAAGAGACGCAGGTCCAGCTTATTCAGAGCGAAAAGATGGCCTCCTTGGGGCAACTGGTCGCCGGCATCGCCCACGAGATTAAAAACCCGCTCAATTTTATCTACGGAAACACTGACTTTTTAAGAAAATACGTTCAAAACCTCAGGCGGCTCATCCAACTTTATGAAAGTGACGAATTTAATACCCCTGAGGGGCGAAAATCTCTGGAATCGCTCAAGCACTCGGTCAATTACTCCTTTATGCTGGAGGACCTGGACACGTTGATCGAAAACTTTGAGGAAGGGGCCCAGCGGATCCACTCCATTATCAGCGACCTGAAGACTTTTTCCCGGATGGACACCGATCAATTCCGGGAAGTCGATATCCATGAGCCGATCGATTTGGCCTTGAATCTACTGCACAACGAATACCGCGACCGTATTCGCATCCATAAGGAATACGGAGAGGTCCCGAAAGTTCAATGCCATCCGGGAAAGATGAGTCAGGTCTTCATGAATCTTCTCTCCAATGCCTGTCAGGCTATCCAGGATGAAGGCGATATCTGGATTCGCACCGCCTCCAGCAATGGAAGAGTCACTGTTGACGTGGAAGATAGCGGCGCCGGGATCAAAGGCGAGCATTTGGGGAAAATCTTTGAGCCTTTTTTCACCACCAAGCCGGTTGGTAAAGGGACAGGGCTGGGGTTGAGCATAAGCTATGGAATCGTGCAGCAGCATAAGGGAACCATCGAAGTACAAAGCCGAAAGAGCCAGGGGACGCGCTTTCGCGTTCACTTGCCGTTGAAATCATGAGAGAAAGATATCAACTCCTGGTCGTAGACGACGAACTTGCCAATCTCCAGAAACTGAAGCGGACCTTTATAGAGGAGTTTCAAGTGCATGAGGCCACCAGCGCTGAACATGCGCTGCGATTTCTGAAAGAGAAGCCGATTGCGGCCATCATTACCGACCAGCGCATGCCGGGCATGAGCGGGGTCGAATTGCTGCGCCGTTCTCTGGAAGTCAGTCCGGATGTCATCCGAATCATCCTGACCGGATACACCGAAGTCGAGTACCTGATGGAGGCCATTAACCTGGGACACGTCCATCGCTACATCACCAAGCCGTGGGAGCCGTTTTCTTTGAAGCAGACCGTGAAAGAGGACCTGGAACGCTGGGAGCTCAAAAGGGAAAACCAAAGGCTGGCTAATGAGCTGAAATGGGCCAATGAGCGTCTCCAAAAGGAAAATTTCAAGCTCAAACGTGAGATCGAAGTGCTCGATCACTCGGGGCGGCAGTTAATTTACCGCAGCCGGCCCATGCACGACCTCTTGAAGCTGCTGGACAGGGTCGTCGTGACGGATTCGACGGTATTGATTCAGGGCGAAACTGGTACCGGAAAGGAGCTTCTGGCCCGCTATCTTCATGAAAACAGCTCCAGGAAGGACCAGCCCTTTATTCCGGTCAATTGCGGCGCCATACCGGCCGATCTGGTGGAAAGCGCCTTTTTTGGGCATCAGAAGGGGGCGTTTACCGGCGCCACGGAAAGCAGGAAGGGCTTCTTCGAACTGGCTGACGGAGGGACGCTGTTTTTGGATGAAATCGGCGAAGCACCGCTTGATTTGCAGGTGAAACTGCTGCGTGTCTTGCAGGAGGGAGAGATCTTCCCCGTAGGCGCCCAGGGCTCAAGAAAGATCGACGTGCGCATCATCGCTTCGACCAACCGCAATCTGAATCGCCTGGTTGAGGAAAGCAGCTTCCGTCAGGACCTGTTTTTCCGCCTGAATGTGTTCGCGGTGTACGTGCCTCCGCTGCGGGCCCGCAGAGAGGACGTCGAGGTACTCTGCCAGTTCTTTCTGGAACGTTTAAGCAAGCGCCTGAACAAAGAAATTTCCGGCTTTGAACCAGCAGCGTTAAAGTTCTTAACAGAGTATGGCTGGCCTGGAAATGTTCGCGAGCTCGAGAACGACATCGAGCGGATGGTCATCCTGTGCGAGCCGGGCCGCCCCATTGCTGCTGAGCTCGTTTCCGAGCGAATCCGCCTCAACCACCACCACCCTGGAAACTCAAAAGGCTCTCTCAAGGACAAGTTGGCGGAGTTGGAGCGCAAAATGATCCTGGAAGCGCTCAAGATCCACGACCACAACAAAAGCCACGCCGCCCAAGCCCTGGGTATCAGCCGGCAAACCATTATCGCTAAACTCAAGAATTACGACGATTGTTAAGATTGTTTACAGTTTTGTAAAGAAGGTTGACGCTTTTCTCCACTCCTTGTCCAGCTAAATACCTACCGATAAAACCTTTATCGGATTGGCCCAGTGGTTGCAATAGAGTTCTTACAGAGAAGGAGGTCCGACAGTGGGAACTTATATTGCGAGTGTTTCAACCGTTGAAGCCAGTCTTATGAATCGAGTGCAGGCGGGTGAAGAGAACGCCTTTCAGGAGCTGTTTTCCCAATTTCGCAGTAAGGTCTATGGCACAGCCTTGAGGATACTGAAGGAAGAACACTGCGCACAGGATGCCCTGCAGGAAACCTTTCTGAATATTTACCGGGCGGCCCATAATTTTCGGGGTGACTCGAAGATTGGCACCTGGATTAATCGAATTACGGTCAACGTGTGCCTGGAGATACTTCGCAGAAACCGCAAACACAGGCTGCGCACCGATGAGGATGTTTCCGAACAGGCCTGGCTGGAAGATTCGCGCTCGCTTGGTCCCTTCGAAAGGGCCTGCCAGTCGGAGCTTCGCGCTCAGGTGCAAAGGGCCCTGAGCCGTCTCGGCCAAAAGCATCGTTCCGTCGTCAGGCTTCACGACCTGGAGGAATACACCATTCGAGAGATCGCCGAGATCCTGCGGCTGGCCGAAGGCACGGTGAAGTCCCGCCTCTTCTATGGCCGCAAGGCGCTCGAGAAGGAATTGATGAACTAACAGCCTGTGGTAAAAGTCCTGAGGGGTCGTGTTAGGGGCCGCCCCTAACCCAAAGGGCGCCAGGGGATTGCCGCCGCCGGCTGCGTTGTTCGTGGTCGACGATGCAGGAGCATCGCCTTCCTCCTCTCGCCTGGCCGGACGACTCCACTTCCCTGGCGCACGGCTTCTCAGGACTTTTACCACAGGCTGCTAAAGGAAGGCCCTCTCTCCCTACCCCCTCCATGATAAAATCCGCTCAATGAAGCACTATCGGCTTAAAAAACGAGATCACTTTACCTCGCCGGCTCTCCTTTTTGAAGTCAAAATCGACCTTCAGGACGTTCGTTCCGGATACAGGAACTCTGACTGGGCACTGTTTCGGGCCGAATGGCTGGATGAGCGGGACCTGCTCTGGACGTGCGATATGGTGGAACGGCTCGAGAAGGCCTCGCTTGAAGAAATCGATCCCCCTTCAGCTATCGATTGGCCGGAACTGTGTGATGAAAAGATGATTCAGTACCTGGTTCACTACTATCGCCCCCAGATCTGGCGCAACTATGCTCTGGGTCTCTACTCTTTTCCAGCTGAGAACCGGAACGATTTCCGCAGGCGTTGCGAGGACCTGCTTCTGGAGGAACGAGGGCAGGAATTCCGCAGGTACAGAGAGATGTGTCTTCATCGAGCCGTGGCTCTCGAGCAGCGGATGCTTCAGGAGATAGAGGAAGCTGATTGGGACGATACCTGGAAGATCCGGCGCTTAACCCAGGTTCGAAATGTTTTCTCCGACGTTCGAGAAGACATGAGCCGATATTTCGTTCGCGACAATTATGATCCTCTGAATTCAGGTGATCTGGACTGGAAGGTCGAAAGTGATCCGGCCTTTCAGGACCGCCTGGATGATCTGAGACATGAGTTCATTTCCAAATACAATGAGATGACGAACAGATATGTGGAGAGGGCCAGGGACATAGACGTTTATGAGGTTCCCTTGAATCACTCTCAACTGGAGATTCTGTCTCGAGGCATTCTCTGGAATAGAGTCAGCAAGCCTGGTCGGGTTACGCAGCCGGAGCTGCGGCCGTAAGGAAGCGGCCACAAGTGTATGAACCGAGTATTACTGGCCATGAGCGGAGGCGTGGACAGCTCTAGTGCCGCTGTCCTTTTAAAGGATGGAGGCTATGACGTCGTGGGCTGCACCATGCAGTTGTGGGATTATCGTCGTAACCCCACTCGCGGCGGTGAGCCTCAATTCGGCCGCTGCTGCTCACTGGACGATGTCTATGACGCCCGCCGCGTTGCCGAGCACCTCGGTTTCCCATTCTACGTCCTCAACCTGGAGAAGCAGTTCGAGCGGCAGGTCATCGAGCCTTTTATCGGCAGCTATCTGGCTGGCCTGACGCCCATCCCGTGCGTGCTGTGCAATACCTTTTTGAAGTTCGACAAGCTTCTCCTCTTTGCGCGCCAGATCGGAATCGAGAAGGTGGCGACCGGGCACTATGCCCGCGTGCGGCATGACCCGGGCGATGGGTACGGGCTGCTTCGAGGTCAGGATGCGCGTAAGGATCAGTCCTACTATCTATTTGAGCTGAGCCAGGAGCAGCTCTCGCACATCTTGTTTCCGGTCGGAGATTACGCGAAGCCCAGCATCCGGCAAATTGCTCAATCGCATGGCCTGCTGACGGCAGCCAAGCACGACAGCCAGGAGATCTGCTTCGTTCCTGATCGCGATTATGCAGGCTTCATTCGTCGCCATGCCGGCGAAATCAGTGAGGAGTTTCTTCCGGTTCTTCAGGATCGGCAGAGCCCCGGTCCGATCCTGTTCAAGGATGGCACTCAGTTGGGAAGTCACAACGGGATTTTTCAGTTCACGGTCGGACAGAGGCGTGGTTTGAGAGTGGCTCATCCCCGCCCTCTTTATGTTCTGCGTCTCGATCCTGCTCAAAACACCGTGGTGGTCGGGTACAAAGAGGATCTGTACAGCGACGGACTGGTGGCCGAGCGCGTGAACTGGATTTCGGACCGTCTGCCCGATGGACCCGTTTCGACTCAGGTGAAAATCCGAGCCAATCACGAAGCCGCAGCCGCGCAGGTGTGCCTGGAGCCTGCTGCTGACAGCGAAGATCAAAAGCCGGCAATACAGGCTACGGTTCTTTTCTGTGAACCCCAGATGTCGGTGACGCCCGGACAGGCGGCGGTGTTTTACGATGGCGATCGAGTATTGGGAGGCGGCTGGATCCGATCGAAGATTTGAGGGCTGATCATCAAGGCTCGGCTTCCATTCTGATCGTGGCTGGTGAACCTTCCGGCGAGCAGCACGCGGCCGGGCTGGTCAGGGAAGTCAATCGGCAAAGCTCCGCATCCCAGCTCCAGTGGTTTGGCAGTGGCGGGCGTCACATGCAGGAGGCGGGGGTGGAACTTCTCATGTCCACGGAGGAGCTGGCGGCTATCGGTCCGCGGGACGCCCTGGCCAATTTGGCCAGTTACTGGAAGCTTTATCGCCGGTTGCTTGCGGAGGCTCGCGGGCGCAGGCCGGCTCTGGCCATCCTGGTTGATTTTCCGGAGTTCAACTTGAGGCTGCTCGGGCGTCTGAAAAAAATGGGGATTCCCGTCTGCTATTTCATCAGCCCTCAAATCTGGGCCTGGCGCCAGTCGCGTCTCAAGGCGATCCAGCGCTATGTGGACAGGATGATGGTGATCTTCCCTTTCGAAGAAGAATTTTACCGCCGGCGGGGAGTCCAGGCTTACTACATTGGAAATCCCACCAGGACCCGGCTCGAGCAGGCCGTACTGCAAGCTTCAAATGGTCATCTTCAGGACCGTCCAGTTGTGGCCCTGCTTCCCGGCAGTCGAAAAAAGGAAGTCAGCCGGATCCTGGGAGTTCAACTGGATGCCGCGCGGCTGATAGCGGATCGGCTTCCGGTCCGTTTCTGGATTATCCAGGCTCCGGGGATTTCCGCCGAATTCCTAGACGGCATCTACCGCGATTGGATGGGGCGGGGAAATGCCCCTCTGGATCTGGAAACTCGGCAGGAGAGCTCCGATCAACTCCTGGGAAGAGCCGATTGTGCGATCATAAAAAGCGGGACATCGACACTGGAAGCAATGATTTTGCAGGTCCCTTTCGCCATGGTCTACAGGCTGTCCTTCGCCAGTTGGTGTTTCGCTCGTTGGTTCGTAAAAACCGATACTTATTGCCTGGCAAACCTGGTGGCCGGACGGCAGATCGTTCCGGAGTTCATCCAACGGAAAGCCACAGCAGAGAATATAGGGAATTACATTTTGAGCTTGCTCGACGATTCGAACCGGCGCCGGCAGGTCAAGGAAGATCTCAAAGCTGCCGCCGCCAATCTGGGCCGGCGCGATGCCTATGTCGAGGGAGCCAGGCACGTAACCAATTTATTGCACATGCATCGGACTTAATGATGAAAGTTTCCATTCTAAGTTTTCGCGCCCTGGGCGTCCTTTTCGCCTTATTCGCGCTCTCCCCCCTGTCGGTTCTGGCCCAGAATCAGACCAGTTCCGACGCCGAGCTCAAGCTGGACGTTGAACATTACGAAATCAAAGCCGAACTGGAGCCGGAGAACAGTTACCTGAAAGGGGAAGCGAAAGTCGGCTTCAAGGTGCTGGAGGACATCGCCGCGCTTCCCTTTGAGCTCAACAACCGTTTAACCATTATTGATATTCTCGATGAGCAGGGTGTCCGTTACAGCAGCAGTTTTGACGATTTTGACAGCAGCCGCTTGAACATTCGAGGCGATGGCCTGTTCAGGGCCGGCTCGGAAATGACCTTGACCTTCAGTTTCCAGGGAACGCTCGAACCTGAGGAATATGCCTTCCTGGATACGCCCGGTACGGAGAAGGTCGTGATCAGTCCCGAAGGGGCCCTGTTGCTGAGCGAAGGGCAATGGTTTCCCGTTCACTCCCTGCTTCTGGATGCGGCCACGACCTCTGTTGAGATCACGGTCCCGCTGGGCTTTACGGTGGTGGCTCCGGGAGTCCTGCAGCCCATCCGCACAGTTGCCGTTTCAGAGGTGTTTACCTGGACGAGCGATCAGCCGGTTACGGGGGTTCCAGTCGTAGTGGCCCGTTATTTTCGGCAGAACTTCGACGAGCAGCCGGTTCCGCTCACCTTCTTTGTAACTGAAGAATACGACCAGGACCTAAAGCCTCTGGCTGAAGAAATCGGCAGCATATTGCAGTTTTTCCGCGACCAATACGGCGAATTTCCGATGGCAAGGCTCAATCTGGTGCAGGTCGCTCAGGTCAATTTGCCTTCGACCGGCTGCGCCGGCTTGGTTCTGCTGGAGCCGAATCTTCTGAATCTTAGATCGACGGGCACCATGGAGTTGGCCAAGAGACTGGCCCAGCAGTGGTGGGGGTATTCCGTTCGTTTGAGCCGGCCTCATGACGCCTGGATCCAGGATGGCTTTGCCACTTATGCGGCGCTGCGTTATCTGGAGGAAAAAAAGCCCGATGAGTTTCCGACCGAACTGGCCCGGCAATCGGTCCAGGCCTTGAAATACCAGGAGCAGGCGCCGGTGGCGCGCGGGCTGCGACTTATCCCGGGTTCTGCGCAATATGATTCGATTGTCGGAAGCAAGGGCGCTTGGGTGCTTTACATGCTGCGGCAGCTGGTCGGAGACGAGAAGTTTGGACCGGTCTTGAAGCACTGGTATGCACAGAACGCCAACCAGGCGGCTAACACTTCGAGTTTTTCAGATTTTGTCCAGGTCCAGACAGGTACTGACTACGATTGGTTCTTTGTGCAGTGGCTGGAGGGAGTCGGAGTCCCTGAGTTTCGGCTGGAATACACCGTTTTTAAGCTTCAGGCTGGAGGCTTTAAGATCCGGGGACAGATCACGCAGAGTCTGGAGCTGTTTAAAATGCCGATGGAAGTGAGCATCGAGACCAAAGGGAAGCCTGAGAATAAGGAATTGATGGTGAACGGCAAGACCACCTCCTTTACATTTGACACGGAGACCATGCCCGTGCGCTTGAATCTCGATCCCAACGGGAAGATCTTGCGCGATTCCGAAAAGATGCGAGTGGCCGTTCACCTGGCCCTGGGGCAGGAATACCAGGAGCAGGGCGACTTCGTGTCGGCCATCCGCGAGTTTGAGAAGGCCGGCCAGATGGATCCGCGCAGTTCCCTGGCTGACTACCGGCTCGGTGAGGTCTACTTTCTGCAGCATAGCTACAACAGCGCCGCCAACAGTTTCCGGGATGCTCTAAACGGAGATCTAAAGCCTGAATGGGTGGAGACCTGGACGCACATTCATCTGGGAAAGATCTATGACATCCTGGGTCAACGGCCGCGCGCCATGGCCGAGTACCAGAAGGCCATCAACAGCAAGGTGGACCACAACGGCGCCCAGAGCGAGGCGGAGAAGTACCTCAAAGAGCCCTACTCCAAGCCCAGCAGTGTCCTCGTCAATTAGTTGTTGCAACCTCCCTGCGCTTTCGGTATCATAGGAGTTTCGCTGGCAGGATGAATGATCCTTGTCCGGCAGTGATCTTTGACAACCAGACAGCGACGAAGAATTGAGCCTGTTAATTTCAAGAAAAG
>JBOGJG010000362.1:0-1197 GCA_050747825.1 Acidobacteriota bacterium | reverse complement strand
GCTACGCCTGGGCCAGAGAGTATAAGAAACGCACGGCGGTGGAGAGAGTCAACAGCCGGCTGGATACCAGCTTTAATTTTGAAGTGCACTATATCCGGGGCAAGAAGAAAATGGAGTTGCGGGTGGGGCTGGCCCTGATGGTCATGCTGGCATTAGCCGTGGGCCACATTAAGGCCGGTCACCAAGAGAAGATGCGTTCGCTGGTTCAACGGGCTGCCTAAAGTCCCACTCCCCAACCACCAATTAAAGGAACCTGGGCAGAGGTGTCTTTTTAAGGCGGCTCAGAACTTGAAAAAGGAGAAGCCTTGGGCTGCCCAGCGGGTATTTGATCGGCCTTCTCGGCTTTTTGGCCGAAATTCTTCCGTTCAAAATTTGAACTTGCTTGAGAGAGGCCACAGCGCGAATGCCTCTATTTGTCCACAATTTGTTCTTCACCACCTTTTGTAGTAGAATTCAAGTTTTTTGAAATTGGTCGGAAGGTTTTGAAGAACAAATGTTTGACCCAGATAAGTTGATTCTCAGCCGGCTCGTCAAAGAGCTGCAGAATGTGGAACGGGTGGTTCTTGGGCCCGGCATCCCGCAGTTGGCCGTGCCCCATCTGTCCGCCCAAACTCGCGCCTATAAGCTGGGAAACGGCGCGCTCGGTCCCGTGGACCTGGCTGTTGTCGAGGCAGCCGAGATTTCGGCCCAGGGGGATCTGGTGATTTCCGAGAACATCCCGCTGAACAATCTTCAGGCCCGTAAATGGATCGTCGCCACCCGCCACACCAGTGGAGCCGGGGAGCCCAAGATCGTTCGCTCCTGCCGTTTGCCAGTGAGCCGTCCTCACTGCGTGGAATTGATCATCAGCGAATTGGGCGTAATCCGTATCAACGAGGTGGGGCTGGTCCTGGAGGAGGTGGCTCCTGGAGTAGCCAGCGACGATGTGAAGCGTGCTGTCGCTGCCAGCCTGCACGTGTCGGACGATATTGCGCTGATGATTTAGTCAAGCATAGAATCCCACGGTTTGTGACGGTGGTGATGTGCCGTGGGCTGTGCCCGTAACACGAACTGAGCACTGACCTCGGCTCGCTACGCTCGCCTACTGACCACTGACCGCTGACCGCTGACCACTGACCGCCGACCACTGACCGCTGACTGCTGACCGCTGACCCCGGCTAGCTACGCTCGCCTACTGACCGCTGACCAGTTCGAAGA
>JBOGJG010000361.1:0-2056 GCA_050747825.1 Acidobacteriota bacterium | reverse complement strand
CGTAGGTACGCTGCGTAGCGCCGGTATAAAGCTGGCGCGGCCTGCCGATGCGCTGCGAAGGATCGTCGATCATCTCCTTCCAGTGCGCAAGCCAGCCCGCCGTGCGCGCGATCGCGTACAGCACGGTGAACATCTCGGTCGGGAAGCCGAGCGCCCTCAACGTGATCGCCGAATAGAAATCGAGATTCGGAGAGAGCCTCTTCTCGACAAAGTAATCATCGGAAAGTGTGATGCGCTCGAGCTCAAGCGCCACCTTAAATAGGGGGTCGTCGCGGTGGTGACGACCCACAGTTTCGAGCACCTCGTGCAAGGCCTTCCGCATGATTTTCGCTCTTGGGTCATAGGTCTTGTACACGCGATAGCCGAATCCCATGAGTCGGAACGGATCGCCCTCGTCCTTGGCGCGCTTGATGTATTCCGGGATCCGGGCGACCGTACCGATCTCCTTCAACATCAGCAGCACCGCCTCGTTGGCACCGCCGTGCACAGGTCCCCACAGACAGGCGATGCCGGCTGAGATGCAGGCATAAGGGTTGGCTCCCGACGACCCAGCAAGACGTACAGTGGCGGTGGAAGCGCTCTGCTCGTGGTCAGCATGAAGAATAAAGAACTGCCTCATGGCGCTGGCGAGGGCGGGATCGACTTCGTATTCCTCGCTTGGCACCGCAAAGCACATATGCAGGAAATTCGCCGAGTATTTCAGCTCGTTCCTTGGATAGATGAACGGCTGGCCGATCGAATATTTGTAAGCCATGGCGGCAATGGTCGGCATTTTCGCAATCATGCGGACACTGGCCATCTCACGCTGCGCCGGATCCTTGATATTGATCGAGTCGTGATAGAACGCCGAGAGTGCTCCGACCACGCCGACCATGACCGCCATTGGATGCGCGTCGCGGCGGAACCCGGAATAGAACCGGATCATCTGCTCATGCACCATGGTGTGCTTGACGATGCGGTTTTCAAACGCCTCGTACTGTTGGGCAGTCGGCAGCTCGCCGTAGAGCAGAAGATAACAAGTTTCCAAAAAGGTGCTGTGCTCGGCGAGTTGTTCGATCGGATAACCGCGATAGAGTACTATCCCGTTGTCGAAGTCGATGAACGTGATCTTCGACTCGCAGCTTGCCGTAGAGGTGAAGCCGGGGTCGTAGGTGAAGCGGCCTGTGTCCTGATAAAGGGTACTGATGTCGACCACGTCCGGGCCTAACGTGCCCTTGCGCATCGGCAAGTCGTACCTTGTGCCGCCGATCAAGACGGCTGGCTCCGTATTGCACGTCGCGACAGCGCCTTTCCTGCGGCGATTCTCTGCAGCGGTCATCTATTAGAGTCCTCTATCCATCTCTCGGCAGCCGCCACGCTGGCCTCTAGGGCCTTTGGGCATAGGCTATTTCTTCGCCTCCCGGATGAGGTCCCGAAGCTGGCCCTTAAGGGTGCTGCCAATCAGTTGATCGACAAAATAGCCTTCAGATTTCAGGGCCTGGCGAATGTTTTCGGCTGACGCGCAGTTACCTGATCTCGCGAGCTGGAAAGCGCGCTCGAGCGCTGTCTTGTTCTGATCCATGGCACTAAGCATACTAAGGAACGTGGCAAATCACGAGGGCACGTCAAGAGCCACTGATTTCAAATTGAGACACTACCGGGGTTCGTCTGGGAAATGATACCGAGCGAAAGTTGGCTAAAGGCAACTGCAGGCGCTCTTGGATCGCCGGCTCTGCTAAGAGCCCACGAGCTAACCGCCGTGTGGACCCTCAAGCTTCCACCGCTCAAGGAGTCGCTCCGCCTCCTAGTGCGAGCCGTGACGAGTGTCGGGCCCGCGCGTTCGCATCTCCTGGATTAAACAACTGATGAGCCCGAGCGTTCTCTCGAGCAGCTCACTAATGGTGTCGGGGGCTGTGCGCTCCACCTCCGGATTCCGGCAGCCCGCTACACGCGGAATCGATGCGATTTTGTAGTTGTACGCGCTTTGCATTACTACCGGAATCGGTTGTGGCCCCACGAAACAATGCCGCACCGGCAGACACGACGACCTGCCTGAAGACTCTAGTGAAAATATTGT
>JBOGJG010000360.1:0-23014 GCA_050747825.1 Acidobacteriota bacterium | reverse complement strand
CTCTGTCCTCCCTCCGGGATCATGGGAATACCGGGCACCTGACATCGGCTCCCGGGACGACGGCGCCCTACCTGTTGCATGCATCACCTCCTCTCAAAGTGTTCTAAGAAAGAACACCGGTTAGCATGAAACTCCAGATTAGAAGCCGCACAATAATGAAGATAATCTTAACGCAAAAACGGGACCAAGTCGGGCCGGCTGGAGCGTAATTAAAGCCTTCTTTTTGATCTACTTATCGTATTTCGGTCTTCCAGGCCCTCACACGGGAGCGCCCCAAAAGACTTCAATCAATTGTACCAATATCCATATTATTGGATAGTTGGCGCGAATCCGATATATGATTATGAGCAATGGGGGCAGCTTTTTGGCTGGAGGCCGGCCGGTATAGCCCTTCGTCCTGCCGGCAATCTCTTCCAGGTCCACGTCCTCGGCCAGCGGCATTCCCGAAGTATGAATTCGCTTTTCATTCGGTGCTGGGGTGAATTTTCCCTCTTCACCCCCTCGCAACCCCATTTTTCAGACACTTACAGCCAAACTGTGGGGTAAAAAACTTTTGGCGACTCCCAAAAGCTCCGCTATGATTGGCTCTCCCTACAGCGCGATTCCCTCAATACAAGGACTTTGTGAGTGAGGGGCACTATTTCCACGTTCAAGGATCGAACATGGGGCTGACTAAGGTCTCAGGCCTTCTTTATCCTTCGCCAGAAAGGCCAACTTATACAACACGCTGTCGACAATCGCCTTCCAGCTTGCTTCGATCACGTTGCAGGAGACGCCGATCGTTGTCCAGGAGTGGCTTCCATCAGTAGATTCAATGAGCACGCGAACTTTGGCGGCGGTTCCGCTCTGAGCATTTAAGACTCGTACTTTGTAGTCGATCAGGCGAACCTCATTGATCTCGGGAAAGAAGCGGGCCAGGGCCTTTTTGACGGCTCGATCCAGAGCGTGCACGGGACCGTTTCCGTCCGAAGCGGTGTGCTCGTCGATTCCACCGACGGAAATCTTTACGGTGGCCTCACTGACAAAGCGTCCGTCCTCACTCTGGTCTACCAGGATCCTGAAGCCTCTAAAATCGAAAGGATCGGCGGCTTGAGTTTGATAGTGGTGCAGAAGGAGCTTGAACGTCCCCTCAGCCCCTTCGAACTGATAGCCTTCGTATTCCAGCTGCTTGAGCCGCTCCAGCAGGGGCTTGAGGTCAAGCTGCTCGGTGTCGATGTCCCCGAACTCGCGGATCTTGTAGAGCAGGTTGCTTTTGCCCGAGAGGTCGGAGACCAGCACTCGCCGGTCATTCCCGACCTCCTCCGGACCCAGATGCTCATAAGTCCGCGGATTTTTCATAATGCCGCTGACGTGCAGTCCTGCCTTGTGAGTGAAGGCGCTCTTGCCCACGAAAGGCATGTTATTGGGCAAAACGGTGTTGGCCGTCTCACTTACGAAGTAGGCCAGCGAAGTGAGTCCCTTTAATTTTTCCCTTCCAATTGTGGTGTGCCCCATCTTGCTTTCCAGAATTGGAATGACCGAGCAGAGATTGGCATTTCCGCAGCGTTCCCCGAAGCCATTCATGGTGCCCTGAACCATGCCGGCTCCTGCCTCTACTGCGGCAATCGAATTGGCCACACCCATCTCACAGTCGTTGTGAGTGTGGATGCCCAGGTTCTCGAATGAAGCGCCCAGAGTCTCGACCACTCGGCCCACTGTGGAAGTGAGCGTGCCTCCGTTGGTATCACACAGCACCAGCCAGTCGGCGCCGGCATGGCGTGCCGTCTCCAGCACACGCGTGGCGTACTCCGGGTTGGCCTTATAACCATCGAAGAAATGCTCGGCATCGAAGATCACTTCTTTGTCGTAATCTCTCAGATAGCGGACGCTGTCGCCGATAATTTCCAGGTTCTGTTCGAGCGTAATCCCCAGAGCCTGCTCGACATGAAAGTCCCAGCTCTTTCCGACCAGGGTTACGGTGGATGTCTCCGCCTCAAGCAGGGCGGCGATGTTGGGGTCCTCATCAATCGGATTTTTCCAGTAGCGTGTGCTTCCGAAAGCAACGATCTGAGTGTTGGCCCAGGTGAGACTCTTGGCCCGCTCGAAAAACTCCGCGTCCTTTTGGTTGGAGCCAGGCCATCCACCTTCTATGTAGTGGACACCCAGTTCGTCCAGTCTTTGCGCGATATGGATTTTGTCATCGACGCTCAGAGAGATGTTTTCCCCCTGCGTTCCGTCGCGCAGAGTGCAGTCGTAAATGAAGATTTTCTTCATACGCTCAATGCCTAGCCGATTTTCTTTCCTTCTTCTTGCTCCCGCCGAGCCAGCCCATCATCTGGCGCAGGTTCTTGCCCACCTGTTCGATCTTCAGATCGGCATCGCCGGAGCGCAGCCGGTTCATCTCCGGGCAGCCGTTCTGATTTTCGGCAATCCACTCTCGAGCGAATGTCCCGTCCTGCACTTCCTTCAGGATCTGCTTCATATTGCGATCGACGCTTTCATCCAGGACACGCGGTCCCCGGCTGTAGTCACCGTATTCAGCGGTGTCGCTGATGGAGTAGCGCATGTAGCCGAGTCCACCCTCGTAAATCAGATCGACGATCAGCTTCAGTTCGTGCAGGCACTCGAAATAAGCCACCTCCGGCTGGTAGCCGGCCTCCACCAGGGTTTGAAACCCTTTTTTGATGAGAGTGGTTGCCCCGCCACACAGCACCGCCTGTTCGCCGAACAGATCGGTCTCAGTTTCCTCCTTGAAGGTCGTCTCAATGACACCGGCGCGTGTGCAGCCCAGTGCCCGTGCATAGGCCAGGGCGTTTGCACTGGCCTGCCCGGTGAAGTCCTGATGAACCGCCAGCAATCCCGGCACCCCAACTCCTTCTTGGTAAAGTTCGCGCAGGCGGTGTCCCGGGCTCTTGGGCGCAATCATGGAGACGTCAACCCACTGCGGGGGCACAATTTCCTTGTAATGAATATTGAAGCCATGCGAGAACATCAGAGTATTGCCTTTTTCCAGGTGAGGCTCGATCGACTCTTTATAAATCTTTGGCTGCATCGTATCCGGCGCCAGAATCATGATGACATCGGCGTCCTGACTGGCTTCGGCCACGCTCTTGACGGGCAGATCGTCCTGACGCGCCTTCTCGCCTGATTTGCTTCCCGGATGCAGCCCCACCACCACGCGAACTCCGCTCTCGTGCAGATTGAGAGCATGGGCGTGGCCCTGGCTTCCGTAGCCGACGATGGCCACTGTCTTGCCCTTGAAGTGATCGAGATTTGCGTCCTTGTCGTAATAAATTTTAGCCATGGTTTGTTTTGACCTCCGAAAGAGATGCGTTCGATGAATTGGATTGTGGCTTCGGCAGAGCCACTGAATGGCGCCTCTGGGAGCGTTTGACGGCTGCCGCTCCGCGGCTGAGAGCGAGTTGACCGGTGCGATGAACTTCCCGGACCCCAAAAATGCGGACATTCTGGAGGAAAGCGTCGATTTTCTCGGATTGGCCGGTCACTTCAAAAATGAAGCTGCCGGGACTGGCGTCAATGACACGGGCTCGAAAAACGTCCGAGAGCGCCAGGACTTCGGCGCGATTTTCCTCATTCACCCGCACGCGGACCAGAGCCATTTCCCGGACCACGTGTATCCCGGCATCGTAAGGGATGACCTTGACCACATCGATGAGTTTGTTAAGCTGTTTGACCACTTGTTCGGTGCCCCGTTCGTCGGTGTCGGTCGTCAGGGTGATGCGCGACATGCTGGCGTCCAGAGTGGGAGCGACGTTCAAGCTGGCGATGTTGTAGCCTCGCTGGCTGAAAAGTCCCACAACGCGCGAGAGGACACCCGCCTTATTTTCCACCAGCAACGTGATGACTTGACCCATAACTTCTCCTGGCCAAATGGCCGATAGTCCAACGGCTCCGTAGAGAACTTAAGAAGGTTTCGGCTGAGGATCTTATCGGTTCTTTACGGAGCGTCGGGTTTTAACCACTAATGGTTACAACCCCCCGCAAAGAGCCGGAGGTAATGATAATGCTAATAATGAGGCTGAGAAATGGAATACGGCCGGCCTGGCTGCTGAAATAACTCATGCTATTAAACGGATTCTCCATCATTGCCTCATTCAGACGAACAAGGATAAGGAGTTTGGAGCAGGGAAGTCAAGTTTTTGGCTTACAAAATCTGACGGTTTTCACCCGCCTCCGCTCCCTCGTCGCGACGGAGCAGGGAAAGAGGCAAGGCCTTTCAGGTTAAAAAGTTTAAGCATTCTTGGGCCAACGAATCACACGAATCTCACGAATCGATTCGCGTGATCCCCTCCTGGCGATAGTGAAAGAGCGTGTCCTCAGTGACCTCGGCATTGTCTGAATTTACTGACTGATCGAAAAAGCCGGCCCTTATAGTTGATTTTCATGGTTTCATCAGCAAAGAGGGGAAAGACTTCTTATAGAGGCGTGTATCAAATGTGAGAAGGGCCTCGGCCATCTCCGCTGCATGTGCGCCAACGATAAAATCGGCAAGAACAGGCCGGGGACCAGGGTCGCTTTGCTGAGCACGCCTTCGTTCGGTATACGCCCGAAAAGCAGTGGCAGCGATCCGCCATACCTGCTCCTCCATCATCCAATCGATCTTGGTCTCGGTTTTTGAGCGCTTCGTCGGCAGTCTGACTCTCGGCCGGAGTGCCTCTGAGGAGAGCAATGATGACGTTGGTGTCAAGGGCCGTTTTCATGTTTGTGGCCCCGCATCCGACGAAGCAGGGCATTGATTTCCTGGCGGGTCTGGCCTGGGCCCTTCCGCCACAGCCCGGCATATTTTGCAAAGATATTCTGTTCTTTGACGGGTCGGATGTGAATATCCCGGCCATCCGTTTCGGTGTATTTGTGAAATCGTGTACTAACAGCCTGTGGTAAAAGTCCTGAGGGGCCGTGCGCCAGAGCCGGCGGCGGTAATCCCCTGGCGCCCTTTGGGTTAGGGGCGGCGAGGACCCGTCTGCGGCGTTGCGGCTCCTGGACGATTCAACGGCATCGCCGGCGTCGCCGCGCCTTGCATCCGAGCCCTCGGCGGCCCTAACACGACCCCTCAGGACTTTCACCACAGGCTGCTAAGCCTTCACTTTCTCCCTGGCTGCATCCCAGTGGAAAGTCTTCATCTCTCGCAGAGACTGGTTGACCATGTGGGCGCAGGAGGCAGCGCGGTGGCCCATGAGCGCGTCCTGTACAGGAGGCTTGCGGGACTCGACGGCTTCCAGGAAATATTGGATGTGGGTAATCGTGGCGTCCTTACCCCACTCCGTCCAGACCCGGGAGCCTTCCTTCATCTGAGGCTCCCAGGTGGAGGGAGTCTCAATCGCCTCGATTTTCGGATCATTGTAATAGGCTTGCTCCAGCTCTTCGTCCCAAGACGCTACCACCCAGCGATTGTCTTCGTAGACGTTTTCATCCGCAAAGGTGAGACTTCCGCCGCGAAAAGCAATGGAGCCCTCCGTACCCAGGACCTCAAAACCTGACTCGCTGCTGGACTGGTTGTTAAAGGTTGAGCTCAGATTGACAGTAAAGCCTTCTTCCGGATAGACCAGGATTCCATTAATCGTATCCGGCACCTCGCGCGACTCTTTCCAGCGGTAGAGCTCGCCCGTGGCCGTGACGCTCTGGGGCATCTTGGCGTCCATGATGTAGTGGATGGAGGTCACCAGGTGAACGAACAGATCGGTGGCGATTCCACCCGAATAGTCCCAGTAACAGCGCCAGCGGAAGAAGCGTTCGAGATCGAAGGGGCGATCCGGGGCCGGCCCCAGGAAAGCCTTCCAGTCTACGGTCTTCTCATTGGCGTCAGGGGGGATAGGGTAAATCCAGGCGCCGCTCGCACTGTTGCGGTTGTAGGAAGCCCGGATCATGGTGATCTGGCCCAGCTTGCCTGCCTTAACCATCTCGCGCGCCATCTGCTGAGTTGCCGTGCTCATGCCCTGGCTGCCCACTTGAAGAATGCGGCCTGTCTTCTTGACGGCGTCCATGATCTCCAAGCCCTCATCAACCGAGTACGTCATCGGCTTCTCGAGGTAGATATCCTTTCCCGCCTGCAGGGCTTCCATCGCCATCTGCTTGTGCCAGTGATCGGGCGTGCCGATGAAAACAGTGTCGATGTCTTTGTTCTGCAGGATTTCGTGATAGTCCTTATAGATGGTAGCTCTTCCGCCGGTGCGGGCTTTGGCCCGCTCAGCCCGTCCCGTATAAACGTCGCTGACAGCTACGATTTCGGCCTGAGGCAGCGTCAAAGCCGCCTCCATCAATTGCTGGGCTCGAGCACCCGATCCGATCACGCCGATCGTGATCCGGTCATTGGGAGCCACTCGCCCAGCGGAAGGTTTTCCCAGGACGTTGGGACCAAGAGCCGCCGTCGCCCCGGCCAATGTGCTTTGCTTCATAAATTCTCTTCGATTCATATGGGATCTCCTTATGCAGGTTGTAGACTGTAGGCTAAGACTCTCTGTTGGCTTTTGCCTACAGCCTACCGCTTGGCTGATGATAACAGATTGTGATATATCTCTCTTCCAAAAAGGGGCTTCGCTTAGCTATGAGTATCCAATCAAAAAAGATGAGTCGCCGTTCGGTGCTGCAGGCGATGGGCACGGGTGTAACGGCCGGTCTGGTCACTTCCGGTACAACGTGCGCCGCCGGCCTGCAGGAGCCTTACAGGGCAAACGCCAACATTCAGCAGTCTGCCTGCCAGTGGTGTTACAACAAAATGCCTCTGGAGGAACTTGCGGCGGGCGCTGCCCGGATCGGACTCAAGTCAGTCGAACTGATCGGTCCGGAGCAGTTCCAGGTCGTCAAGCAGTATGGCTTGACGTGCGCCATCACCTGGGGTTCGAGACCGATTGAGAAAGGGCTCAATCGCAAAGAAAACCATGACCGGTGCGAGCAGCAACTGCGTGAAGGGATCGAATTCGCCGCGGCGGAAGGAATTCCCAACGTGATCTGCTTTTCGGGCAACCGGGAGGGGATGACTGACGACGAGGGCCTGGAGAATTGCGCCATTGGTGTCAAGCGGGTGGTGGGCCTGGCGGAAGAGAAGGGCGTCACCGTCTGCATGGAATTGCTCAACAGCAAGGTCAACCACAAAGATTACATGTGCGACCATACCCCCTGGGGCGTCCAGTTGGTCAAACGCGTCGGCTCTGAACGCTTCAAGCTGCTCTATGACATCTATCACATGCAGATCATGGAGGGTGATGTCATCCGTACCATCCAGGAAAACAAGGACTACATGGCTCATTATCATACCGGTGGAGTCCCTGGACGCCATGAAATCGATGAGAGTCAGGAACTCTATTATCCGGCCATCATCAAGGCGATTCTGGAAACCGGCTATACCGGGTTTTTAGGCCAGGAGTTTGTTCCGACGCGAGATCCACTGCAGTCGCTGGAGCAGGCATTCAAAATTTGCGACGTCTAGCTGGCCAACGAATCACACGAATGAAACCGGGCCCAACCTGATTTTGTTTCGTGTGCTTGGTGTGATTCGGCGGCCCCCCCATATCTGCTAAGATGATTCAATGATCAGCCGAGTGGTCGTTTTTCTTATTGCTTTGATGGTTCCGACTGCGGCCATCTACCTGCCGGCGGAATCAGCCTCTCATCACGGCGAATTGGAGAGCTATGTTGAGACCATTCCGGGTAGCAGCGTCTCTTTCGAGCTGGTGAAGATCCCGGGAGGAACTTTTCAGATGGGCACGCCGGAATCGGATGCACTGCGCGAGGAAGATGAAGGACCGCCGCATGAGGTCGAGGTCGGTCCTTTCTGGATGGCCCGGACGGAAGTGACCTGGGATGAATATGAAGAGTTTTACTTCGGCGGCGTTCCATCGGATCTGCCTGAAGTCGAGCAAGGCAGAGTCGATGCTGTCAGCCGTCCGACTCCTCCCTATATTCCACCCGACCTGGGCTGGGGCACGGGCAAGCGCCCGGCTATGAGCATGACCTTTTACGCGGCGCAGAAGTACTGCGAGTGGCTGTCGGCCCTCACCGGCAAGAAATACCGCCTACCCACCGAAGCCGAATGGGAGTATGCCTGCAGCGCGGGCGGATTGTGGGTTCCTGAGAATCTGGATGAGCACGTCGTCTACGAGGCCACCAGTGAGGGAATGACTCAGGAGGCGGGATCGAGAAAACCGAATCCCTGGGGACTCTTCGATATGCTGGGCAATGTCTCCGAGTTCTGCTCCGACTGGTACGCTGCAGATTATTACGCCGGCAGTCCGAAGGAGAATCCAACCGGCCCGCATGAGGGAGAACACCACGCCATCCGGGGAGGGACCTACTTCGACCCGGTGGAGGAAATGCGCTGCACTAATCGGAATCACACTACCTGGGACGATTGCATGATCACCGATCCTCAGATCCCCAAGAGCGAGTGGTGGTATTCGGATTGCTGGTATATCGGGTTTCGGGTAGTGAGGTCCGCCCAGTGAGATCCGGCCTCTCAGCTCTTCTCCTCCTGCTCTTGCCGCTGACCTTCGGTGCGTCTGCGCCTGACGAGGCGGCGCTGTCACGCTACGAGTTTTCCCGTTTTGAGATGGGGACAATCTTCCGAATTGTCCTCTACGCCCCCTCGCAGTCCCAGGCACGCGACGCCGCCCGAGCGGCTTTCAAGAGAATTGAAAACCTCAATAACGTACTGAGCGATTATCGCGACGACAGCGAACTGAGGCGGCTCTGTGAGCGGGCCGGTGCGGGTCCCCAGCCGGTCAGCGAAGATTTGTACTCCATCCTGGAACGCTCAATAGAGTTCTCAAAGCTTACCGGCGGCGCTTTCGACATCACAGTCTCTCCCCTGATCGAACTGTGGAGAGAGGCACGCCGTTCAAAACAGCTACCTGCTCAAGATGCAATTGCGCAGGCCGGGGCACTGGTCGGATTTGAGAAGCTCCGGCTTAACCCTGACAAGCAGACAGCCGAATTGATGCTGGCCGGCATGAAGCTGGACCTGGGAGGAATTGGCAAAGGATTCGCAGCCGACGAGGCCCTGAAGGTGCTGGAGCAGTGGGGCCTCCACAGCGCCCTGATAGACGCCGGAGGGGACATCACCCTGGGGGAGCGTCCGCCCGGCGCGGAGGGCTGGCGTATCGCGGTTCAGGATGGTGCGCAATCCTCCATTGGCGGCGACCATGAGGATGAAATAGTGGTACTATACAATTCAGCTATTGCGACTTCAGGAGATACGCAACAGTTCCTGGAAATAGGTGATATTCGCTACTCGCACATTGTGGACCCTGATAACGGCTTCGCACTTAATCGCTCGGCGAGCGTGACTGTAATAGCAGCAAATGGCACAACGGCAGATGCCTTTGCGACTGCTCTGAGCGTGCTGCCGCCCGAGAAAGGAATGAAGATTATCGATTCCATGAAAATGGAAAAGGTTGCCGCCCGCGTGGTTCAGCGAACCAGAGGGCGACTCGAGTATTTTTATTCACAGAACTGGAGGAAATCAGATGAGTAAGGCTAAGAAATCCATTCTCAATCGCCGCAGCTTTATGCAGTCAGCGGTGGCCACGGGCGCGGCGGCCGCCATTATCACCCGCAGCCACGCAGCAAACGATCAGGTTCCCGAGGGACCGGCTCTGAAAATCGGAGTGGTCGGTTGCGGAGGCCGCGGCACAGGGGCGGCAGTGAATGCCCTGGAGTCGGCGCCCAACATCCAGATCGTCGCTTTGGCGGATGTTTTCCAGGATCGCATCGACAGGGCCCGGCAGCAGCTCAAGGAACGGGGACAAACCATCGAAGACAAGCGTTGCTTTGCCGGCTTCGACTCTTACCAGAAGGTCATCGACAGCGATATCGATTACGTGATTTTGGCTACCCCACCCCACTTTCGCCCTGAGCATTTCGCTTTTGCCGTCGAAGTCGGCAAGAATGTGTTTATCGAAAAGCCGGTAGCGGTTGATTCCTACGGGATCAATTCAATGTTTGCCTCCGCTCAGAAATCCGAGCAGAAGGATATGAGCGTTGTGGCGGGGACGCAGCGGCGCCATCAGAAGGAATATCTGGAAACTTATAGGCGGATTGCCGACGGCGCCATCGGGGATATCGTCGCCACAAGGGGCTACTGGAACATGGGCGCCCTTTGGTATCGCGAACCAACTCCCGAATGGAACGAGATGGAATACATGATCCGTGATTGGGTGAACTGGTCCTGGCTCTCGGGAGATCATATCGTCGAGCAGCATGTTCACCAGATCGACGTAATCCACTGGTTTACGGGAATGAATCCGGTCAAGGCAGTAGGCATGGGAGCGCGCATGCGCCGTGCTACTGGCGACCAGTTTGATTTCTTTGACGTTGATTTTGAGCATGCCGACGGAACTCGCTTCCACAGTATGTGCCGCCAGATAAACGGTTGCGCGAATAACATCTCCGAATTTGTGGTCGGAACCAAGGGATCCAGCAACTGTTACAACCAGATTTATGACTCCAATGGCAAGCTGGCCTGGAAGTATGAGGGCGAGAAGTCCGAGCCGTATGTCGCTGAGCATACCGATCTGGTGCGCGCCATCCGGACCGGCAAGCCGATCAATGAGGCACGCCAGGTGACGGAATCGACATTGACGGGAATTCTGGGACGCCAATCGGCCTACACCGGACAAGAAGTCAGCCGTGACGAGCTTCTGAAGTCCAATTTCCGCCTGGGCCCGACCGACTATGCCTGGGGCGACGTCGCCATCAACCAGAGCGTCCCGGTTCCCGGCCGCCCACCCTCCGGCCCAAAAGCCATCTAATGGGTGACACGCACGTAAATGCGAGTAGAACCCGCACAAAGACTGGGCCTCAGGCCCAGTCTGGCACTTAATTGCTGGCTTGCGCCCGGACCAGGGAATGACACTCTTGGCAGTATGGTTTATTAAGTACCAGACTGGGGGTAAAAGCTAGGCTTTATGCGGGTTCTGGCGGCAATTACGTGCGTGTCACTATTTTGGGGTTGTGGGGCCGGGCAGACGGGTCCGCCTTACATTCCTGAGGAATCGTTGGAGACCTTTCAGATCCAGGGGGGTTTTAGGATTGAGTTGTTTGCTGCGGAGCCGCTGATTGCGGATCCGGTGGCGATGGAGATCGATGAGCGGGGGCGCATCTATGTGGTGGAGATGCCGGGCTACCCCCTGGATGCCAGCGGCACGGGGAGGGTGCGGCTGCTGGAGGATACGGATGGCGACGGCTACCCCGACCGCAGCACCATTTTTGCCGACAGACTGGTCCTGCCCAGCGGCGTGATGCGCTGGAAAAAGGGCATCCTGGTCACTGACCCCCCTGAGATCCTGTATCTGGAGGACACGGACGCAGACGGCAGGGCCGATATCCGCAGAACGGTCCTCACCGGCTTTGCCTTCTCGAACCCGCAGCATCGGATGAACGGGCCCGTCTACGGCCTGGACAACTGGATTTACATTGCCCATGAGCCTCCGGCTACTGCGGTGATTTTCCAGGACAAATTTGAGGACCGGGGAAGCAGCTTTCGCTTTCCGGAACGCCCCGACCTGCCGCCTATCCCGAATAAGGGACGAAGCGTGCGCCTGCGCCTGGATCGCTTTGAGCTCGAGCAGCTCGCCAGCCGTTCCCAATTCGGCCACACCTTTGACCGGTGGGGACACTACTTCACGGTGAACAATTCCAACCACGTGATGCACCAGGTCCTGGAGGCGCGCTACCTGGAGCGCAATCCCGACCTTCAGGTGGCCGGGGTCACTCAGGACATGTCAGACCACGGCAACGCGGCGGAGATTTTTCCGATTACCGACGATCCCCGCTTCGAGATTTTGACGGAGATCGGTACCATTACATCGGCCTGCGGCCTGACCCTGTATCTGGGCGGACTCTTCCCGGAACCGTTTGAGCGCGTCTCTTTTGTGGCGGAGCCCGCACATAATCTGGTCCATGCGGACGTGTGGTCCGATTCCGGCTCCACCTTCATGGCCAGCCGCCTCGAGGAAGGCCGTGAGTTTCTGGCTTCCACCGACAGTTGGTTCAGGCCCGTCAATTTTTACATCGGCCCGGACGGAGCCTTGTACGTCCTGGATTTCTACCGCGAGATCATCGAGCATCCGGAATGGATGTCGCAGGAGGCTACTGAATCGGGCCGGCTTTACAACGGAAGCGATCGCGGCCGGATCTACCGAATCGTCCCAGCCGGCTGGAAGGTGACTCCCCCTGCCCGCGCCCTGCGTCTGGATCAGGCCTCGGATCGGAAACTGGTCGCCCATCTCGAGAGCCCCAATATCTGGTGGCGGCGAACTGCCCAGCGATTACTGGTGGACCGCCGCAGCAAGGCCGCCGTTGCGCATCTGGCGCGGCTCTTCCGGGAAAGCCGTTCGGCCGCAGGACGGCTTCATGCCCTCTGGACGCTTGAGGGAATCGATGAATTGGAAACTTCTCTGATCGACCTGGCTCTGAGCGACCCTGAGCCGGGAGTCAGGGAAAACGCCATCCGTCTGGCTGAAGCGCGGCTACAGGACACACCGGCGCCAGGCGGGGCGGGCGCATCGGCGAGACTGCTTCAGTTGACCGATGACCCGGACCCCAAGGTGCGGTTCCAACTCCTCTGCACGCTGGGGAATATGGACTCGGATAAAGCCCGACAAGCCCGCGAGGATCTGCTCTTCCAGAACATCGAAGATTCATGGATGCACGTGGCGGCCTTGAGCGCTCTCGACAGCAGTGCCCTTCGTCTATTCCGGAGGGCGCTGGCACGGCTGACGGATCAGGAGACTGAGGCGAGGGCTGCCTTCTTGAAGCAGGTATGTGCGGTGATTGGGGCCGCCGGGAAGATGGAGGAAATCGGTCAGGTTGTGGAGGAAGCGTCCAAGGGCCGCTCCCCGGGTACCCTTTGGGTGGTCACGGCTCGGAAGGGGGTGGGTCCGGGATTATCGAAAGCCAATAACGCAGGCTGGTGGCGCGCCGCCGGTCTGGATGGCCTGGCTACTGGGTTTCAGAGCCGTGGCGCGTCAAACCGAAATAGTTCGAGCCCCGACCGTCAGCAAGCGGCCACGATTCGCCAGCGGCTGGTAGAACTTTTCCAATCGCCTGACGAATCCATCAGGGCCGCCTCCCTGCGGATGCTCGAGGCAACAGGTCTGCCTGAGGGGCCGATTGCTCAAGAAGCGCTGCAGCGTGCCGCCTCAGCGGCGTCCGACAGGACAAAAGATGCCGGCTTGCGCTCCGACTCGATTCGACTGCTCACCCTGGCCGGCCCTCAGGAGTATCAATCGCTGCTTCGACCTCTGGTCACTCCGGGAGAGCCGCTGGAAGTGCAGACGGAAGCCGTTCGCGCCATTGGACGGATTGATGGAGACGAGACGGCGCGCTTCATTATCAGCAACTGGAAGAGGATGACGCCGCAAGTGCGCCTCGAGGCGGGAGAAGCTCTTTCCCGGACACCGCAGCGCCGGCGGATGCTGATCGAAGCGCTCGAAAGCAGAGAAATTCAGCCCTGGACTCTGGCCTTTCGCGAGCGGCGCCGGCTGATCATGAACCGCGACGCCGAGGATCGGCGCCGGGGAAGAGCAATTCTGGAGCAGGCGGAAAAGGGGCGGGAGAAAGTCATCGAGCGCTATCGAAAAGCGCTGCAACTGCAGGGCGATGCCGGCCGGGGACAATTGGTCTTTGAGCAGACGTGTGCACGCTGCCATCAGATCGGCGTCAGTCAATTCGGGCCCGACTTGGCGACCATCAAGAATCGGTCCCGCGAGGCCCTGCTTCGCGACATCCTGGCACCCAGCCAGGCCATCGCCCAAAATTACGAGGTTTTCGTCGTGGGACTCAAGAGCGGCGCACTCCTGGAAGGCATCATCGCCGCACAAACGCCCACCACGATTACGCTGCGCCATGAAGATGGTGAAGAAGACATCGTCAGGCGGGAAGATATAGATCGCATGTATGCCTCTACTCTATCGGCCATGCCGGAGGGGCTCGATCAGGAAATTACGCTACAGGAGATGGCGGACCTTCTGGCCTATTTACTGTGGTCATGAAAATTTTACTCTATTTTAAACAGGCTTAGGCCCCGCAACAGCGCTTGAACTTCTTGCCGCTGCCGCAGAGACAGGGGTCATTGCGACCGGGGTGGTTCTTGCCGGCGGCGCGAAGGTCGCGCATGCGGGTCCATGCCATCACGTTGGCCGGAGGACGGCGCCGCCTGAGCTCTTCCGCCATGAATTGCATGTAGGGATCGATATGCCGGAAGAAGTGCTTGTAGCCGGCGCATAGATAGTTGAGCCCCTCCTCGCCGTCCGGCGTGCGGATGAAGCGGTGCTTCGGGCATTCGCCGTTACAGGCGAAGCGCACTTCGCACTCCCGGCAGTAGCGGGGGAGAGTGTCGCGCTTGTCCCGGCCGAACTTCTGCTGCTGAGTCGAGTTGACCAGGGAGTCCAGCGGACTTTCAATAATGTTGCCCAACTTGTTCTCCGGATAGACGTAATGGTCGCAGGAGTACAGGTCTCCATTATGTTCGATGGCCAGGGCGGAACCACAGGTCTCGCGGAACACGCACAAGCTGGCTTCTCCCCCGAACCATGATTCCAGGGCCACATCGAAAATCTGCACGAAATAGCGGCCGACGTCCTGCCGAACCCACTCGTCGAAGATTGCGCTCAAAAACTTTCCGTACTGCAGCGGCTCGACCGACCACTCGGATACCCGGGCGCGCTCTTCAGAGTCAGGAGAAATCAATACGAGCCCATTCGGGTTGGCCTGGTCCGCGATTCGCTCCACAATGGGTATGAACTGCATGAACCCGCTCCCCACTTCCTTGAGGAAGCGGTAGACCTCCAGCGGATAGCGGGAATTATGCCGCTGGACGACGGTCAGCGTGTTGAACTCGACACCGTGCTTTTTGAGATAGCCGATACCGCGCATCACGCGATCAAAAGTGGGAAGGCCTCCCTTATCGACACGGTAGCGATCATGCACATGACGGGGTCCGTCAATGGAGAGGCCGATCAGAAAGTTGTTCTCAGCCAGAAACTCGCCCCATTTATCGTCGAGGAGAACACCATTGGTCTGAAAGCCGTTTTCAATGCCCTTGCCGCGGGCGTGCTTCTTCTGGAATTCAACGACTTTGCGAAAATAGTCCACGCCCAGAAGAGTGGGCTCTCCTCCCTGCCAGGCAAAGCTGATAACGGGAATCTGTTGAGCTTCGATATACTGGCGGATATAGCTTTCCAGGACGTCCTCGGGCATGGCCCATTTCGATTGGCCCGGATAAAGGTTCTCCTTTTCCAGGTAAAAGCAGTATTTGCAGTCCAGGTTGCAAATGGGGCCGATGGGCTTGGCCAGAATGTGAAATCCAGGCAGCCGGTCTTGAATCACTTCTTGCATTTCTAAAGTATCCCCGATGATAGCAGCTTCTACCACGACATCAAAGAGGCCGAATCGCCTTTGCGCCTGGAGCTATCAACAAACCACCACCTGTATACGGGGTGTCCTGAATTAATGCAGAGGTGCACTGCAGGTCAAGAGTCTGATCGTCCAGTATGATGCGGGCCGAAAGCGGTTTCATTCGATAGAGTGCTTTATAAACTGCGATAAAAAAAGCTTTCCCTCTTTTGCTGAATTTGCTACAATCTGTGGCAATGTAATCCTCACTGAACTTTTGCGTTTCCGTTAAGCGCCCGTGACGCTACTCGGCTATATAGAAGCGCAGTGCGGAGGGCAAGGTATGGGCTTTGATTATCCGTGCAGTTGCTTTCTCGTGCAGTTTCTTTCTAGGAGGAGGAGAAATGATGAGAGTTCGTAAACCATTTTTCTGTCTGGTGTTTCTGGTGATCTGTGCCGGACTGCTTCAATCAGCGCGCGCTCAGTCGGACGCCGGCCAAATCTCGGGTTTTGTCAAGGATAGCTCTGGGGCCGTAATCCCCGGGGCGACGGTCGCCATTAGGAATGAGACAACAGGCCTGGAGCGCCAGGCCGTCACCAACGATTCCGGCTACTATGTCGTACCCAACCTGCCGCCGGGCTATTACACCCTGGCTGTCGAGCTTCCCGGTTTCAAGCGTTTCGTGAAGACGAGAAACAAGCTGGACGCCAATTCGGCCATGACCATCGATGCCGGCCTGGAGCTTGGTGAAGTTACGGAAACCGTCCAGGTAGTCGCCTCGACAGCGCAGGTTCAGTCTGAGACGGCCACAGTCGGCCGCGTGATCGAGGAACACCAGATTAAGAACCTGATGCTGAATGGGCGAAACGCCATCTTGCTGGCGCTTCTGAAAGCAGGCGTCCGCCGCGGTGGAGCCATTGGCGATTTCAGCTTCTCAATGAATTCGGGCGGATACGCCATCAATGGCTCCCGCACCCAGGATAATCTGATCACGCATGACGGCGCGGTGGCAACCCGAACCCGAGCCAATGGCACCTCGATTGGAGCCGTCGATATCGATGCCGTTCAGGAAATGCAGATCCTTACGGCCAACTACAACGCTGAGTATGGCCGCTCCAATGGCGGTCAGATTCGCATCGTTACCAAGAGCGGCAGCCACGATTTTCACGGCTCATTTTACGAGTATTTCCGCAACAAGGTTCTCGACGCAAATACTTGGCGTCGCAACCGTGCGGGTCTGGAACGGCCTGGTTTCACTTATAACCAGTTCGGGTATAACGTTAGCGGTCCCGTGTTCATCCCGGGGAAATGGAACACCGACAAAAGTAAGCTGTTCTTCCTTTGGACGCAGGAATGGGTGAGATTTCGGCAGGAGAGTACGTCAACGGCGACCGTGCCCTCACTCCAGATGCGGCAGGGAGATTTCAGCGAGTTGCTCGACCCCAACAATATCTTCTTCAGTGGCACGCGAGTGATCACCGATCCTGAAACCGGGGAACCGTTTCCCAACAATATCATTTCCGCCGGGCGACTGAGCGCAAACGGCATCGGGCTTTTAAATGCTTTTCCTGAACCGACTCCGGGGTTCCTGCAGGGCAGCTCGAATTTTATCCAGACGCGTCCCCAGCCGACGGATCAGCGTAAAGACACCGTAGCAATCGACTACAACCCCGCCATCGAGCACGCCTTTCGTTTCCGTTTCCACAACTACAACTTCAAACGGTTGGATGCGTTCCGCAGCGGCTTCGACTTGGCTGTGACTGATTGGGATCGTCCCAATAAAACGGGAGCCCTCAACTACACCTGGACGATTAATCCCACGACCATCAACGAGTTTGTGGCTACGGCCAGTGTAGATCGGGTCTTCATCGGGATACAGCAGGACGGCCTGCGCTTCGCCAGGAGTCAGTTTGGAATCGATTACCCTTATATCTTTCCGGAAAGAAAGGAAATTCCGGACAAGATTCCTACGGTCAACATCAGCAACTTTCAAAGGCTGGACGGCGGGCCTTATCCGGCCCAATCGACGGGTCCGATTTATCAATTTGCCAACAACACTTCCAAGATCGTTGGCAATCACACGGTGAAGTTCGGAGTCTGGTTCGAGCGCTCCGGCCAGAACGACTTTGACCAGATCAACGTGACCGGCGTCCCTGGAGGCACTAACAATCAGAACGGGCGTTTCGTTTTCACGGATGATCGCCTGGGAGGAACCGGACTAGCGGCCGCCAATGCGGCCCTGGGGGTCTTCAGCACTTACGCGGAAATCGGCCCGCGCGCCTTTACTCCTTACCGCGGCAACGCCTTTGCATGGTTCGTTCAGGATTCCTGGAAAGTCAATGAGAAACTCCGACTGGAGCTGGGCCTCAGGCACGACTTGATGACACCGTACTTCTACAGCCTGTGGAGAAACATGGCGGTCTTCGATCCAAACCGTTATGACCCCAGTCGAGCTGTGGTTCAGGATCCGGCCACCGGCGCCGTAATCAGCGGCGATCGTTTCAACGGCGTGGTCATCCCGGGTGAAGGCTGGCCCGAAGCGGCCCTGGGACGCGTCGCCATAGCCGACTCCGGCGAATTCAACCACCTTTTTACGGGTGGAGATAAGAGCTGGGGAGAGTACCAGAAGGCAAATTTCCAGCCGAGAATCGGCATCGCCTACCAGCTCGATTCACAGACCGTGGTTCGCGCCGGATTCGGACGTTTCATGGCCCGGCCCGGCGTGGCTGACAACATCTTTTTAGGTGGAAATCCGCCCTTCCAGCCCATGGTCTCGATTTCCAACGGGCAGGTGGACAATCCAGCCGGTGGAAGCCGCACCAATTTTCCGCAGTTCTTCATGACCATGGATTCCGAGTATAAAATTCCGTCGGCTTACAACTGGAATCTGACGGTGCAGCGTGAAATCGGCTTTGAGACCACAGTCGAGGTCGCTTACGTCGGCCGGGCCGGCACCCACCTTGAAAGAACGCGCGAGTTGAACGCCCTTCCGATTGGAACTCGAACCAATTCCGCCAATAATGGTCTGGATACGAATTTTCTCCGGCCCTTCAAGGGGTTCTCCTTCATTAACCTGGGTGAGAACGCCGCCCGCTCCGAATATCACGGCCTGCAGGTGCAGGTGAATCGGCGCTTCAGCGAAGGATTCAGCTATGGAATTGCCTATACTCTCTCCAAGAGCGAGGACAACGCCTCAGGACGCCGCGATCAGTGCTGGAATCCTTTTGATGACACCCTGTGCTGGGGAGCCTCCAGTTTTGATTCGCGTCACGTCGCCGTGATGAACTTCATCTACGAACTGCCCTTCTTGCGCGCCAACCGAATTTTAGGAGGATGGCAAGTTACGGGCGTCCTGCAGTTTCAGACGGGAAGTCCCTTCACGATAGGACGCGGAGAGGATCGTGCCGGCATTGGAAGCGGCAATCAGTTTCAGCCCTGGGAAGTCCGTGGAGACCCGGTGTTGGACGGCGGCCAGCGCGCCTTCTCGCAAGGCAAAGACGATGCCAATTTCTGGTTCCAGACTGTGAATTCCAATGGAGACCCCATCTTCGCCGCGCCGGCAGCCGGTACTTTTTCCACTACCCAAAACAGGAATATGTGGTATCACCCGGGATTCCAGAGCTGGAATGCAGCGATCTTCAAAGATTTCGGCATCACCGAGAATCAGAGCTTCCAGGTGCGGGCCGAGTTCTTTAATTTCCCGAACCATCCCAACTGGGATTCGGCCAATACGAATCCCTCCAGCGCTACATTTGGGAAAGTGACTGCCAAGGAGGACGACCGCCGACAGGTGCAGCTTAGTCTGCGCTATTCGTTCTAGGCAGGGGGATTCCGCTGAATGATTGATGCTGACCGCTGCCCGGGCTGACCGCTGACCATCTTAGAACCGGTTAGCGGTCAGCAGGCGAGCGTAGCGAGCCGGGGTCAGTGGCCGGCTGATACTAAGGCCCAAAAATTGGTGGAGGCGGTGGGAATCGAACCCACGTCCGAAAGCCTTCAACGGCAGAATCTACATGTTTATCCGTTTTCGTTGTTTCCCTCCGGCAGGCGATTGAAAGCGGCAAACTAACCTGCCGGATGTCCTCACTTAGTGTTCTCAGCAGCGGCGTGGAGGAGGACGACACTGCTGAAAAGCCCGCTAAATCGACGCCTCGTTTGTCCTGCGGACCGGATTAAACGAGACGGCTGCGAATTTTACGCAGCGAGTGGTAACTGTTCGTTGGCAGTTATCTGTTTTGCCACTGTATTTACGAGGTTATGGCGCCTCGACATGCATCTACCGCCTCAACTACTTCCGTCGAAGCCGGTCGCCCCCGAACAATAGTTAAGATACGCTAGAACGGGGGTGGGTTGCAAGAAAAGGCCTGAGGCCTGAGGCGAAAAAGCACCAAGTAGCCGGCATTTGGATGCACGCGCTGAAGGCCCAAGACCATTGATCTGTCCAACACCAGTCCAGGCCTCAGGCCTCGGGCCTCAGGCCTTTATTGCCAGACACTTGTAGCCAAGCGTGAATTCCTTCTTGCGGTCCAGGGCGTCCAGGTAATAGCAGGCGATGGGTGAGAGGAAGCAAAAGAAAAAGAGGCTGGCCAGTTCAGCCGGAAAGAGGGCGGCGCGGCCGAGTCCCTGCCGGTCCTGAAAGAGCACCTTGGGAATATAAGTGAGCCGCTGGCCCAGATAATGAAAATAGCCCCCCAGAGGCTCGATCGAAATTTCCTGAAAACCGGCTGAACGCAGCAGGGCGGACAAGGAATAGCGGGTAAACCGAAAGAAGTCGTGCGGCTGCTGGTGCTCATGCCAGCCCTGAGGCGCGGTCAGGAGCAATCGACCACCGGGCTTGAGCACCCGATAGAGTTCCTTCAAGACCGCGGCCGGATCCGCTACATGCTCCAGCACCTGGATATTCAGAACTGCGTCCATGCTGGCAGATCCGAAAGGGACCGCTTCCAGGTCGGCGCAGACATGCAGCCTGGAGTAATCCCAGCCATTGTCTCCGACGGCGAGATCCATTGCCACGTAGAAGTGATCCCTGAATGCGGCCGCAAAGCGCGATTCCCCCGCTCCCGCGTCCAAAACGCAAAGCCGCCGCTGGGACGACTCGGCTGAATGGATGAAAGCCTGTATGGAATACTCCAGGGGGTTGATCCGGCGCTTCAGAAACTCCGGAAGAAGCCCATAAGACTGGAGATAAAAGCGATTGCCCATGCGCGGCTGGCCTCCTCGTTCTCTCATGTTATCATCACGGACGGAGGAGCTGTATTTCTCATGAATCTGAAATCCATCCTTAGAAGCACTGCCCTCATCCTCGCGCTGATTATCCCATCCACGGGCCAATTGGACGCCAAAAACGTCCTGCTCTTCACGATTGATTCCTGCAGGGCCGATCGGTTTGGAGTTTACGGTTACGAAAAAGAGAATACACCGAATATAGACCGTTGGGCCAAGACCGGTGTCGTCTTTGGCAATGCCTACAGCACGGCCTCCTGGACCGCTCCTGGAGTCGTCTCCGTCCTGAGCGGGCTCTACCCTCCGACTCATGGAGTCAACAATCGCGACCATATGGGATCTCCGGACCTGCAGACTCTGCTCAAGATTTTTGGGAAAAAAGATTACCGCGTCCCCAATTTGAACTTCTTCACCTTTGCTCCCTACTACAAGAACCTGGGATTGGGCGAAATCGAGCGCGAGTACTTCGGGAGCGAGGAAGGCATCGAGCTGATCAATTGGCTGAAGAAAAATGCCGACTCCACCCAGGAGGACCCGTTCTTTCTCTGGTACCACACGACGATCGTACACCAGCCTTACAATCCCAGCCCGGAGGACCTTCCGGCTCCCCGGGAAAAGCTGCTGGAAAGCCCCGGAATAAAGGCGGCGATGACGGGGGCGATCGTGCCCTTGGGTTCGACCACATATGCTCCCGAAGATGGTCCGCTTTTGAACGCGCTCTATGATGCCGAAGTCCGGCAGATGGACCGGCTCTTCGGACAGGCGATCGAGATTCTCCAAGACAAGGATCTCCTCGAGGATACTTTGATTGTTCTGACCGCCGATCACGGGGAGGAGCTTCTCGATCATGGCTTTATCGGCCATGCCTCCACTTCCCTGCAAGCCAAGCTCTACGAAGAATTCATTCGCATTCCCCTTATCCTTTCCTGGCCGGGGCGGATCGATCCCGAGAGCGAGAGAGTGAACACAGCGGTGATCCAGACGGACATCTTCCCCACGGTCTTGAGTCTGTTCGATATCGAAGTGCCTGAGTACATCACGGGGCGCAATCTGCTGGGCGATCTGGAAGAAAGGCCGCTTTTTTTCGAGTCGGTGATTGCCGGCAATCAGACTACCAAGGAACGCGAGCACCTGTGGGTGCGGGCGGTCAGAGATAAAAGGTACAAGTACATCAGCACCGGCGAGCTTTACGATCTGCAGGCCGACCCCCGGGAACAGAAAAATATCATCAACGAGAAGCCACAAAAGGCTGAAGAGCTGCGGCACATGCTGAATCAATGGCTGGAAGAAATGGCCCGTCTGAATCGGGATATCTTCACCTCGGAATCACAGGTCTTTTCGGCCGACGACGCCGGCGAGTGCCCCAAGGTTTACACTCCCCAAAATGGCGAAACCCTCAATTACGACGTCCATACCGGCGCCGTATTGTTCGACTGGAGCGGAGACAAGGAGACCAGCTACCTCATCGAATACGACATCGGCACCGGAGACCACCATGTTGCCGGCACATATGAAGTCAAGGGCAACCATCAGCTCCTCGGACCTTTCAGTAGAGAGCTGTGGGGGAATTTGAAAGCGTGGAATCCGTTCAAGTTTCGGGTGTCGCGCAAGAGGGCCGGAGACTGCTGGAGCCAGTGGGTGGGGTTCGAATTTTAAAGAGTTAGCCCCGGATTACGCGGATGACACAGAGAAAGATCCGTCTAATCCGTGTAATCCGGGGCTTAGCCTGTTTTTCTGCTAAGATGCTTTTATGCTGAAGGTTGGCTTGACGGGCGGAATCGCCTGTGGAAAGACCAATACGCTCCGGCAGTTTAACAAACTAGGCGCCTTTACGATCGATGCGGATCAAATCGCCCGTGAGGTAGTAAAGCCCGGCCAGCCCGCCTACCGGGAGATCGTGGACGTATTCAGCACGGAGATCTTAAAACGCGACAAAACCATCGACCGCAAGAAACTGGGGAAGGTCATCTTCTCGGACGAGGCGGCCCGCCAGAAGCTTAACAAGATCATCCATCCGCGAGTATTCGAAGAGGAGAGGCGCCTGATCTCCAGTCACAAAGCCCAGGGCAATAACCGCTCGCCGCTTGCTATCGTGGACGCCGCACTCATGGTCGAAGCCGGCTCCTACCGGCGCTACGACTTCGTTATCGTCGTCTACTGCCACCCGTCGATCCAGCTTAAGCGGCTGATCTCCCGCGATGGCCTTTCCGAGGAGGAGGCCCTGCAGCGGATTGACAGCCAGATTCCCATGCTGGAGAAGGTCAAGTACGGTGACTACATCATCGAGAATTCCAGCAAGCTCTCCGACACCAATCAGCAGATCAGACAGACCTTTGCTGAGCTGATGAATCTGTACGAGGAGAGCACGGAGTGCGGGTGGGGCCAGATCTTGAGTATTTCGTTTTTGCCGGTAAGATCCTGATTAGAGAGCAAAAACAAAAAACTCAAGATCTGACCCCACCC
>JBOGJG010000359.1:0-5542 GCA_050747825.1 Acidobacteriota bacterium | reverse complement strand
GTCGGCTTGTGCCCGTACTTGCGGGCGTACTCGCGGAGCATCGCCTTGAGCTGCACGTTCGCCGACATGCACGAGCCGATGTACTCCTGCGCGCCCTTCGGGATGACGGCGGGCTCCACCACGCCCTGGCACTCGAAGCAGCCGCCCTTCTGCATCCGGGGGCAGATTGCGCTGCTTGCGGAGGTTGTAGATTTCCAAGGTCTGGTAGCTCCACACGTAGGCGGGCTGAGCGGTCGTATTCTGAAAATCGCGATCGGTGCGAAAGCCACCCACGGCGTTTTCACTGTAAAATCCGTTGACGGTCACGCCGAGGTTTCGCTGTCCGCCGAAGACATCGAACACTTCCTGATAACCGAAGTTCATAATGGGATGGGCCCGGTGCTGCTCGCGAATTGGAATCTGCTGAGTGAACGACGGCGCAACGCGCACGGTGAAGTTGTAGGTGAACCGGCGCTTTTCCTTCATGTTGAGGGCCGAGCGGGACTTGAAGTTCACGGTGCCGCCGAGCGAATCGGCGCCCTTGTCGGGGGTATGGCCCTTGGTGAGCTCAACCTGCTCGAAGAGCGCGACGTTAATGGTATGCGGTTGGAAGTGGCGGGTCGCGCCATGGGTCGTGAAGCCGGAACCATCCATGGTGATGGTGTTGAGCGAGGCGGCCATGCCGCGAACTCTGAACGAGGAGGCGAGGCCCTCTTCGGTCAGGCTGCCCGAGATGCCCGGAAGGCGCATGATCATTTCGCCCGCGTTCATGTTGGGCAGATTGCCGAACGAATCCGTCGCCAGGACGTTCTTGAGATTGGGCGCGTTGCGCTGCGCGGTGATGGCGGCGGCGCCACCCTCGCGTTCGCCGGTCACCTTGAACGCATCGAGCTTGTAGATTTCGGTTGTGAGATCGAAATCGCGCACGGCACGCTGGCCGGCGGCGAGGGTCACCTGACTCCGCACGGAATCGAGGCCGACGTAGGACACGACGAGCTCATGGGTGCCGGCCGGCACCGCGGAGAGCACGAATCGCCCCAGGTTGTCGGTGAGCGTCGTCAGGCCGAGCTGAGGCGCCTCGACTTTCGCGCCTTCGAGCAGATTTCGCGTGGCGGTGTTGCTCACGGTGCCGGTGATCGCGCCGAGGCCCTCTGCGGCCTGGGCAACCTGGATTGGTGCAATCATAAGGGCGAGGCATCCGAATAACAAAGCGAGGGGGTTCCTGGTGGTTTTCATGGGGTTCATGGTGGTTTTCGTGGGGTTCGTGGGGTTCATGGGTTTTTCATGGTTGTAGTTTTTTGGCGGGCTAATTGTCGGTGGTCGGAGGAGATATCACGGGTGGACGCCCGCAACGATGTCGGAGACCGGACCGAGCAAGCCCGATCTCGAATTCTCCGCGGGTTTCGTCGTCAACAGGACACAGGTCAATTCCGACCCGGGATCGTGCCAATAGACCGTGCCCGTCGATCCATAGTGGCCAAACGTCGCCGGCGAACATCGTTTGCCAAAATCTCCGGGTTCGCGCATCCATCCCAAACCATAGCTCGGACGAAGCGCGCCGGTCTGGATCTCACGCATTTCGCGCCGGGTGGTTTCCGGCCAGGGCGCAGAGCCAGGAACGGTGAACGCCTCGATAAACCTCGCCAGGTCGTGCACTGTCGAATGCGCTCCGCCCCACGGCGCGGCAAGATTGCGCCAATAGGCGCTGTTCCAGTCCCAATCGCTGGGGACGGCCACCTGGCATTGTGCCGTATCGGCAATTTTGCGACCTCCCAGCCCCAGCGAAGTCTGCGTCATTCGCAGCGGCGCGAAAATGGTAGAGGCGAGGAATTCGGGCAGCGGCTGGGCCGTGATTTTTTCGACCACGGCCGCCGCCAGCAGGATGCCCATGCTCTGATAACGAACCCGCTCACCGGCCGGAAAGAGCAGTTCGGTCCGGCACGTTCGCTCCACGAATTCGCCAAGTGGCGCGTGTCTTTTTCGAAGCGCGACGTTTTCCGGCAGCATATCGGGCAGGCCGGACATATGGGTAATCAGGTGCTTGATCGTGATCGCTTCCCGGCCGCCGCCTTTGAACTGTGGCAGAAAATGGCTCACCGGAGCCGCCAGCTCGAGCTGTCCGCGGTCGCGCACTATCATCACGGCGGAAACCGTCATCGGCTTCGTCGGCGATGCGATGAGGAAGGGGGTGTCGATCTTCGCTGTTCCATATCCCCGGGCGAACTCGAACCCGCCCTGGCGCACGAGGAACGCGGCCGCGGCGACGTCGTCGGTTTTTATCTGGCTGGCAATCAGTCGATCGGCTTCTTCCGCGCGCGCCACTATATTGGAACGGCCAGGGGAGCCCAGAGTGAGACTCAGCCCCAGGGGGGACGATGCGAGACTTGCAAGGCCGAGGAAATTTCGACGCGTAAGGGGCATTGCGTTCAGCTGCTTTCGGCGATCGCTCTGAGCTTCGATGGAGAAGGAAGTTCAGAGTTCAGAGTTGAGGAGCTTTTCTCTCAGCTCTCAACTACATTGTTATGGCTTGGGTAGCATGAGCCGGAACGTCTTGATCTGTTGGGGGGTCAGCGCCACGGGCAGCCTTCCGTTGACCAGCCCGACCTCCTCCAGATCCGTTTCAATGTGGGTTGTCTGTTTCGCGCCCGCGATGGGTTGCGCGCAGATCAGTTCACCCTGCACCGGCTCATGGGCCATGTTCCAAACGCGCACCATCATGCCGCGCTCGATGCCTTCCTCGGATGGCTTGACCGACCAGACGAAGACGTCGGGCCGCGACACCTCGAGCAACGAATACGACTTCTCCGGATACGCCTTGCCACCTCCTGCCACGCGACCCGCCACCAGGGGATTTTGATGCTCTAGCGAAAAGCGCATCGCCTGAGCCGGCTCGAACGCGCTGTGCGGCTGCAGGGCGAAGCGCTGCCGAAAATAGGTGGCGCCGCCCTGGTTGAGGATCCTCAGTTTGATTCCCGACACGTCGCCTCCCGCCAGCACGGACAACGCGGAGCTCGATGCATCCAGCTCCTTCAGCGTGCTCTGACCGAGCCGCATGAACGAGCAGTCCGTGTTGGATAGTGTCACGCCGGGACCCGCACCCCGACTGGACACGTCGACATAGTGGTTGAGCGTCAGCCAGTCGAGGCGCGAGTTACGAGGCGAGTAATGACCGCCATCCCCGAGGAGCTTGGCGCGAATCACCGCCCCCACTTCTTCGTGCCAGACATCGGGCTGGTCGATCTTGAAGGCAAAGCTCCAGGTCTGCGGAGTGCCGAAGTTCTCCTGAATCTCGTTGTTGATATCGATCCGCTGCGAGTCGCGATAGAGCGTGATGCGGCTCGTGTGTTTCAGGGGCGCTGGCGAAACGGCGCGGAGCGTCACCGAAACCGGGCCGCTGTTCTCGATCTCCAGCGTGCCATCGCCCGGGCCCAAGTCGTTTACCGCGCGACCATCGACCGGTTGCACCAGCTCGCGGCCGGACTGCTTGTCCACCAAGCTCGTAATCGCGCCGCGGCCAGCGACCGTCACACGATAACGCTCGTTCTCCAAAACTCCTTCGCGGACGCTCGCGCTCGCAGCCGGCGGGAAAGTGGCGCCTTTGCCGGGACGGACCTCAAACACTTTGTAGCCGATAGACGGGATGTTCGCCGCCAGAATTCGCAGATGGCGGGCGCCACTGCTCGTCACCACCTGGCAGGGCGTCTCCTTGTTCGTATCCAGATCGATGACATGCACCGGGCGGTCTTCCGCCAGCGGCAGGTCGGCAAACTCGGTGCGCTGCCAGCCCAGCGGATTGAAGACAAAGAACCGCGGATGATTACCTTCACCACGAATCAATTTGCCGAGGGCCTGGCTCGCATTGGCGTGCAACTGGTCGACGAACGTCTCGATTTGATCCGCCACGCGCCGCTGCCAGGCGATTCGTTCCGCGGTGGTTACAGTGCCATTGGCGATCCAATTGTGCTCGTAGTAGAGACCGAGGTTGAGCCAGGTCTGTTCGCGCGTCTCGGCGCTGCCCACTGGGAAATCCGGCTGCTGCAAGCTGACCAGGGTCGCAAGGGCTTCCGCGGTGCGGAGCTTTTCAACCGCCCGCTTCACCCGCGCGGTATCTTCCGCCAGCGTCGCCGAGTGCAGGTCCCAGTCGTTGCCAAAGGCGCACGACTGCGAGGGCAGTCGGTCCCCATAGGTCTTTTCCACGTCCTCGAAAAAATCCACTTCATTGGAGACAATCACCTGCCGTTCCTTGGTGCTCAGGTCTCTCGCCAGTGCTATGAAGTCCGTGTTGAATGTCTTGGGATCATCCCAACCCAGGCCGAACAGACCGACGATCCCGTAAGGATGGCGGCTCGTGAAGGCGTTGCTCTCCGCCTGCCGCACCGATTCAGAAGGATGGCGTGCTTCCGAATAACCCCCCATGGAATAATTGTTGGCGAGCATGGGATACCACTTCATCAGGATGCGGCTGCCGTCGGGACCGGTCCACCAGTAGAGCGGATGCTCGCGCTCGCTGAAGTAATTCTTCAGCCCTTGCAGCGGCGTCGCGCAGCCACAAATGCCGTGCCAGCTATATTTCGCCCCGGCCCCGGCAAAGAGCGTTCCCAGTCCATAGGGCAGGGTCTGGTTTTCCATCGCGACCGCCAGTGGGAATCGGATATTATAACGGCGCTCCACCGAGCCAGCGTAATACATGCTGCGCAATACGGCTTCCGCCGGCATCCCCCCGTAACAAGAGACGACGGTTGTCAACGGCACCGACATGTGACCGGAACGCACGCGTTCGATGAACCGCTCGAAATCGGCTCGCGACTTGTTTTTCTCATAGGTCCACATCCACAAGCTGCCGTCGCAGTTCCAGCGGCACTGTTCGTTCGTTTGTCGCTTTGCCGTCCGGTCGATTTGGCCGAGGTAGAAATCGATCATCTCAAGGAAGGCCTGGCGATAATAGGCTTCGTCCGCCGACCACATGTAATCGGTGTGGTCGTCCATGCCTATATAGATGCGCTTGGCCGGCACGGGAGCGCCCGGCTCCGCGGCCGGAGCCGCAGATAACCCACCGCCGGCAATGGCAACGAGCGCCACCAGGGGCGCGCGCCACAACGGATGATATACGGATTTAATCACGGCCACAATAAAGCGCATCATTCTTGTTGTCAAGGGGACTGTCGCTAACAAGTGATATGACCGGTAGTGGTAACAAGTGAAGTGTCCGGTCCAAGCTGGACGGGTTAGGATAGGTGCCTTTCTAGGAACTTTGGAAAGGAGGTTTTAATTGGGACTTTATCCGACCCGAGCCTTGGAGCGGGCCATGAAGATTCAAGAAGTGATTTTACGAGCGCTGGCTAAGAAGATTACCTGAAGACAGTGCTCCAGCTCTATCGGGAGAAGTACTTTGATTTCAATGTGAGCCATTTCGTGGAGAAGCTGCAGGGCGAGCATGGTATCGATCTGAGCTACACCTGGGTCAAGACCGCGTTACAGGAGGCGGGCCTGGTGGCCAAAGTACCCAAGCGAGGGGTCCATCGAAAGAGGCGGCCTCGGCGTCCTTTAGCCGGAATGCTCCTGC
>JBOGJG010000358.1:0-7138 GCA_050747825.1 Acidobacteriota bacterium | reverse complement strand
ACCTGACCCCCTTCGGAAAGTTCGGAAAGGGAACTAGCTTGGAAGATTTTCAATCACACTTTAACGATCTCAAGGAGCGTCTTGGTAACCTCTGGGAGTATCTTTGACGTAGAAGGTAAAAAAAGAGAGCTTCAGCAGATCGAGAACACTATTTCCGATCCCAACTTTTGGAACAAACCCGACGAGAATCAAAAGATTCTGCGCAGGCGCAGCCAACTGGAAGACTCACTCAGGGTGGTCGAGGACTATCGCACCGCTCTGGACGATCTGGGTGCGCTGATCGAGCTTGGTGAGGAAGGCGAGGAAGTCCAGGCCGATATAGAACGGGAAATCGAGCAGCTTGAGCAAGGGCTGGAGGAGACCGAGACCAAAGCTCTGCTCTCAGGAGAGCACGATGTCAACAATGCCATTGTAACGATTCATCCGGGCGCCGGAGGGACTGAGAGCCAGGATTGGGCTGAGATGCTGCTGCGCATGTATCTGCGCTGGGCGGAGAGACATGGCTATAAAACGGAAATGCTCGACTATCAGGTCGGTGAGGAAGCCGGGATCAAGTCCGCCACTTTCATGGTGAAGGGTGATTACGCTTATGGCTATCTGCGCGCGGAAATCGGTGTCCATCGGTTGGTGCGAATTTCCCCCTTCGATGCCGGAGCCCGCAGGCATACTTCGTTTGCTTCGGTTTTCGTGTCTCCGGAGATTGATGAGGACATTGATATTGGGGTTGACGAAAAAGACCTCAGAATTGATACGTACCGATCTTCGGGAGCGGGTGGCCAGCACGTCAACGTAACCGATTCGGCCGTGCGGATCACTCACCTTCCGACCGGACTTGTCAGCCAGTGCCAGAACGAGCGCTCGCAGCACCGCAATAAAGAAATGGCCATGAAGATCCTGAAATCCAAGTTGTATGAGGTCGAAATGGAAAAGAAACGAGAGGAGCTGAACAGGCTCGAGGAGAGCAAGGCCGATATCGCCTGGGGAAGCCAGATCCGCTCCTACGTGCTGCACCCCTACCGAATGGTAAAGGATCATCGAACCAAGCTGGAAATCGGTAATGTGGATCCGGTCCTGGATGGAGACATCGATCCTTTTATTTCCACCTTTCTTAAAGAAAAAAGCCGTCAGCAAAACCAGATGGCTCAGGAAGGGAAGTAGAACGTTGCAGGAAGAAGTTAAAACCGGGCCGGGCGAAGTTAGCTCGGAGGAGCTGAGGCGCCAGGCCGAGCGCTTGCGGGTGCTGACTGCGGAGGCCAGGACTCGTCCCTACTCGATCGATGTGCCTCTCTGGAAGAAGATTCTCTTGCTGATCCTGACTGTGGGAACACTGGCTGGAGCAGTCTACCTGCTGCTGGCTCAAGAGCAGCGGCGGGAACTGATCGCCTATCTGGGCGGGGAATGGGCGGGACTCTATCCTCGTGTGGACGGCGATCAGGTGTTCGAACTCCCTCCTCCCCCGCCCAAACCCGTGGAACCCAGGGTCGAGTACATAGGTTCCCCGTTTGCCATCAGCGCCGGCTCCAACCAGCCTCCGACGATCCTGTACTCTCAAACCACTCCGGAAGCGGGTAGCGGCGCCGAAGCCAGTAAAGGCGAGGACGAGACCAGCATTGAGGCTCCGCCTGAGAAGACGGAAGCCGGCATTGTCGCCTACAATCGATTAGTGCAGGAGTCTCCCACGGTGGAGAAACTGGTGGCCGGCGGGTATTCGGAATATCAGTTCCAGGAATGGAGACCGGTAAAGAATGATCCCCCCAACTTCTGGATCGACTTCGTAGCCACTCACAACGGCCAGGATGTTCACCTCATCTGGTCCATCAATCTCGAAAGCGGCGCCGTAGCGCCCCTCAGCCAGGCCGCGCGCGACCTGAAATAGGTGGCAGTGGCAGGTGGCAGGTGGCGGGTGGCAGGTGGCGGGTGGCAGTCGATTCAGCTAATTGACTCCGAAATCAGTTGAAGCGACGGGATCACTTGTGAAAGTGGGCAGCTAACCCGGATATCTCACCGAGTAATTGCACAAGGTATTCTGATGAAGATTAAGGCTCAAATTGGCTCCCTTATACTGATTCTCAATTTTTAGAGTGTAACCTCTTGATCTGACAAGGCTTACTTCGGAAAAAGGAGGCCCTTGTCTTTCTACTGGTGAGAAATCCGGGTTAGGGGCGGCGAGGACCCGTCTGCGGCGTTGCGGCTCCGGGACGATGCAACGGCATCGCCGGCGTCGCCGGGCCTTGCATCCGAGCCCTCGGCGCCCCTAACACGACCCCTCAGGATTTTTACCACAGACTGATAATGCAGCCGTTTGACCGCGCTGACGAAACGCGACAGGGTAGGCGAGAGCACTCCCCTGGGGAGCATGATCTCGATGAGCTGAAACGGGCCGCGGCGGGAAGCGGCCTGCTCCAGAGCCTGCTTTAGTTCCCGCCGGTTCTGCACGCGCACCCCCTGCCCACCCAGCGGCGCCGCCAGTTCGGCAAAGCGCCAGTCCTGCAGGTCATTGAACTTGGATTCAGGCTGGAAGGCGCGCAGCATCTCCCAACTGCAATTATTGAAGACGAGGACGATCGGGTCCCAGCCGTAACGCCGGCAGTTTCCCAGTTCCCATCCGGTCATCTGAAAAGCGCCGTCTCCCACCAGCACCAGAGGGCGCCGGCCGGTGGCGGCCTGCACACCCAGCCCGGCTGGAATGCCGAACCCCATGGTGGCGTAATAACCTGGCGCCACCAGTTCAGTATTTTCGATATCCAGGGCCGTAAAGAGGCAGTCTCCCACATCGGCGGCCAGCGGCATGCGGCCGTACCGGTCCATTAGATCGTTTACGGCGCGGGCGATATCGAGAGGAGTAATGGATTGATCGTCGGCCTGCAAACCGCGCGGATATTCCTGCTGAACGACGCTTCCCGCGCCCCCATCAGCCTGCTCGACTCTATCCAGCAGGGCATCCAGCAGATCGGCCAGGGGAATAGCGGGATAAACGTGATAACCCAGAGTCACGCGGCCGTCAAATACGTGAATAGCTTTATCCAGGTCAATCTGCCGTTCCGAAACGCCGAAGTTGGTATCGGACAGGATGACGCCCAGAAGCAGCAGGGCGTCAGAGCTTTCCACAAGTTGAGCAATCTCGGGAGAGCCGGCCAGCCCCATATAGGTTCCAAGAAGAGGGGCATCCACTTCGGACAGCAGCCCCCGTCCCATAAAGCTGGTGACCACCGGCAGTCCCAGGCCACGAGCCAGTGCGGCTACCTTCTCTTCCAGATCATAGCGGCGGACCTCGACACCCACCATCAGGACGGGACTTCCGGCGCCGGACAGCCGGTCCATAATCTCGCCGGCGCAGGCGGCGAGAGCCTCCGGGTCGGGCGACGGCGCGGGCGCCTGATGGACCGCCTGGCAAGGCGCAAAGACCTGGTCACGCGGCAGCTCGATATAGACGGGACGGGAGTAAGTTCGGCAACTGAGCAGGACGCGGGCGATATCAGCAGGCGCCCTTTGCGCATCGTCCAGCCTGGTTTGGTCGCAGGTGATTTCCTTGTAAATTTCAAACTGGGAGCCCAGCGTCTTGGCCTGGTGATGAAGGAAAAGGCCGGTGCGGCTTTCGCCGGCGCCCGGTGCGCCTGAGATCACAATCACGGGAGACTTTTCGGCGTAAGCGGCGGTAATCGAATTGATCATGTTCAGAGCGCCCGCCCCGTACGTCACGGCTGCGACTGAGGGAGCACAGCGCAAACGGGCTGCGGCGTCGGCGGCGAAGCCCACACCGGGCTCATGACTGAGGGTGTAAAAAGGCAGAATGCCGGATTCTTCCACCACCTTGAAGAAGGCAAGCGCAAAGTCGCCCGGAATTCCAAAAATTTCATGGACGCCGTGGTCTTTAGCTGCGTGAAGGAGGGCTTCAGCGACGTTCATGAGGTTGAACAAATTCTATCACTGCTCGGGCAAATTCTTCCGGTTGGTCGGCATGCACCCAGTGGCCGGCTTCCGGGATCGTCTTAAGCTCAGCATTGGGGAAGAGGCGATGGATCAGATCGAGGTCTTCTTCCTGAACGTAATTCGATCTTTCACCTCTGATAAAAAGCGCCGGACCCAGAAAGACGCCATCCTCGGGCAAGCCGGCTCGAAGGGCATCGTAGTTGCGGGAGATGTTCTCCAAGTCCATTTGCCATCGGAATAGCCCCTGCCCGCGCACCAGATTCTTGAGAAGAAACTGTCGCACCGTCCTTGAGCGAATTCGCTCAGCCAGGGCGGAATCGACCTCCTGGCGGGCGTTGTAGCGCTCCAGATCCAGTGACTGGAGCGCCTCGAGGATGTGCAGGTGCTCAGGAGGATAACTTTTGGGGGCGATATCGACCGTGATCAGTTTGTCCACTCTATCGGTATGACTCAAGGCCAACTGCATGGCTGCCTTGCCACCCATGGAGTGGCCCAGGACGCAGGCCGAGTCCAGATCATGCCTGGCATAAAACTCCAGCAGGTCCTCCACCATGGCCGGATAGTCAAACCGTTCATGATGAGGCGACTTTCCGTGATTCCTGAGATCGAGGGCGAAAACGCGCAACCGGGAAGCCAGCCGATGCCGGCTGATAGAGTGCCAGTTCTCCGCGGAGCCCAGCAATCCGTGCAAAATGATGAGAGGAGGGCCCTCTCCATAGATCCTGAAATGAAGCCGCATCCCCCTATTTTAGAGCCTGTAGGCTATAACCTGCTTTTCCTACAGCCTCTTCCCCCCGTTCCTGGCATACGGGTAGTGCGAGTCATTTTTATACTGATAATAGCGATGGTCGAAATTGGTCTGGTACTTGATCGGCTTGACATCGTTCAAGACCACCCCCAGGAACTTCTTGGGACTGATACTCTTCAGGGCCTTCTCGATGCTCCCGTAGGGAGTCTGACCGGTGCGTACGACCATGATTGGCCCATCTGAAAGGTGGGAGAGGATTCTCGCATCGGAAATCGGCTGCAGGGGCGGAGAATCCAGGATGATGGTGTCAAACTCCGTCTTCAGGTATTTGATCAAGTCCCCCATCCGAGGGTGGGACAACAGCTCAATCGGGTTCTCGGCAACGGCGCCGGCCGTGATCATGAAAAGATCTCCCAGGCGCCGTATGTAACAGAAAGGCTGAAGCTGAGTGTCAGCCAGATATCAGACGATCCCCGGCTCAAGCGAAATGCCGTAATAACGATGTACCGAGGGGGCGCGCGAATCGCAGTCCAGCAGGATGGTTTCGGCGAGTTGTGTCCTTTGAGCAGCAGAGAGCCAGATTGGCGCTGACCAGCGATTTTCCGTCGGCTCGGGAGGGACTGGTCACATTAATTACCTGAACGGGCCGATAGCTGCGGATTTCATTGATCCGAACCTTCAGAGACTTGAACTGTTCGCTGATGAAAGAATGTTCATTGGCCCGGACTTCCAACTTCTCATGAAAATGAGGATTCCGCACCTCCGGTATCAGCAGGTCGAGAGGAAGCCTTTCTTTTTTGACCAGGGCGGTTGCCGCCTCAGGATCTTCCTGGCGGACCTCTATCATGGAAAGATTCATCAGGGTGCCGAGCACGTTTCTCACCTGCGGCTCTTCCAGGCCGGTCTCTTCCACAAGCTCATCAATCGTCATGGGATAGGTGAGCTGGCCCAGGACCGAAAAGTCAGCCTGATCCTTCACGACTACTCTCTGCTCGGGTCCCAGCTCGATCTCCTGAGGAGCTTCGGGCCAACTCCAGAAAAAGGTCCTTGAGGCTGATCTGCACCGGGAAAGACAGTCGTCCCGAGGAGGCTCGGAAGGATTGAATCTGCCATCCGTTTTGAAGCGATTTCTTCAACAGGTGAAAGGCCTGCTGTTGAATCACCCCGGAGAGCTGGGAAGGCGCCAGGACATTCAATTGCAGTGCGGCTTCTCCCACCGACGACTGCTCCTTTGACGCCCTATGAAGCAATTCCCGCAACTCCGGATACCCGATATATCCTTCCCTGAGCAGGAACTGACCCAGGCGATCGGTTTCACTACTGGAAGAGACGGTGTTGATCAGGCCGTTCAGGAAATAAATTTCAATGGTGTTGTCCTCGTGGTGCACAAAAAGGGAGCCGGTCTTATGCTGCTCTTCTATTTTCTGAATGCGGTGGATTAGAGGATGTCTAATATTCATCGGTTATCGCCTTCCATTCAAATATTGATTGCATACAGGGAGGGTTCCAGAAAGCCGGTTAGCTCCGGACTCAAATGAAGCAGGTAGAGACCCGCCATCAGGGCGGTTACGAAGAGCGCCAGGAGCACTCCGGAGATAATTCGCTTCTTGCGCTGGCGCTGGCGATCATCTTCAGTCATGATTTCAGGGATCTCTACCAGTACAGGGACTCCCAGGAGTTTTTCCGTCCGCCCCGAAAGCCATGGCCAGCCCCAAGCCCAGGCTGCCGAATACGCCGAAGAGGATGATCAGCAGCTGGGGCGTTCTTTGCACTCTCGAGCTGTACCTGGCAATTTGCTGCTCAATCCACTTACGCTGATCCTCGCGGATCTTGATCTCGGTCTTGACCTCATTGAGCTGAGCCGGGAGATTCTGATAAGCGGGGTTGACGATTTCATTTGTGGCACGCTCCGGCCCCGTCACCATGGCCAGCAAAGCCCTGGAGACTCATGCCCGGGGACGTAAAGATCCCAAAGAGAGCAGCGATCGGGAGGCGGACTGGGGCCGCAAGAAAAAGCAGGGGAAAAGAAGCGACGGCAGCCTGTGGGAGAAAATCAGCACTTGGTTCGGCTACAAGCTGCACCTGGTGGTGGACAGCCACTATGAGTTGCCGGTGGGATTTCAGCTCACCCGGGCTTCGGTTTCTGACAGCCCCCAGTTACTGCCTCTGGTGCAAGGCTTGAAAAAGCGCCACCCCCAGATCGTGGAACGAACGGAGCAGTTAAGCGCCGACCGGGGTTATGACTCGGGGAAGAATAATCAAAAGCTGTGGAAGGATTACGGGATCAAGCCCGTCATTGATATCCGCGGACTGTGAAAGGACATGGAAACCCGGCTGCTGCATGGGGAGCAAGCCGATAATATCGTTTACGACGAGAAGGGGCAGGTTTTCTGTCACTGCCCGAAGACGGGTGAGCGGCGAGAGATGGCCTACTGTGGCTTTGAGGCCGATCGGGAGTCT
>JBOGJG010000357.1:0-2840 GCA_050747825.1 Acidobacteriota bacterium | reverse complement strand
TTTCGGAGAGCCGCGACCGTGAGGGAGCGGCCCCGGGATTATGGCCGAACCAAACAACCATAGAAGCAAACCCATGAAACTGACCTTCCTGGGAACGCGTGGGTACATCGACGAGAGGACGCCCTTGCACTCTAGGCACACCTCTCTGCTGGTCAGCTACAAGCGCAAGAGCGTCATGATCGATTGCGGAGAAGATTGGAAGGGCAAACTGCCAGAAGTTTCTCCGGTGGCGGTCCTCCTCACTCATGCTCATCCGGACCATTCAGGCGGATTAATGTGGAACTCGGAGTCTCCGGTGTATGCCACCGAAGAGACCTGGAAGGCCCTCAGACTCTGCAATGGCTGCCGAACGTGGAATAGAGGCCCAGTTCGCCTACGACGGTCTGGAAGTGGTGTTGCCATAAATCCGCCTAGTGCGGCAATTTGCGCGCGCCAATTTTGGACAAACGATCAAACCCCTTAGAATGGTTATCTGATAAAGACTTAACAATTCGTTGAAATTATGGCGCAAATCTTCCATCGAAGTGCAAACGTTATTGCGAGAGCAAGTATCGTCGGCGGCATTCTGCTCCTGGGTTTGCTCACCTGGGCCGGAGCCGAGATTTACTACTCATCATACGTCTCCGGCGTGGGCCTGGCCCAGGAGCAGGTCGTGCCTTTCAGCCATAAGCATCACGTTAGTGGACTCGGAATCGACTGCCGTTACTGTCACGAAAGCGTCGAAGTGAGCGCTTTTGCCGGAATTCCTCCGACTCAGACCTGCATGACCTGCCACTCTCAGATCTGGAGCGACGCTCCGATGCTGGAGCCGGTCCGTACAAGCTTCAGAAACAAAGAGCCGCTTCGCTGGAATCGCGTCCACGATCTGCCTGATTTCGTTTACTTCAATCACAGCATCCACCTCACCAAGGGGATCGGCTGCACAACTTGCCACGGAAAGGTCGATCAAATGCCTCTCATGTGGAAGGAGAACACGCTTTATATGGAATGGTGCATGGAGTGCCACCGCAATCCCGCGAAGTACGTGAGACCACGGGAGTACGTCTTCAGCGTTGATTACTCACCGCCTGACAACCAGCTCGAGCTGGGAAACAAACTGGTAGAGGAGTACAACATCGAGAAACTTGTCTCCTGCTCTGTGTGTCACCGATAGTTCGAATGACTGACATTAAAAAACAAAGCGAGTTGGATTTAGGGGCGATTCGTAAGCGGCTGTCCGAGAGCAAGGGCCGGAAGTACTGGCGCAGCCTGGAAGAGATCGCCCAAACTGAAGATTTCCAGGAGTTCCTGCACCGGGAGTTTCGCCACCAGATTCCCGACTACCGGGGAGACGAGGTGGGACGCCGCAAGTTCCTTCAACTGATGGCTGCCTCTCTGGCCCTCGCCGGATTGAATGCCTGCACGAATCAGCCCAGGGAAGAGATTGTGCCTTACGTGATCCCTCCTGAGCGACTGATACCGGGTAAACCTCTATTCTTTGCATCCGCCCTGATCGTGCGAGGGATGGCCCAGGGCGTCCTGGCCGAAAGTCACATGGGGCGGCCGACTAAAATCGAAGGGAATCCCGATCACCCAGCCAGCCTCGGCGCAGCCGATCCGCTGATGCAGGGTTCGATCCTGACTCTCTACGATCCCGACCGGGCGCAAGTCGTTACTCAGAACGGAAGAATCTCCACCTGGGAATCCTTTACCAATGCCCTTCGGCTGGAGTTGGGAAATCTGGAGCAAAGCGGCGGAGAAGGATTTCGCATTCTGACGGAGACCGTCACTTCTCCCACTCTGGCGGCGCAAATCCGAGACTTACTCAGCCGCTACCCTTCCGCTCAGTGGCACCAGTATGAGCCGGCTTCACGAGATCTGGTCAGGCAAGGACTTCGCCAGGTTTTGAGCCAGGAGCGGGACGCCGTTTACAGCTTCGATCGAGCCGATGTCGTCTTTTCATTGGATTCGGACTTTCTCAGCAGCCCTCCGAGCGGCGTGCGCTACACCAAGGACTTTTCTCGAAAGCGCCGTGTCACTGCCGGCAGCACCGATATGAACCGGCTTTACATAGTTGAAGGCTCAGTCAGCGTGACGGGATCCATGGCGGACCACCGCCTGGCGCTTAAGCCCAGTCAGATAAGACAAGTTGCGCAAGCGCTGGCCGGCCGGCTCGGAGTCGCCGGAGCGGCAGCGCCAGCAGTCGACTTTATTTCTCAAGACTGGATGGCCGCCCTGGCCAGGGACCTGCAGAATCATCGCGGTTCCAGCATCGTGATCGCGGGCGAGGGCCAGCCCCCTGAAGTGCACGCTCTGGTTTACAGGATCAACGAAGCTCTCGGAAACGTCGGCCGGACCGTCCGCTACATCGAAGCGGTAGAGGCAAATCCAGTCGTCCAAATGGAATCGCTGCAAAGGCTTGCCCGGGATATGGATCAGGGGCTGGTGGACACGCTCGTGATCCTCAGCGGCAACCCCGTCTATACGGCGCCGGCTGACCTGAGCTTCGCTCAGAAGATGGAAAAAGTGCGGCTGCGTTTGCACCTGAGCCTGTTCTATGACGAGACTTCGGCCCTTTGCCACTGGCACATCCCCGAGACTCATTACCTCGAGACCTGGAGCGATGCCCGCGCTTTCGATGGCACGGCCAGCATTATTCAGCCCTTAATTGCCCCTTTATACGCCGGCCGTTCAGTCCACGAGTTTTTGGCCTCTTTTACGGAACGAGCCGGCGCCTCGAGTTACGATCTGGTGCGCAGCTACTGGGAGAGCCAAAATCCTGCCCAAGATTTCGAGAGGTTCTGGCGAAAGGCGCTGCATGATGGAGTCGTTTCAGGTGGCGGGCACCCAGAGGGTACCCG
>JBOGJG010000356.1:0-11894 GCA_050747825.1 Acidobacteriota bacterium | reverse complement strand
CCAGATGCTCGTTCATCGCGATCTTCCTTCGGGACATCTCTCCTCCTTGCTGGAATGTCAACATTCCGCTCAGAAGAAAGATGACCTCTCTTTTTTGTCCATGGTGGGGTGGGGAATTACCTTGGTGTGACCCCTGGGGAATTATCGTGGTGAAACCCGTGGGGAATTACCTTGGTGAAATTCCCACCAAGGTGGGGATATACCATGGTGATCGACACTTCGCCCGCAACAAGAAAATAAGGACGACAAAGCCGATCATTTGCTGTCTACAGTACAAGCCCTGAATCGTACTCCATTTTAGCTACTGATAATCCGCCTGGCTCGGACGACCCCTCCACCTCGGACGGATTCTCGGTAATAGAAGCTCGCGCCGCCGACTAATTGTCGCTTGCTATCTAGCAACCAATCGTCAATGGAGGCCTGCAATCCAAGACTCCCAGCGTGAAACATCGAGGCCGAAGTCTTTTCCGCTTAGTTGCACCAACAAATCGTGGGCCAAATTTCTCTCCCTTTCGTGGGTGGCCTTTAAATAGGCCATCACCATCTCACCCCCATCTAGAAGCAATCGCTTTGATAGCTTTGTAGATACCTTTGTTCTGAATAAGGCTTCTAAGATGAAGGGAAACGCATAAAGGTTCGTGCCGTTTAGAATACGCTTGATGCTTGATGCTACTGGCGTCCAATTCACTATACGGGGAACGTACTTCGTAAGCGTGATTAGTGATTGAGTGGATGTAGTAGATACCCAGTAATCTGGGTCCCTCACCCCTTCCATGAGTGCACGCCACGACGCATCACGTTGAGCAAAATTCATCAATACCATGGCTGCGACCGCTCGGCTTCTATAGTCTCCATCATTAGCGAGCCTACTCAGTGCCATGTGTTGACTGGCGGTTCGGAAGTACCAGCCACCGGAGAGGATGAAAAGCCCTCACGCCGGGCCTCGCCCAACCTCAGTTGTCCAACCGTCTCTCCCGTGTGGGCGTTGTGACAGGAGGCGATGCTCGCCATGTCGTTGATCGTGTACAGGTGGTCTCCCAGGAGAAGAGGCGAGGGGACAAAGGGAGAGCCTTTGGGGCTACTCCAGGCAATATGGGTATCCGTCACATCTCCGCTGCCGCCCGGCCGCACCGCCAGCGTGGGACCCGCGCGCCCGGAGCTGCAGTAGATGAGGCCATGTCCGACGACCGGCATGGGGATGGTCTCGACCGTGTTCCCGCTGCATGTCCAGAGCACTTCCCCGGCCTCAGGATCGTAGGCATCAATCGATCGGCCGCTACTGACGATGATCTCGAAACGACCGCCGGCCTTAATAACAATGGGCGACCCCCAGCCCGGCCGGGGTTCGCGCTCCTTGCGCCAAATTTCGTGTCCCGTCCTCTTGTCGAGCGCAACAATGAACCCCGGTGAGGGCTCGCCTCTATCGCGGCCAAAAGTCATCTGATCCTGGAAGAGGATCAGCCGGTCCTTGAAAAGCAGGGGAGAGCCTCCGGGACCGTGGTAGAGGCGGATAGTGCCCAGACTCGTGTGCCACACCAGCTTTCCGTTGAAATCCACGGCCAGGACGCCGGCATTGCCGAAGTAGGCGTAGACCAGTTCTCCATCGGTCGTGGGAGAAGATGAGGCGTAGCTGTTCTTGCGGTAGAGCCGTTCGGCAGCGGCCGCCTCAGGCACCGACGTCTCCCACAGCAACTTCCCGTCCGAGCGCCCAAACGCAAGCACCGAACGGCGGGAACCGTCCTGCATAGCGGTCGTCAGAAAGATGCGATCTCCCCAGACGATCGGCGAAGAGTGACCGCGCCCCGGCACAGGAATCTTCCACAATACATTTTCAGTTTCAGACCAGCGATCCGGGTAGCCCTTACCTCTGACCAGCCCCTGGATCGAGGGGCCGCGCCAGTGGGGCCAGTAATCAATGGCTGCGCCGGTGGGTACGACCATGGCAACGGCGAGTGAGGTGCCGGAAGCGGAGGCCGACTCTGTCCTCCCTTCCGGCACAGACGAAATCCACACGACGGTCAGGATCAGACCAGCACCACAGATGGCGCATCCCGGTTTCTTGAACAAGCGATTGAACCTCATGGATGAAATCCTACCTTAATTCGTGCGATTCGTGGATTCGTTGGCCCTGAAACATTAAGGCGACAATAGCATGGCCACTTCCCGAACGCGATCGGGATAGTTGCTGATCACTGCGTCCACTCCCCACTCCAGCATCCTCCGAATAGTCGCGGGGTCGTCCACTGTCCAGACAAAAAAACGTAAGCCGCTGTCATGGGTCTTTTTGATCAGTTCAAGCGTCGCCAGCGTATGTCTAATGGCCAGTATCTCCGCACCGGCGGCTTTGGTCTCTCCGACGGGGTCAGGAGTTTCTTCGCCGATCAGCGCCGCGGTGGGAATCTCAGTCGCCACTGCCCCGACCTGTTTGACGGCAGAGTGATCAAAGGACTGCACGATCACACGGGATTGCATCCCGTGCTCCTCGATCGCACCAAGAAGCTTCCCGGCGAAATCCTCGGGCAGACCGTTCCCTTCTTTGATCTCGATGAGCAGTTTCGAAGAGCTGGGCCTGACAAGCTGGAGAACCTCCTCCAGAGTGGGTACCTTTTCTTCGGCGAAGCGCGAATTGAACCAACTGCCGGCGTCCAGACGTTTGATATCGGCGAGCGTCATCTCGGAGACAACGCCCTTCCCGCTGGTGGTGCGCTCAACTGTCGCGTCGTGAATGACGATCATCTCGCCGTCTCCGGAGTAATGAATGTCGATCTCGACAAAATCGGATTCGAGGTCAATGGCGCGCTGCACAGCAGCCAGAGTATTTTCCGGCGACTCGCCCGAGGCGCCGCGATGAGCGATAATCAGAGCCATCATTACAAAATATACTGGTAAAGACATGTTGCTAATCCTAGCTTTAATGGCGCGGATCGTCTATCGTTCTGCCTTGAGCATGAAGAAATTTCTTCCCCTTGTCGTGTCGCTGGGGCTTTTTCTGATTGCAGTGGCCGGTGAGTCGCCCTTTTCGGTTGGCCAGGCACAGCCCGAAAGCCCTCAGTTGCGCTGGTATAAGGGCAACACCCACACGCACACACTCAACAGCGACGGAGACAGCACTCCCGATGAAGTGGTGCGCTGGTACCGCGAGCACGACTATCACTTCCTGGTTTTGAGCGATCACAATTTTCTCACCAGCGTGGACGCTCTCAACGCGCTGCATGGCGCTGATGAACAGTTTCTTGTGATCAGGGGAGAGGAGGTCACGGATAGGTTTCAGGACAAGCCCATCCATGTCAATGGCCTGGATGTCGAACAGGTGGTGCCCCCGCAGGGAGGCGCCAGCGTGGCCGAAACTCTGCAGCGCAACGTGGATGCCATTCGGGCAGTCTCGGGCATTCCCCACATCAACCATCCCAATTTCAGGTGGGCCCTCACGGCGCAGGAAATGAAGGCGGTCAACCGCTACAAGCTTTTCGAAATCTACAATGGCCACCCCTCTGTGAATAACATGGGAGGAGGCGGGCGCCCCGGTCTGGAGGAGATCTGGGACACTCTTCTTTCCAGCGGCAAGGAGGTTTACGGACTGGCCGTCGATGACGCCCACTCTTTTAAGGGGGAGTGGTCGCCGGATGCCTCCCGTCCCGGACGCGGCTGGGTCATGGTACGGGCCGCCCGGCTGACAACTGAAGCCATTCTGGCTGCCATGGAGGAGGGGCAATTTTACGCCTCCACCGGCGTGGAGCTGGAAGACTACCAGGTTACCCGGGACAAGATGCTGGTGGATATCAAAGAGACAGCCTCGAGCAAGTACCGCGTCCAGTTCATCGGAGAAGGAGGCCGCCTTCTCCAGGAGGTCCCTGAGGATCTGGCGGTTTACGAGTTCAAAGGCAACGAACGTTACGTTCGCGCCAGAATCCTTGAATCCAACGGCCGGATGGCCTGGCTCCAACCGGCCTTCGTTGCCAAAGATTGAGAATTTTCGCAGCGAATTGAAGTTCCTCAGCTCACCAGTCCCCTGTGAAAAGTGAATAGTGAAAAGTGAATAGTGAAGTGAAAAGTCGGAGCCCTCGCCTGCGCACCCTTCTTTTCAACAGCAGAAGTTGTCGCAAATCCGCTAGTGAATCGTGCTTTGGCCGGGCGGGGGCATGTCGTCGGGGATGATATTGCGGTTGATGTGCTTGTCTAGGTTGAGGACGTAAGTCTCCCGGGCTTCCAGCAGGATGGGGGAATGGGTGGCGGCGATGATGCGCATCTGCTTTTCGTCCACCAGTTCCTTGAGCATCTTCAGGATTCGCCTCTGATTGGATTGTGAGAGGGCCATCTCTGGCTCGTCCAGCAGCAGGACCGTGCCGTTGGGCAGGCTAGGAAAAGCCTGGCTGAAGAGGCTCAGCATCACCTGACCGTGACTGGCCAGTTCCAGAAACTCCAGCATTTCAGGCTGGTCTCCAAAAAGCTCCATTTGCTTGCGCGGATTATGCTGCTCCGCATCGAAGAGAAAGACCCTCTTGGAATCCAGGTCTCCCCCCTCAATTCGATAGGCATAACTCTGCACCTGCTCGCCTCGCAGCGCGTAGTAGAGGGAATGCAGCAGCGTGCTCTTGCCCGACCCGTTCTCGCCCGCCAGCATGATCAAAGGATGCGAGAGGTCCACCACCATTGGCATATGAAAATTCAGTGAAGTAAAAACGGGATGAGAGAGTATTTTTAAATGCATTTAAGGCTCTGAATTAAAGCGCTTATTTTGCGGACTGGCAGCCTGCCTGTCAAATGTTATCGTTAGGGAGACAACCGTCGGTGTAATAAGAGCAAATCCTTGTTGCGAGGAAAGAGCTGGAGACCGGTGAGAGTGACCTCCAGAGCGTCGGCATCCTTCTCCTGCTGGAGATAGAGGGAGGCCAGCCAATAGTATGCCTCTGGAAACGGGGCTTTCTTATCCAGCGCAGCTTTCAGAAAAATCGTCGCCAGTTCCAGGCGTTCGAGACGAAGATTGGTCAGGCCGATATAGTAGCGCAGAAGAGGGTCTTCAGGAGTGTCCTTGAGCAGCTCTTCAAAGATCTCGAGAGCTTCTTCGTAGCGTGCAGCCACAGCAAGCGAGATCGCCTGCTGCAGCGGAGTCTCCTCACTCGGTTTGCTCTGTTCTTCAGCGCCGAAGGCCAAGGCCGGAAGGCTCAGGGCAGACACAAGTGTAAGGATGAGGCTAAACCGGCGGACCGCCGGCCTAGACCCCTCAAGTGCCTCCAAAACCAATCGTAACTTTGCCATCTTCGACTATGACGGGTACGTTTCGGTCACCGCCCGTCGCCTCGAGCATCCTTTTCAAGCCCTCACGATCTTCTTTTACGTCGATGTAGCGGACGGAAACATTCTTTCCAGCGTAATCCTCACGGGCCGCCGATGTGTAGGGTCAGCCCGACTTTCCGTAGATCAGCACTTCGTTTGCCATAAGCCGATGGTAGCAAAGATGAAAAAACGTGGCAAACCTTGGAATTTGCTTAGTCGTCGTCCCGTTCTACTTCGACCTCGAGCTCGTCGTCCTCTCCCCCGAAAAAGTCGGGAAGGCTGGCGCGAATCTTGACTTTGCCGTGATCGTCGGCAATGACAATTTGAATGTCCGTCTCTGTGGACCCTTCGGGAAAGACCACCTCAGCGGGAAATTGCACCAGGCCAACCTTTCCTGCCCGCAGGAATAGCGTAGCAGTGAGTCCGGCCGGGGCCGGCTCGTCAAGCTCCAACTTGACCGTCCGGGTTTCATTGCCGAGTGATTTGATGTCATCCGGAACCCACTTGATCTCAATTTCGATTTCCTCTTCATCATCTTCACCGCCGGGACCGTGACCGCCGCCCTGTCCGTTGTTGCCGTTGCCGTTGTTGCCCTCTCCTCTCTGCTCGACCTCGACCTCCAATATCACACTCTGAACTCCGTCAGGACTCGTGAGCGTCACCTCGACCGAGGTCTCGCCTTCCACGGCCCCCGACAAGACATTGAATTCGGAAGCGATTGTTCCGGCCGGAATGGTGAGAATGGGGGTGGATGTTTGTACTACAGCCGGATCCAGAGAAAGCAGATCTATCTGGACGTCCACATCAAAGATGCGGTCAAGGATTACCTGGACGTGCCGAGTCTGGTTCAATCGCATCTTCAATTTATGCGGCGCCAGTCGCAGCGGCCGCTGCACTGTAATCTCCAGCGCCAGCACCGACAGGTCAGGATTCAACCTGCCCTGAACTTTGACAATCGCCCCCTCTGCCAAATCTCCTTCAATCTCAGTATCATCCGTAATCTGAACCAAAACCGGCCCCACACCTTCGACCTGAACCAGTAGCTCAGTCCCGCTCAAGGAGAGGATCGTCCCCTCGAATTTCAGCCGACCCACGCGCCTTCCCGGGTGGAGAATCTCCACTTCAGACGCCGCCATCTCGCCGTCTTCTGATATTTCTCCTTCGACCTTCACGAATTGCTTTAGAGCCAGATCGCCAAAGGAGAGCATAGCGCCCTGGGAGTCTCGTATCTCGGCCGTTTCGGGGACCTGAATGGCCAGTCCGATCACTATAATTTGATCACCCACGATAGAGTCGATCCTGCCGCGTATTTCAAAGTCGTTATCCTCCTCCGCGATTTCAATCTCCTGGGCGAGAATAGACTGTCCCGTCACCAGTCCCTCTACTGACAAGATGTCCCCGATTCCTAGCTGCGCAAGCGTCATTGCAGTTCCATCGTCGTGGATTTCGGTCCTGCCCGTCACCCGCACGAAAATGATGAATTGATCCGTCAGCTCAATGCCCAAGTCCGCCACCTGCTCGCTCAGCGTATCGATGCTCACTAATTCGCCACTGAACTCGATCTCAGCGGGAGCAGCACTCAGACTTGAAAAAGAAATCAAAATGGCCGCAAGAAAAATGAATTGCTTCATAGTACGAACTCCTCTATCGGTGTTGACCATCTTATGCGCTCCCGTTTGCTCGGAATGTGACAGGACTCACGGGAGGAACTTCTTGCCTCATTATAAATCGACCTGAAGGACTTTGACAGATCACTCCTCAAAATAGTCCGGTGGATCAGTAGCAGGTGGGCCTGTGGGAGCTGTGGGAAACGCGTCAGCGTTTTCCAAGATGCGCTAATTAGGGAGCGCGAAGCGCGCTCTCCAGCGCATCGGCAGCTTCCACAAGCCACAGTCGATCGTGCGCCCGCGTTTTGTCCTTTAGAGAGCTTTTTGTCATGAATTCACCCCTTAACTCGCCAGCCTGCCGGGAGCAGATTTCCTGTAAGCTCATCGAGACACACTCCCTTTTTGTTCTTAAACAGTCGCTCGAAAAAGGAGCTGATTTTGAAGGAGGTTGATTTGCCGGGCCAGCTCTGCCGGATTGAGGTCTTGATAGGGCTGGCGCACTGGCCCCTTTTTCTCAGAGGAAACCTCGGGGGATTCCCAAACCCGCTGGTAGGGCGTTTGCGGCACATCATACTTTTTGGTAATCCGGCTGCCCCGGCGCTCCACAAAGCCGGGGCGATCCTCCCGCCACTCCCAAAACCGCTTGCTGGGAATCTGGTACTTCAGCAATGTTCCCGGTTTGGTGCCCGAGCGTCCTTTCAGGCGCATCTTCCGCTTTTCCGCCGCCCAGAGACGGTCTATGGTAGCCGCGCTAATCTCCATCAGCCGCTCAGCCCGTCCCTGGGCTCACTTTCAGTGCTGGAGGACCCTTCGATTCCGTCTGGCCCCATCCGGCAATTTCGAATAGATTTTTATAGGAGGCAACGAATCCATTTCAGATCGATTTTCCATGAGGCAATTCGTTAGCCTTTGACTCAGGCTTGATATATCATGACAATTGAGCTGGATTAAGGAAGAGGGGGAGAGATGAACCGAATTACTCGAGTAATTCTGACAGGGCTGTTATGTGCGCCGTTTGCGCTGTCCGTGATTACGGCTCAGGTGCAGAGTAGATTGACTGGTACAGTGGTCGACGCCACCGGAGCGGTCATTCCCGGCGCCGACGTCGTCCTGGCCAATAGCGACACCGGAGTGACCTACAGCGCAGTCTCCTCTAGTTCCGGCGTCTATACGTTTCCGACGGTGCCTCCGGGCCGATATAAGTTGAGCTGCCAGCTTCCCGGATTTAAGACTTTTCAACAGACCGGACTCGTCCTGGAGACGGGAATCACCAAGACGGTCAACGTCCGATTGGAGATCGGTGAAATCACCGACACCATTCAGGTTACGGGATCGGCTCCTCTACTGGAGTCCGAGACTTCCAGCGTCGGACAGTTCATCGAGCGGGAGACCGTCGCCAACATGCCGGTAGAGAGCCGGCGCGCCGCTTCCCTGGTTCGGCTGATGGGAAATGTCGTTTTCAGCCAGGAAGCGGGGGCCGAGCAGATCCCCAGGTTTTCCATGGCAGGAGGACGCTCCCGAAATCAGATGTGGCAGCTGGATGGCACGGTGATCCAGAATATGTCGCTCGGAGTGGCTCAACTGGGACTGAATCCTCCCGCCGAGTCGCTGCAGGAGTTCAAGGCGGAAATGAACAACTACTCGGCTGAATTCGGGCGCTCGGCCGGCGGCTACATCGTCATGACGACGCGCTCCGGGACCAACGAATTCCACGGCTCCGCCTACGAGTTCTTGCGCAACAACGCTCTGGATGCGCGGACTTTCTTTGCGCGGGAGAAAGCTCCCCTGCGCTATAACATCTTCGGAGCTTCGCTGGGCGGGCCGATCATCAAAGACCGAACCTTTTTCTTTTTCAACTACGAAGGGGCCCGGCGCCGTGACGGAGTGACCCGCTCCGGAATCGATGTTCCGCGCCCTCAGGAAATTGAGGGAGACTTCTCCAGGCGCACGGATATCACCATTCTGGATCCTCTCACCGGCGAGCCCTTCCCCAACAATATGATTCCTGCCAACCGAATCGACGCGCTCGGGCTTAAAATCGCCCGGCTTTATCCCGCTCCCAATGCCGGCAGTGGAGATCTGACCCAGGCTCCGGCCAATAATTTTATCGCCAACACGGCCAATGCTCTCACTCAGGACTTTTTCACCGCGCGAGTGGATCATACTCTCAGCGACACTGATCGGATGTTCGTTCGCTTTATGTATTCCCGGGCTCCCCAGACCATTCCGGCCGTTTTCCCCAATGAATTTTCCGATCCCAACGCGGGCATACGTGAAAATGAACACACGAATGTGACCGTGAGCTGGCTGCACAACTTCTCTCCAGGCATCCTTCAAGAGTTCCGCTACAACTACGGAAATCGGCTCCACATCAATCGGGGCGCCGGCACGGGCTCGGGAAAAAATGGAGAGTTGGGGATTCAGGGAGTAGATCCGGATGCCTTCGCCCGCATTACAGTGACTGGTCTTACCGCGCTGGGACAGGGCAATCACGAGCGCATCCAGTCTCCCATCCTGACTCAGCAACTGGTCGCCCAGACAACCTGGATTCAAGGGTCCCACCAGATCAAAGCAGGGTTTGAGTTTCGCTACGCAGGCAATAAGGATGACTTCAATCAATCCACAGGTGGGAGATTCAGCTTCAATAACCGCGCTACCGGCAGCGGATTGGCCACTCTGCTTTTAGGGTGGACCACCTCAGGAGAGCTGGTTAATTCCGATCTCATCTTCTCGCGGACTGACAACTATGCTGCTTTCATCCAGCATGACTGGAAGGTGACTTCAAAGCTCACACTCAACACCGGTTTGCGCTGGGAGATGGACACCCCCCGCTGGGAAAAAGAGGATAACCGCCAGAGCGGTTTCGATCCGGATGCCATTAATCCGGTTTGCGATTGTCCGGGAATCGTGACTTTTTCAGGACGAGATGGGCAAAACAAGTATGCCCATGACTTTGACACCAACAACTTTGGTCCGCGCGTCGGGTTTGCCTGGAGGGCCATGGACGATCTGGTGGTCCGGGCCGGCTACGGCATCAACTACAACGGTCCCTATCTGGGCAGCGTGGCTTTCAGCTTGCTCAATGGATTCAGCCTGAGCGGATCCTTCTCCTCGCCCGACGGTGGTTTTACCCCGGCCTTCCTGTTTCGTGACGGAATGCCTGCCATAACGCGAGATGAACTCGGTCCCGGCTTCGGCGCCGTGCCGATCGGCGCGAGAGCTCGCCTGAACGTGGATTTTTTACAAAAGGACCACGTCAATGCCTATGCCCAGCAGTGGAACCTCACAATTCAGAAGTCGCTTAGCCGGGATCTCTTGTTAGAAGCCGCCTATCTGGCCAATGTGGCTCACAAACTGTCCGGTCCCAACGCCAATATCAATATGATTCCGCTGGTCGATGGCCGGGGGCCCGAACGGCAGGACCAGACGCTGCGCCCCTTCCCCCAATTCAACAGCGTGCTGGTCAGAAATCCCCCCTGGGGGAACTCCTCCTATCACTCGATGAATCTGAAGCTGGAGAAGCGCTACTCGGCCGGCCTTAATTTCCTGATGAACTACACCTGGTCCAAGTTTCTGGATGACGTTCAGGCTGCGGCCGAACTGGGCGGAGAGCAGGGAAACGGCATCACCCACATAGAGCTCCGGCACCTGAACAAGAGCCTGGCCGGCAACGATATTCGCCACCGCTTTGTGGGCAGCAGCGTTTACGAGCTGCCCTGGGGGACGGGAAGACGCTGGCCCATCGCCAACCCGGTTCTAAATGGGATTGCCGGAGACTGGGGGCTGGGGATCATTACCGAACTTCGCACCGGCTCGCCCTACGGAGTTCTCGAACAAACCAATCGCACCAACACCTTTTCAAACGGTCAGAGGCCCAATCTATTGCGGGATCCCAGCCTCCCCAGTGACCGGCCGCGAAGCGAGCAGGTGCAGCAGTGGTTTGATACCTCGGCCTTTGAAGCCCCGGGTGTGGGCGTCTTTGGGAACGCCGCTCGCAACTTGTGCTGCGGTCCCGGCTTTGTCTCCATCGACCTGTCCGTCCACAAGTGGTGGAACTTTGACGAGGATCGCCGGCTGCAGTTCCGAACCGATTTTTACAACCTCCCCAACCGGCCCAATTTTGATCTTCCCTCCCTGTCGCGGGGCCGGGGAGATTTTGGCAGGATCAACAACGTCGTGGGAACGGGCCGGCAGATTCAGTTTGCGCTACGCTTTGAGTTCTAGCGGAGGACCTTTGGAGGTCTCACTCGCAATGCGCCGCCCTTGTTGAAAGTGCTATTATGCTTAGCAGTATGGCCACGATTACGACCTCGCCATTAGTGAAGACCTATACTCTGGAAGAATTTTGGGAGCTGCCGGAGCCATCCGACCATGAGAAATTGGAACTCATTGCAGGAGTTCTTTATATGACGCCGCCTCCCGATTGGGAGCACAACTACGTTGCCGCTAAATTAACGCGCTTGGTTACAGCGTTTTTGATTGAAGCTAAGGACCCAGGCATGCTCCTGATTCCGCGTGCAGCCATCTGGACCGGGCCGGCTACGTATGTCGAGCCGGATTTAATGTATTTCTCTGACGATCTGCTCGGCCGCATCGATACCGATCATCCGGACACCGCCGATATCGTCATTGAGGTCCTCTCCCCCGGCACTGAAGTCTACGTTAAGAACACAAAAGCCGACACCTACGGCGCCATGAAAGTACGCGAACTTTGGCTGGTCGATCCCAAGACCCGCAGCGTCGAAGTACTCGCCTGGAAGGGCGAGCAGACCCCTGAGCGCCGGAAATACGAAAGTGGGCAGAAATTGCTTTCACCTATTTTGAGAGGCTTCTCCCCCGCCATCGATGAAATTTGGCCCCCTCTCCCCATTTAAAAGCTCAATAGCCTGGGGCAGACCGGGGTGAGTCTTCAGCAGTTGCTGGCTTACAGATCGGGCCTGAGCCCTGGCGCCTTCCCGACGCAGGAGCTCGGCTTCCAGCAGGAATGCCGAGGGCTCGCTCGAATCTAGAGCC
>JBOGJG010000355.1:0-6095 GCA_050747825.1 Acidobacteriota bacterium | reverse complement strand
TCAACCGCTCCCTCACGGTCGCGGCTCGGTTTGGAGCTTGCGAGGTTTATGCTCAAAAAAATTCTTTCCCCGCTCCTGATCACAACCGCTTTCCTCTATTTCGCTACCCGCGATCCCGGCAGCGCGGACCCCGGAAAACCCGAGGACGTCCTCGTTGACATGGTCCTCGCCCTGACCAAAGGAAATGTGGACGATTTCATCGCCTGCTTCGACGCCGAGAGGGTGTCGGATTGGGAAACGGACTTCGGGAAGCCGGTATGGGAGGACGGGGAGAATCGCTGACCGGCGGCTGAAATGTCTTGAATCGGTTCGGTGGTGCACCAAGCCGGATCGGCTTTGCCGCCGCCCGCAACGAGGCCTGGACTTAGGAGGAGCTTGACGAGATACTTCCAAAGTAATTTCGCGACTTTTTCGCGGGCTCAACAACGGCAGAGGAGATAAAACAATGAACCACTTGATGACGCGACGACAGCTCCTGGGAGGGCTTGCCGGGATCGCATGCGTCCTTGCAGCCATGTGTGCACCGGCCCAGACGGACGAGCGGCCCAATTTTATCCTTCTGATGGGCGATGATCATGGCTGGGAAGAGACGGGCTACAACGGTCATCCCTATCTGCAAACGCCCGTCCTCGACGAGATGGCCGCCACGGGCCTGCGGCTTGACCGTTTTTACGCCGCAGCGCCGGTCTGCTCGCCCACGCGCGGCAGCGTCCTCACCGGCCGCCACCCGAATCGCTACGGAACCTTCGGCGCGAACTCGTCGATCCGTCCCGAGGAGATCAGCATCGCGCATATCCTCGGCAGAGCCGGCTATGCCTGCGGACATTTCGGCAAGTGGCACGTGGGACCGGTGAAGGCCGAATCTCCCACCAGCCCGGGGGCCATGGGCTTCGAGGAGTGGGTCTCGCACGACAACTTCTTTGAGATGAACCCTCCGCTCTCGCGCAACGGGGGCCCTCCCGAGGTGTTCGAGGGCGAAGGCTCCGAGATCCTGATCGCGGAGGCAATTCGCTTCATTGAAAAGGCAAAGGAGAGTGAACGGCCCTTCTTCGTGGTGGTCTGGTTCGCCTCTCCCCACGAGCCCTACAGCGGCCTGGAGAAAGACCTTAGGCTTTACGACGACCTGCCCGAAAGCTACCAGGACCAGCTCGTGACACTGACGTCGATGCAGACCGGGTCCCCGGTCCAGCGGCCCCAGCGTGAAGTCCTGCGCGAGCGCTACGCCGAGATTACCGCCATGGACCGCGCGATCGGGCAGCTGCGGAAACAACTCGATGAGATGGGCCTGCGAGAGAATACGCTTCTCTGGTACTGCGGGGACAACGGCACTCCAACGGAGGGCGTCGCCGCCAGTCGCTTGCGAGGTCACAAGGGAGCGGTCTACGAAGGCGGCGTGCGGGTGCCGGGCGTCATCGAATGGCCCGCGGGCATTCGCGAGCCGCGCGTCAGCGACGTGAACGCGGTCACGAGCGACATTCTGCCTACGCTCTCCGATCTGGCGGGCCAGCCCATCCCGGCCCGCCCGCTCGATGGCATCACGCTGAAGCCGCTGATCGATGGCAACATGACGGAGCGGCCGAGCCCGATCTCGTTCTGGAGCTTCGACGGGAGCCGCAGACGGGATGAGCAGTGGAAGCCTTACATCGATCCCGAGCTTCAGAAGGGAACCACCCCGCTGGTCAAGCTGATGGACGGCATCCCCACGCGCAACTTTCGGAACTATCACTATCCGGGGATCGTCGAGCGGGACTTTGGCGGCCGCAGGGCCATTCTGGAGAACCGTTACAAGCTCGTGCTCGACGCAGGCGAAACGGCGCGGGAGCTGTTCGACGTGCGCAGCGATCCAGCCGAGGAGCACAACCTCATCGAGACTCACCCCGAGATTGCCGATGCGCTGGCGCGCCAACTGCGCGACTGGCAGCAGTCCGTGCTCGAAAGCCTCACCGACCCCGGTTTCTTAGCGGGATTGATGATCTCGATGTCGTCTCGGAAGGGCTCGAAATTCCTCACATTCCATGTGACGAGCGTGTCGGCCTTGGCTTTCAGAGCAGCAATGACGATTAATGCATCGTACGTCTGTCCACCCGTGATCCCGCGCCGCTCGGTCTCCTTCAACGCCCGCCACATTTCCGCTCCGGTGAGATGAACGACGTCCGTTTGTCTCCAATTTGCCTCGAGGAGCGCCCTTGCATCAGAACCCTTGAGACGATGAGGTGGAGGGAGCCGGGTTAGCACGGCATAGCTCTCGGCAAGAGAATGGGCGGCGAGCACCAACTCCTGACCCGATGCGAGACGACTTTCGATTTCTTCCCGTGTCCTCGCGTGATGCTCGTGCCAGGTACAAACTGCTGCAACGAGGCAGCTCGTGTCGCAGACGTACCGGCTCACCGTCCCTTGCGTCCTTTCCTAACATCGTCGATAGTGGCTTGGACTTCCTCCTTTTTCAGCTTTGTCCGCGCCCGGCGCGGAACTGCCACGAGAAGCTTGCCGCGACGCTCAAGGCTCACCTCCATGGGCACAGGCTCAATCTCGACCCTGCGCTCCACTACCCGAACTTCTACTTCCGTGCCCGGCTCGAGCTGTGCCGCTTTGCGTATGGATTTCGGCACCACCAAGCGGCCGGCTTTGTCGATGGTCGTTTTCATACCACAAATTATACCATCATTTATGCTACGCGGAACGGCTGGGGACGTTTTGGGTGACACGCTCCGAAACTCAACGCTTGAGATATTGGGTCAGTGCGCCGCCGGCGACTGGACGCGAAGCGGGCCCTTCCGCCGCATACACGTTCCCTTCGCCGTCCACGGCCACACCTTCTCCTGCCGCGCCGTGTGGTCGGTCGGTCTCATGCGGTGGGATGAAGGCCGTGACCCGGTCTTCCGTGGCGCGGCCGATCCGGATGCCCGTCTTCCAGCCCGGATGGCGATCGGGATCCGATTCCGAGTCGATGGCATAGAGCGTATCGTCGGCGTCGATGAACAATCCACTGACACGGCCGAACTGATAGAACGTGTCCAAGAGACTGCCTTCTTGATCGAAGATCTGAATGCGATGGTTTCCCCGGTCAGCCACAAAGAGACGTCCTCGGGAATCGAACGCCAGAGCATGCGGCGTGCGGAACTCCCCGGGTGCAGTTCCGATCCGGCCCCACTCTTTTATATATTGTCCCTCCTTGTTGAACTTCATAATGCGTCCCGTTGCGCCTCGAGGAGGATCTTCTCTTTGGCCGCTGTGCCCGTCCGCCACAAAGATGTCGCCGTTCGGTGCCGTGATCACATCACACGATCCCCACGTTCTGCCCTCCGGCAGCTTTCCCCAACCCGTAATCACCTCCGGATTCGGATTGGGCAGAATCTTGCTCGCCGGGTCGATAATATCGGTCTGCGAATAGGCCGGCCCCGGCGACAGAGTCATCAGCACGTGGCCTGTCCTTCCGTACCAGGCCCCGGCAGGGGTCGCCGTGGCCCCGTGGACGAAGGCCGAAATGAGGACGACTCCGCCGACGGTCGCCACCAGCAGTTCTGCCCCGGCAAGCCCGGCCTGCACCGCGAGGAGAGTCAGGAGCAGCGTGTTGAGTCCTCTGGGGCCGCACCAGCTGATAAAGAGCCGTGCTTGCCAGCTCATCTTGACCCTCCAGAGAATGAGACCGAGGATCGCCGGTCGGATGACTATGATCACCAGGGACGCTAAAACAACGATTTTCATCCAGCTGATTTCTGCCATCATCCCGGAGAGCTAGTGGGGTGAGGGTTATAGACAGGCCAAACGCAACTATCAGAGCGATCATTTAAACGCGACAAGCCCGGGAAAATTTACTTTCACTGTGAGATAATACGCTGTGCATCGGCCGTTCCAATATCGTTTTGAGTGGGATCCAATCAAGGCTGAACATAATGCGAGGAAACACGGCATTACCTTCGAACGAGCAGCCACAATTTTTCTTGACCCTGAGGCATTATCTCAATTTGACGAAGAACATAGTCGGGACGAGGAGAGGTGGATCACCATCGGGTTAGATCGGTCAGCGAAAGGAAGTGCCAGGATAAGGATTTTCTCGGCACGCAAGGCAACGAAGAACGAAAGTAAACAGCATGAAGAAAGAATATGATTTTTCGAAAGCGGTTAAGGGAAAGTTTTACCGAAAGGAAGCGCAGTTAAACCTCCCAATCTATCTTGACTCAGAATTACAAGAGCAACTCGAGTATATCGCGCGAAAGAAGGGCAAGGATATTGGAGACTTAGTTAACGAAATGATCAGGAAGGAAATAGAGTTTATTGAAGAATTGACTTAGAGGGGCTCTCATTTACGAACGAAAAAGCTGACCATGGCTCCCGCTAAGACGGATCACGTCTGCCTCATCTTGCTACCTTTTTACACATCCAACCCGTTTTTCAAGCTTTCCTCCTGCCGCAATCTTTCGGCGATCCACATTTTTATTACCGCTTGACGGGTTACTCCAAGCCAAGAACTCGGTAATATCTTTACCCTCATCAAAGATGTGGTCGAGCTGTTTAGATTTCATGATACAGTCTCTCTTCTTGTTCGCGTGCTCGACGCACGGAAATGAGTCTAATGCGCTCGCTCCGAATCGTAAAAAAAGCGGCCCAAACCTTGCCGCGATGTTTGGCGATAAGCGCATACCTCGGTTCGTCGTCGCTTCGGGCTTGGACCTGCAATCTATCTTCATCCTGCCCAAGCTGTTGCGCCTCAATAAAATCGATGTCGTGTTTCCGAAGAAAGATAGGAATTTGCTTTTTCGGAACGAGGGGAGCAGATGAGGAAGACCAGTGCCTGTTCGGCCATGCCGAGAATTTTGCGTTGCGCTAATGCTGTGCCGCTCCAGGCGTGTCGCCGAGCACGGCCCCTGCCATCTCGTGGGGAGCAAGGGCTGCTATATTGAACACCTATGAAAATCACAGACATTCGTGAGCAAGTCGTCCCGATCCGCTCGGCGATTCGCAATGCCGTCATCGATTTTTCGGAGATGACGGTCTCGACCGTGGCGGTCGTCAGTGACGTAATACGGGACGCCAAAGCGGTAACCGGCTTTGGGTTTCACTCCAATGGGCGCTATGCGCAGCGAGGCATTCTTCGCGAGAGAATGATCCCTCGCCTCATGGGGGCGCCGGCCGAGGCGCTGCTCTCGGACGACGGTGAGAACTTCGACCCCTTCAAAGCCCACCAGATCATGATGAGGAATGAGAAGCCGGGAGGACATGGGGACCGTTCGGTGGCCGTAGGGACGCTGGATATGGCTTTTTGGGACCTGGCGGCCAAGCTGGAAGGGAAGCCTCTGGCAAAGTTATTGGCTGAGCGCTTTAGAGGCGCGCAGGCCGACCGCGAGGTCTTTGTTTACGCTGCCGGGGGCTACTACTATCCGGGCAAGGACCAGACAACGCTGCAGGATGAAATCCGAAGCTATCTGGACCTGGGTTACGACACGGTCAAGATTAAAATCGGCGGAGCGTCCCTGGCGGAGGACCTGGAGCGAATCGAGGCCGTTTTGAAGATCGTGAGTCAAGGCTCCCGGCTGGCCGTAGATGCCAATGCGCGCTTCGACCTGAAGACGGCCCTCGAATACGCAGAGGCGCTTGGCCCTTACGGGCTGAAGTGGTATGAGGAACCGGTGGAGCCTCTGGACTATGAGGCTCACGCGCAGGTGGCGGCGGTCTCCGCCACACCCGTCGCAACGGGCGAGAACCTGTTTTCCTGGCTGGACTCGCGCAACCTGATCCGTCACGGAGGTCTCAGGTCCGACCGCGATTTTTTACAGATGGACCCAGCCCTCAGCTACGGACTGGTGGAGTACCTGCAAACGCTGGATATGCTGAAAGAACACGGATGGTCCTGGAGGCGCTGCGTTCCCCATGGCGGACATCAGTTCGCGCTGCATATCGCAGCCGGCCTGGGTCTGGGCGGCAATGAATCTTACCCGAGCGTCTTTCAGCCCTTTGGCGGTTTCGCCGACTCGGTCGCCGTCGAAAACAGCCGCGTCCGCATCCCCGATGCGCCCGGGATGGGCATCGAGCTCAAAGCGAGTCTCTTTGAGGTCTTTGATGAGCTTGTCGCTTGAGTTCCAAGTTTCAAGTTCCAA
>JBOGJG010000354.1:0-13313 GCA_050747825.1 Acidobacteriota bacterium | reverse complement strand
TCGTGCTGTGCCAGATGGGCCTCCAGTTCATGCCGGACAAACATGCTGCACTGCGTGAGATGCTGCGGGTTCTGGTGTGTGGCGGCCGCCTGATCCTTAATGTGCCTGGCCCCACACCGCGACCATTTACTATCATGGGAGAGGCGCTCGCGCGTCAGATCGGCGCCGAGGCAGCGGGGTTCGTGAACCACGTTTTCTCGCTCCACGACACGGCAGAGATTCAGAACCTCGTCAGCGGCGCCGGCTTCCACGATGTCTCCGTTCAGTCCGACACCAAGCCGCTACGCCTCCCGGCACCGGCGGAATTTCTTTGGCAGTATGTGCACAGCACCCCGCTCGCGGGCGACGTGGCGCAGGTGGACGACGAACGTCGCAGCTCGCTGGAGCGGGACGTCGTCGCAAAGTGGCAGGAATTCGAGAAGGAGCGCGCCTTGGTGCTTCAGGTGCGTATCGTAGTCGCGACTGCCCGGAAGTGAGAGCCAACCGCAAGCAGTTGTGCCGCCTAACAAGCCGCTGAAGCTGACGGTCGCCTTCGGCGCCCGCAGCTTATCGGCGAGGCGTTCGGCAGCCGCTCACTCGTCTCTTGCAATTGAACACGTGTATAATACGTGCATGCAGAAGAAACTGACGATTACCATTGATGAGCAGGTTTACGAAGGGCTTCACCGAAGGGTCGGTCGACGACGGATCAGCCAGTTCATTGAATCTCTGGTGCGCCCCCACGTGGCGGACGCGGAGCTTGAAGCGGCCTATGCGGAGATGGCTGCCGATGAGGCACGGGAGCGGGAAGCGCAGGAGTGGGCCGAGGCCCTTGTCGGAGACGTGGCTGATGACGCGAGGTGAAGTGTGGTGGGTAGAGTTCGGACCGGCCACCGGTGGGGAAATCCAGAAACGGCGGCCGGCGATCATTGTGAGCAATGACGCTGCCAACAAACACCTGAACCGGGTTCAGGTCGTTCCGACAACTGGCCAGACGTCACGGCTCTATCCGAGCGAGGCGTATGTCAGCGTCGGGAGCAAGCGTAGCAAGGCGATGGCAGACCAACTCACGACAGTAAGCAAGGAGCGGCTGAAGGCACGGATCGGGAAGCTCTCAGTGGCCGACCTGCGTAACGTGGAGCACGTCATCCGCGTGCAGCTTGAGTTGTGACGAGGCCGGCTGCCGAACAACGGGATGCACCGGACCGCACGCAGCCCAGTTATTGTCGGATTCACAATGCCATCGCGCGCGGCCGGTGATCCCCAGCGTTATGCGGCCCCGAACTACCACTGCGATGGAAGGCCTTGCGCTCATTTAGTGGCGGACTTACAATGTAAATTCGAGAATCATCGGAAGCAATATGAAGACTCGCTTAGCACGTATTGGCAACTCGCGTGGCATTCGAATCCCCAAACCGTTGATCGAACAAGCCGGCCTGGAAAGCGAGGTCGAACTATGTGTTGTGGAGGATGGTCTGATAATCAAGGGGGCTCGAAAATCGCGCGCCGGTTGGGCGGCTGCGGCCAGCCGTCTCCACGAACGAGGCGAAGACGGGCTCCTGGATGAGTTGACCTCGACGCGGTTTGACGAGACGGAGTGGGAGTGGCGGTAGCACGCCCGCAGCGCGGCGAAGTATACCTCGTATGTCTGGATCCCACGCGCGGTCGCGAGATTCGCAAGACACGCCCCTGTGCCATAGTGTCTCCCGATGAACTCAACGAGCATTTGCAAACGATACTTGTCGCTCCCTTGACTACCGGCAGTCACTCCTATCCATTCCGCATTCCGTGCCAATTTCGGCGCCGTGAAGGACATATAGTGCTTGATCAGCTCCGGGCAATTGACGTCGGTCGCCTTGTTCGACGGCTTCGGGACCTGGATGAGACCGATCCCAATCAGCAGCGCGATAAAGACTACCTGGAGCATATTTCGGTTGTCGGAAATCGACCCGAAGAGGTTTTCCGGAACAATATCGACCAGGGGCTGAAGCGGAGAGCGTTCGGTGGTCTGTTCCGCTTGGCCTGCATGCAGCTCAGCATCCGACTGGTAGCTCGCCCGCAGCCGGTCTCTCATGTCCGGCGGCACCTGACGGCCCGGCCGAATTGCGTTGACCAGAACCAGGCCGATGATAATGGCCACTATGGTGGTACCGATAAAGAGGAGCATGGTCCCCTCCCATTCTGGAGAGTTTCCGAATATTGGAGAGGGAAGCGACCCCGGTTATCAGGGAGGTGAGAACCAGGGGGACGGCAATGAGTTTGAGAAGATTGATGAAGATGGTACCGAAGGGAGTGATCCCGGCCGGATCAAGGCTCTCAAGTTGAATCAATACGAGCCCTTCATATTCGACGGCCATCAGGACGATCCTGCGGTGTACCACATTCTCCATTCATTAACCAAGGGCGCCGAAAAATGAAGATGAATACACGAGCAATTTTAATCCTGCTGCTGGTTTTAATGACGCCGGGCTGGGGCGCCATGCCTCCAGCGGAGAAACTTAATTTCGTCGTTATTCTCATCGACGATCTTGGTTGGAAGGATTTAAGCGCTTATGGAAGCACCTTCTACGAGACTCCGAACGTGGATAGACTCGCCGGCCAGGGAATACGCTTCACGGACGCCTATGCGTCTGCTCCGGTCTGCTCTCCCACCCGTGCCGGTTTGCTCACCGGGAAGTATCCGGCTACGCTCAACCTGACGGATTGGATCCCCGGGCGAAAACAGTGGCCATGGGCCAGGCTTCTGACGCCCGAGTTTAATCAACAACTGCCTTTACAAGAGCGAACCATTGCGGAGGCGCTCGCTCCTTTAGGCTATGTTTCCGCCAGTATCGGAAAATGGCATCTGGGTGGAGAAGGCTATCTTCCTACCCAACAGGGTTTCAATTTAAACATCGGGGGCACGTCCAGGGGCTCGCCCCCCAGCTATTTTTCTCCCTATAAGATCCCTACCCTGGAAGATGGTCCCGAGGGAGAACATTTAACCGATCGACTTTCGAGAGAAGCTGTCCGCTTTATAAGGGAAAACCGGGGAAAGCCGTTTTTCTTGTATCTCACGCATTTTTCAGTGCATATTCCCTTGCAGGGAAAGCAGGAGAAAATTGCCAAATACCGGGCCAAGGCCAATCCGGATGACCCCCAGCATCATCCCGTCTATGCGGCGATGATCGAGAGTATGGATGAAAGCGTGGGCCGAATACTCCAGACGCTGGAGGAGCTGGACCTGGACGGTCGAACCATAATCTTTTTTACCTCGGACAATGGCGGCTTGATGTACGAGGGGAAGCGAACCGAGCCCGTTACTTCGAATGCGCCGCTGCGGGCAGGCAAAGGGCATCTGTACGAGGGAGGCATTCGGGTGCCTTTAATCGTGAAATGGCCGGAAGTGACCCGACCCGGCACGACCTACTCGCTCCCTGTCACCAGCGCCGACATTTTGCCGACTGTCCTGGAAATGGCCGGAGTCGAGTCTGATTCTTTATTGGACGGTAAAAGCCTTGTCCCCGTGCTCTCAGGCAATGGAATATTGGATAGGGAGGCGGTTTACTGGCACTATCCACATTACAGCAACCAGGGCGGCGAGCCGGGCGGAGCTATTCGGCAGGGTGATTACAAGCTGATCGAATTTTACCGGGACGGCAAACTGGAGCTCTACAATCTGCGAGAGGATATCGGGGAGAGACATGACCTGTCTCAGAAGATGCCGGAAAAAACGGCCGAGCTGCATGGGAAATTGAAGGCCTGGCGCAGCTCGGTGGGAGCTGCAATGCCCGCCCCCAATCCCGATTACGACCCTGAAAAAGCCGGCCAGGGTCTCACCGGCGCCCAGCGCTGACCATTCCGCCTAGAGTGGCATGGCGCGATCGATCCCGGCGCCACTGGCTAATCAGCATTTGTCGAGACATACCGTTTGATGTGGGTTAGTTCATTTCCCAGCCTATCCTTCTCCATCTCCATGTCGTAGTGGGCCTGCAAGTTGACCCAGAACCCGTCTGACATCCCGAAGAATCTGGACAGCCGCAAAGCGGTATCAGGACTGATCGATCTCTCACCCCGGACGATCTCACCTATTCGGGTCTGCGGGACACGCAGCTCCTTAGCCAGTCGGTATTGGGTTATCCCTAGTGGCTCAAGAAAATCCTGAAGTAGAGTCTCTCCAGGGTGACTCAAGGGCATCCTTTTGCTACTCATCTTTTCCTTCCTTTAGTGGTAGTCCGTCACCTCTACCTCGTAAACATCCCCTCCCCTCCATTTGAAACAGATCCGCCACTGATCGTTAATTCGGATGCTGTAGTGCCCTTTCCGATTACCCGAAAGAGCTTCAAGTTCGTAGGCCGGCGTGACCATCAGATCCCCTAGCTGTTGCGCGGCATTCAAGATCCGCAGCCGATCATAAGCGCGTACCTGGATGTCCTGAGGTAGCTTTTTTGAGAATTTTCTGTCCCAAATCTTCAGAGCTTCTTTGGATTTGAAGCTTTTGATCATCGGACATCATCATAGTAGCGTCTTCCATTACTATCATCAAGCGTTACCACTAAAGCGTTTGTGTTATACACTAAATGTGAGAATGGCGGGAGGGAATCCTAATGAGATACTCAAAACTGGCTCTGTTTATGGTCTCCTGGATGGTGCTCGCTTGCGGGCCGGCAGAAACCGAGACCATACCAACTGAAGCACCGACTGAAACCTCACAGGCCGAGGACGGATTGGCCAACACTGAATGGACGCTCACCTCATTCGGCACAGCGGGCGAAGAGCCATCCTTGGTGGAAGGAACCACTATCACGCTCATCTTTGAATCAGAGACTCGGGCCGGAGGCTTCGGAGGCTGCAACTCCTATGGAGGCGACTACCAGGCACAAGACGGTAAAATTTCATTCAGTGACATCGTCAGCACCCTGAAAGCCTGCCTGGACGAGAACGCCACACAGCAGGAGCAGCGCTACTTTAGCGCCTTGCAGTCAGCCGGTACATTTGAGCTTGCGGACGACCAACTGACGATCTTCTACGATGACGGGCAAAGCCTGGTCTTTGAGCGCTCCGAATCCTTCTGATGCCCTATTCCGCCCGGAGGGCAATGGCAGGATCGACTCCGGCTGCTCGGCGTCCGGCAATGTAGGCAGCCGCCAGGGCGGCGGCAACCAGCAAGGCTGAAGTGATGATGAAAGTGAGCGGGCTAGCGGTAGCGAAGATCGCTGCCGGTTTCCGGCTCGATTTGAGGCCGGGGCTCAGTGCGAGCCGTGCGGAACAGCTCGCCGGCGCGCTCCGGCCGTGGCGGACCGCTTTCCAATCTCCCATCCGAGCCGCCTGATACAGGTCCTGGCTCCGCGGGTGCTCCCAGTACAGGTAATCTCTCTCGGGCAGGTCGTCCCCCATCAGCGCGGGCACCGCGGAGACTCCGTCCAAATCCGAGGGAGCCTGCGCTCCAGCCAGTTCGGCCAATGTGGGCAGAATATCCCAGTGGGCCCACACCTGATTGCCCACGGTATCTGCCTCAATCCTCCCCGGCCATCGGGCAATACAGGGCACGCGAATGCCGCCTTCGTAGAGGACTCCCTTCCATCCGCGCAGCGGCCAGTTGCCCCGGAAAAACCTCAGATCGACGCCGGCTCCGCCTTCCTGGCCCCAACTCCTCCAGCAGATCCAGAATGCGGCCGACATCCCGATCCATCCGGCTGACCATGGCGGCATAGGCAGCGTGAGGAGTCTCCTGGGCTCCGTAGTGATCCCCGGAGTATGGAGTCTCTTCGAATTGGCCGCGGTATTCGGCCAGAGAGTCTTCCGGAACCAGTAATTCAGTGTGCGGAATAGTGAAGGCTACGTAGCAGAAGAAGGGCCCGTCCTGATTGGCGCGGATGAACTGCAAGGCGTGCTCGGAGATGACATCGTGCGAGTTTGGAAAAACCGCTTTCGGACATCAACCCGGATGCGGTCGCAGCCATTAATCCAGTAAATTCTCGACGGTTCAGTGTTCGCCCCATAAAAACGTCCTCAATTTCTTGATTTTGCGTCTACGTGACCATCAGTATAATCAAACTGAATGAAAAACAGAACCAACCTATACTCCCGCCGCGAATTCTCCCAGTTTTTAGGTATGGGCGCAATGGCGCTCTCATTGCTCCCGCCGGCACCCGAAAAGCCCAACATCATTTTAATTATGAGCGACGATCAGGGCTGGGGAGATGTCGCCTACAACGGCCATCCGGAGCTGAAGACACCTTCTCTCGATGAGATGGCCCGCTCCGGCCTTCAGTTTAACAGATGGTATGCAGCCGCTCCGGTCTGCTCTCCAACTCGCGGTAGCTGTCTTACCGGACGGCATCCCTATCGATACGGCATTCTCGGTGCCAATGTCGGTTGCCTGCCTCAGGAAGAAATCACCCTGGCTGAGGCACTGAAAACACAGGGGTATATCACCGGACATTTCGGGAAATGGCATTTAGGAACTCTGACTACCACAGTCCAGGATTCGAACAGAGGCGGCCCGGGATCGGAAGAAATTTATTCTCCTCCGTGGGAGAATGGCTTCGACGTTTGCTTCTCCACTGAATCAAGAGTCCCTACCTGGGACCCTATGATTTCTCCAGGCCTGGAAGCAGGACCTTTAAGGAGAGGTCAGGAGCCCGGCCAATCTTTTCAGACGTATTACTGGACAGGACCGGGATGTATCGCAACTGAAAATGTGCAAGGAAATGATTCTGCCATCATTATGCATCGGGCCATTCCCTTTATCCGTGACGCCGTCGGACAGGGAAAACCCTTTCTGGCGGTAATCTGGCTCCATGCCCCTCATGAACCGATTGTGGCCGGCGCCGAGTACCGACGCCCGTATGCGCATCTTCCCGAGGATAAGCAGCATTACTACGGAGTGATCACTGCACTGGACGAGCAAATTGGAAGGTTGCGCCGCGATTTACGAAAGCTGAACGCCGCCGAAAACACGATGCTGTGGTACAGCAGCGATAATGGTCCTTCAGCTCCACGAGTGAGTTCGCGCTGTCAGGGGAGCCCGGGTCCATTTCGCGGCAGAAAGGGGAGTCTCTACGAAGGAGGCGTGCGCGTGCCTGGAATTCTAGAATGGCCCGCCAGAGTCAAGTCGGGTACAGTCACGGACGTGCCCTGCTGCACTTCCGATTATTATCCTACAGTGTTGGATGTGCTCGGTTTTAACATACCTGATCAGCCGCATCCCATCGACGGAATAAGCCTTCTTCCTTTGATTGAGGGAGAAATGAAAGAAAGACCCCGGCCTATTGCCTTTCAACATCGCCACCAGGTCGCCCTGTCGGACAACCGGTACAAGCTCATTTCAGAGGATCTCGATGATCGATCTTTTGAGCTTTACAATCTGATCCGCGACCCGGGTGAAACCATGGATCTGGCAAACCAACGCCCGGAAGTGGCCGAACAAATGAAGGCGACCTTGCAAGAGTGGATGACCTCGTGCGAAAAAAGCAGGGAAGAGCGGAACATTTAATGAAAAGAAGTTGGATATTATGCTTAATTGCTGTCGCCGCCGGTGCGATTTTTTATGGCTCTTTAGTTCTGACTGCTCAGAATCGCCCCCCAAACTTCGTCCTCCTTTTCGCCGATGATCTCGGCTACGGCGATCTGGGCAGCTTTGGTCACCCTACCATACGGACCCTAAACCTGGATCGGATGGCATTCGAGGGGATCAGGTTGACCTCTTTTTACGCAGCCCCCTCGTGCAGCCCTTCTCGGGCAGCGCTTCTGACAGGCCGCTATCCCGTCCGTTCAGGAATTTCACGCGTTTTGGGCCCTGATTCTGATCGCGGACTCCCTCCCTCAGAAGTCACACTGGCGGAAAGGCTGAAATCCCGGAATTACAGGACCGTTGCGATCGGCAAGTGGCACTTGGGGACCGAGGAAGAATACCTCCCCACTTCCAACGGATTCGATGAGTATTTCGGCCTCCTGTACAGCAATGACATGCAGCCTCCCTGGGTCCAGACCGAACGCCCTTTGAAGCTCTATAGGAACAGCGAGCCGGTGGGGTATCCAGTCAATCAGGCTACGCTCACCGAACGCTATACCGAAGAGGCGATTAAGTTTATCCGCGACGCTCAGGACCAGCCGTTCTTCCTCTACTTGCCGTACACGATGCCCCATGTCCCGATCTCCGTCTCTGAGAGATTCGCCGGCCAGTCGCGGAACGGGCTCTATGGGGATGTCATCGAGACCATCGATTGGAGCGTCGGTCAGATCTTACAGGCATTGAAACAAGAGGGACTGGATGAGAATACGCTGGTCGTATTCACCAGTGACAATGGGCCGTGGCTGAATATGCCGGAACGTATGTTCGGGGAAGGAATCGTCAAGCCCTGGCACGCCGGTTCCCCGGGTCCACTCCGGGGCTGGAAAGGAACAACATATGAGGGCGGCATGCGAGTACCATTTATAGCCCGCTGGCCCAATCGAATCCCGGCCGGGCAAACTTCGGCCGAACCGACCTCGGTCATGGACTTGTATGCGACCTTTCTGAGTCTCGCCGGAGCGCAAATCCCTCAGGATCGTCCTGTGGATGGCCGCGATATCACTCCTCTCCTGACGGAGGGCGCGGCGTCTCCCCACCAGGCGCTCTACTACTTCAGTGGAGAGCTTCTTGAAGGCGTGAGAGAAGGCCCGTGGAAGCTGAGGATTGCCCGCGACTCGGCGCTGGAGCTTTTCAATCTGGAGGTAGATCCCTCCGAGAGGTACAACCTGGCCGGCCAAAATCCCGAGATCGTTACCCGCCTGAGATCACGGATGGAAGCCTTCGCCGAAGAACTCCCTTGATGTGGATACTTGATCATCATTTATACCCAACATAGAATACCCACATGAAGGCCGTTCAAATCACATTTGACGAGGAGTTGCTGCATGAGTTGGAGTCACAGTACAAGAAAGCCTATGCGGCCAACCATGGTCTGGAAGAGGAATTTGCGGGGTGGGAGGGACAAGGAGAATGGCCAGAGAAATAAATCGGGGCGAGATCTGGCTTTACACCTTTAAACCTCCGGACAAACGCAGGCCTGTCTTAATAATAGCCCGGCAGGAGGTTATTGGTTTGCTTCGCACCGTTATGGTCGCTCCAATTACCTCGGCAATTCGAGGGGCCCCCAGCGAAGTTCTGGTAGGTAGCGAAGAAGGTTTAAAGAACGATTCCGCGGTCAATCTCGACCATGTTCAGACCATTGATCAGGCGCGACTGAAATCGTATATAGGGAGTTTCCACCCCGGAAAGATGGCGGCTGTTTGCCGTGCCCTCGCTATTGCAACCGGCTGTGAAAGGTGAAACATAGTTTGTGACAGATCGATTAGTGTTTCTGTTATTCATCACGATTGGGTTGTTAGCTGCAGATCTGCAGTGGACCCATTTATCCTCCAGGGAAGGAGATCTTCCCAAACCGGGTCCTTCGCCCCAACAAACCGCCTCGCTGATTCTGGACGTCGATCAAGACAGTCTCAACGACTTTATCATCGCCAGCCGGGTCACAGGGCCTTCCGTCCTCTGGTACCGGCGCCATGCATCCGGCTGGACCAAATACGTGATCGATCCTGATTTCCTGCCGATTGAGGCGGGCGGCGCATCTCACGACATCGATAGAGACGGCGACGTGGACATCGTTTTCGGCGGAGATGCCGGCAGCAACCAGATCTGGTGGTGGGAGAACCCGCATCCGGATTTTGATACGGCCACGCCCTGGCGGCGGCATCTCATTAAAGATTCCGGCGGCAACAAACACCATGACCAGCTCTTTGGTGATTTCGACGGAGATGGAAAGGCCGAGCTCGCTTCCTGGAATCAGTTCGGCCAGACCCTCCTGCTGTTTGAGATCCCGTCTGAGCCAAAGGTGATTTCCGAATGGCCCTCGGTTGCAATTTACACCTGGTCAGAGCAGAAGCAGCTCGAGGGCCTGGCGGCGACAGATATTAATGAGGATGGCAAATTGGATATCGTGGGCGGCGGCCGCTGGTTTGAGCACTTGGAAGCTTCAACTTTTAAGCATCACGTGATCGATGACAGCTACGGGTTTTCGCGGGCCGCAGCAGGGCAACTGAAAGCCGGCGGAAGACCCGAGGTGGTCTTCGTCCCCGGTGATCTCGACGGACGCGCCAAATGGTTCGAGTGGACGGGACAGGAATGGATCGGCCACGATCTTTTGGGGTTCGAGGTCATCCACGGCCACACACTGCAATTGGCTGATTTCAACAGCGACGGCAACCTAGATATCTTCTGTGCCGAGATGGGCAGGTGGCGGAGCCGGGCCGAGACTCCGGACAACCCGAATGCCAGGATGTGGATCTTTCTGGGAGACGGCCAAGGAAACTTCGACACAACGATAGTTGCCCGAGGCTTCGGGAATCACGAGTCCAAAGCAGGAGACCTGGACGGCGACGGCGATGTTGATATCCTGGGAAAGCCCTATCATTGGGAAACCCCGCGAGTGGATGTCTGGCTCAACGGGCGCTAGCGAATGCTCTCTGGCGGCTCGCAAAACCAGGCCAGTTGTCCCTCAATTGATAAATCTTCGGGAAGTTGGTCAGCCGCCGGGTGCGTCTGCTGAAAGCGCTTCAGCATGGTAAGTTGAAGCTGTCGCAGAATCTGCCGGTAATCAGGATCAGAGGCCAGGTTCTTCTTCTCTTGCGGGTCTTCCTTCATGTTATAGAGGCGATGAGTCATACCTGGCGCTCCCCTTCCCGTGGCATAGCCCATCTCAAGATCGTGCTTTCCGCTGGTGAAGATGTACTTCCACTCTTCGCCACGAATCATCACCTTGTTGTCGGGCAGAAATTCGCTGAAAACAAATTCACGATGTCGATGGGCCTTTCCATCCAGCAGTGGGCTAGGGGTCGCACGGTGCGCGCTCAGGCAGGCGTAAGGTGGGGCGAGTTCAACCGCGAGACCCAACTCCACGGCCTCGCCACGACTGGAGGGGTGGTCTCCACGACCGGCAGCGCGGGACTCACGCTCGGAGGCGGGATCGGCTGGCTCATGGGCAAGCATGGGCTCGCCGCTGACAACCTGATTGCTGCAGAGGTCGTGACCGCTGCGGGTGAGGTCGTGCGGGCGAGCGCCGAAGAGGACCGCGATCTGTTCTGGGGACTACGGGGTGGGGCAGGAAACTTCGGTGTGGTCTCGTCGCTTGAGTACCGGCTTCATCCGGTCGGGCCGGTCATGAGCGGCCTCGTGGCCCACCCCGTGGAACGTGCGCACGAAGTGCTGCAGTTCTTCCGCGACGTGACCGCATCGGTGCCCGATGAGCTCACGCTCGACGGTGGACTATTACACGCCCCCGACGGCTCGGGTGTGCCTCTGGCGGTGATCGTCGCGTGTCATTGCGGCTCCCTGGCCGAGGGCGAAGCGGGAACAGGGCCAATCAAAGGCTTCAGCTCGCCCGTGGTCGACACCATCGCCCCCGCGAACTACGTCGGCACGAACACAACCATCTTCGACCCGGGGTTCCCCCGCGGCGCTAGGAACTACTGGAAGTCGCACTTCCTCGCGGAACTCAGCGACGCAGCCATCGACGCGCTCATCGCGCAGTTCGCAGTCTGCCCGTCCCCGATGACCATGGGGCCGCCACACGAGACGGCGTCGGCGAGACGGCGTTCCCTCAGCGGCGCGAGAGCTACAACCTGTTGGGCGTCTCCCAGTGGCTCGACCCGCAAGACGATGAAAAGAACATCGCGTGGGCGCGCGCCACCTACGACGCGCTGCGCCCGCACATGGCCCGCGAGTCGTACGCGAACTACCAGACAGACGACCAGACCCAAGATGCGCTCGAGCACGCGTACGGGCCCAACTACGCGCGACTAGTCGCGCTGAAGAACAGGCTCGATCCGACGAACTTGTTCCACCTGAACAACAATGTCAGACCAACGGTGTAGCGTGGCGGCGCTAGTGATCAGCATGGAGGCGCCATAGGCATGCCTGGACCGAATGACGCGGCAGCGGTAGGCGTATTTCCACCAGCCGTGCCGCTCGCGACGATAGCGCACTTATTTATGTTACGAAGCACTAGGGGCAGCATGGATTGCGTGCCTTGTGCTGGCGCCGCTGAACTCCAACGTTAGGCGGCCCCTCAGGCAGGAGTCGTTACCGCTGGTCCTCAGGCTGCATTGGAGAGCCGCGATGAAGTACCCGATCGCGTCGGAAGGACGGTCGATGGCCGACGAACCGCACCGCGCCGATGCTCCTGGCCTGGTTTATGGCCTGGGCCGTCTCGTACTCGGTCGCGTCGGCCGGGTACGAGGAGTTGCTGCCGCGATCGGGCACGCTATGGCGGCCCGACCTCGAGTGGGCCCTCGAGAATCCCTCGTGCGAGGACAACCCGTTCGACCTCGACGGGGAAGCCATTTTCGTTCACCGGGAATCCGGCCGGCGGATGGCTCCTGTTCTACGACGGCGGTCAGACGTGGAAGTTCCGCTTCACCGGGGTGCTCCCCGGCGAGTGGTCCTTCCGGACCGCGAGCAGCGACGAGGACCTCGACGGCCGCTCCGGCACCGCGACCATCGAGGAGAACCCCGACCCGGGCGTCCACGGCTTTATGAAGGCCTTCGGGAGCAAGTGGGGCTGGCAGGGGACGGAGCGGGCCTTCATCCCGCAGTACGGGATGGGCAGGGAGCCGGCGGCGGCCGGTGGTTCAAGGCTCCACTCGGCGGGCCGGTCCGCTGAGCTGAGGCGTTGGGCGGCGCAAGGGGTCTTTCGCATTTTTGCAATGGCTCAGGAGGCTTCCTCGGCATGGACAGGGAAAGAGGGATCGATGACCGGCCACCCCCTCGTCTTGATTGTCGGGGCCGGGCCCACGGGTCTCGGACTCGCGCTCTGGCTGACTCGGCTGGGCATCACGGTGCGGATCATTGACAAGACCGCTATGCCAGGCACCACCTCCCGCGCCTTGGCCGTACAGGCGCGCACGTTGGAGTTCTACCACCAAGTCGGCCTTGCCGACGCAGTCATCGCGGGCGGGGTTAAGATTGCGAACCTCAACTTCTGGGTGAAGGGCGCCCGAGCCGCGCGCGTGCCGTTACAGCGCATCGGAGAGGGGCTAAGCCCCTACCCCTTTGCGCTGATCTTTCCGCAGGATGCCCACGAGCGATTGCTGATCGAGCGCCTGGGCGCCTTGGGAGTGAAGGTGGAGCGGCAAACGGAGTTGCTCGGCTTCGAGCAACACGGCGGCGGCATGCGGGCGACGCTCCGGCGGTTGGACGGCTCCGAAGACGTTTGCGAAGCCGCCTATCTCGCGGGCTGCGACGGTGCCTCATCGTCCGTCCGGGAAGAGTTGGCCCTTGGCTTTCCGGGTGGGACCTATACGGGGCTGTTCTACGT
>JBOGJG010000353.1:0-1641 GCA_050747825.1 Acidobacteriota bacterium | reverse complement strand
CACTACGATGCTCCATGACCGGCAAAGGCCTCGACACCGTGCCATCACCGCCCCGCTCCCCTCTCACCGACACCCCGACTCCCGCCGGCGGCTTCCTCACCGCCAAATTCAACTGACACCTTTTCTGAGTCTCCTCACCGCCAATTTCGACTGACACCTCTTCTTCTGGGGTCCTCGCCGCCTGAGCGGGCATGCTCTCCATCAAGCGCTGCTCCACATCTTGGGCAGTACTTGGGCGTATCTACTAGCCGCTGAGGTTGAACGGTTCTACCACACTCCCCACACACCCTTATCTTCACCAGCATGAAGTACTCAATGAGTGTCGCCGCGGCCACGAAGAACACGAGAAATTGCCACGGAACCTTCATTGCGACCGCTATCAAAATCAGCAGCCCACCGATGACAATCCCGTTGATAATGCCTACCGGACGATGCCACTTCTTCTTGAACGCCGGGTTTCGACCCCAGAAGAAGAACAGGGTGCCCGCCACCATGAGGATCCAGATCCCAAAATATATGACTATCAGCGTGTCCAGCATCGCTAAGGCTCCTCGCTTGCGGTGCCCACATCTTCAGAATTTGTGGCACGGCGTCTCTCGGAGAACCTGCCTCTCGCAGTAGACTGTCCCGCTTGAGCACCAAGCGCCAACTCAGTAGTACGGGGTGTCACATGCCGCATCACAGAATGCGCCGTTTCCCCCACCCAGAGACGCTGGGCCATAGATGTGACCTTGACCAATTGACTCCCAGAAGCTCCGACTGCCAACGAGCCACCTCTCGAACGACTCTATGGCGCGCCGCTGGTCGTCTGTGTACACAAGGGGGTCAGGCAATCCTGGTAACCCCCCACCTCCGCCCGCGTCGCTACCTCCAAAACGCTTCCATTTATGTTCGCATTGCTCCTCACCGTCGTCGTTCTCACATGACACTTGGTACCACTGCGGTAGGTCATCCGCACTGCCACTCGCGCCCGAACAGCCATACAGACACCGCGTCTTCTGGCCACCGTATGCAACGCCTAATCCGAAGCCGAATCCGGCACCACCAGTGAGCGATGATCTCGTGATCGTCGCGTGGCCGCCACCCACGTGTCCCCCTGTAATTGAGAAGAAGGGACTGGCCGACGGAGTCTTGCCTGCCGTGTAATCAAGGCTGAGTGAGCCACCGAGGCCGTATCCGCGGCCGCCTGCAAACGAGCAACTTCCCGAACTCAGACCAAAGCTGCAGCCTGCGCTGGCACCCCACTTCTTATATCCGCCAGTAAAGCTCAAGCTGACCGAGAGAGAGTTGGCGAAGTCCCACGCAGCGGCCTTCGCTGCCGGCAGCCAGACTGTCGCAAGCTCGTTCTGAAGTGCATTCCGAAGCCCGGCCGGAATCCCAGATCGCCCATCGGGATCGAAGAAGTTGACCGGGTCGTTGTTGGCATAGGCGTAGCGGTTCCAGCTCTGAGGGCTTGCCGGAGTTCCCAGCACCTGATCCACCTGCAGGAATCTCCCGACATACGGCGTATAGTGCCGCGCATGCATGTAATCCAGATCATCCAACACTCCAACGTTGTGATAATCCCGCTCATGCCCGGTAAACCGCAGCCCAAAGTAGTCCTGGTTCCCCGCCGTCGTCATGTCCTCCCCGAACGGCGCC
>JBOGJG010000352.1:0-1086 GCA_050747825.1 Acidobacteriota bacterium | reverse complement strand
TGTAGCTGCGTATGCTGGGTAGGGCCTGTGAGAGATCGCACTGCAGGTAGCCTTGCTGCACACCAAAGCGAAGGAAGGATCGCAAGACTCCCGCCAGATGCCTGCCTATCGTTGCTCCTCTACGCTGGGTGTCGCTTGTGAAGAAAGTCAAAATCTGCTGCGATGACAGTTCCGACAAACGCTTCCCACAAGTGAGACCAAGCTGCTCCAAGAACGGAGTCCAATAGCGGCCCTGGATCTTGATGGTTTTATCTGCCCGGTTGCGCTCGCACTTGAAGTGGTGCAGATACTCTTGAAGAATTTCTCGGTCAGCCACAGGCGGCTGTGACGGGGGAAGGACGAGGCCGCATTGCGACAGATAGTCCATCAAGCAGCGAACCGATCTCGGTACCCCGACGTGTCTACGCCCACCACGGTCCCCGCAACGGCAACGCGGTAAATGTTCGCAGATGAACCGGTCTGCAAAGTTGCTCTCCAGCTCCTGACAATCTTTGACTCCCTGTGCGCGAAGATACTGGTTGAAGTGCGACACCTGCCAGATTCGACGTCCCATTCCGGCTCGGAAGTACCCCTGACCTTCAAGCCACTCACAGAACCCGTCCATATGAGGACCCAGAGGCGGCATACGAAATCGCGCCACTGCGGACGCGCGATAGAAAAGATTTTCCAGAACCATGACAATCCCCTTTCTGCCCGAGATGGGCCTTGAAAGGTTCAGTCATGCACCGGAATTATGTGCAGTGCAAGAGGAGCTCCGTCCTTCTAGCCGCCTTGTTAACGGGATCCTAAGGAACACCCGATGAACAACTCCACATAACAAAACGCTCCACATACCATCCCTTATGTGAAGCTTCACATAAAGGATGGTGATTGAGTTGGTCGCCATAGGTCTGGATGGCGAAAATGGCGCCGGGGATAGAACCAGATCCCAAGCCTGATTCCACATACTCAGGCAGACTTCTCCAGGCGCAACGGCAAAGCTCGCCCAACAGCCTACGGTCCCTGCGAGCCGGCCGGACGCAACCCTTTGGGAAGGGTCCACACCAACTGACGGTGCTCCACCTGCTCCAGCACTTGGCCCATCAC
>JBOGJG010000351.1:0-14632 GCA_050747825.1 Acidobacteriota bacterium | reverse complement strand
GGCACATATCACCACCGTCACAGACGGTGGGTTTCCACGGGTGACTAAATAAGCCCTTGATAGGCCAGCCAGAGGGCGCGGTAATACCTCATGACACGGATGGAGTCGGAAGATTCAGGCACCTCGGCCAGGCTGAAGCCCTGGTAATTCATGTCTTTGAGCATCTGCACGAGTTTGCGGTGCGGGTACGATTCAACATAGAGATCTCGAAGGTGGACCAGCTTGATTTTCGGCTTGACCGAATTGAAGTTGGCTTCAAAGCCGTCGTCCTGCAGGTCCTGCTCGTTGCAGTTCCAGACCAGCGTCACATGGTCATGGTGGGCATAGTCCATCATCTTGCGAATGCGGGGGATGCGGTTGGTTTCGCGTCCGTGGATTTCCAGACGGATCTCGACCCCATGATCCGAGGCAAAGGCGCCACACTCGTTCAGCGAGCGCCCGATCTGCTCCAGCGTTTTCTCCTCCGGCACGCCGGCCGGCAAACCGTTGGGGCGCACCTTGACGCCCGGCGCCCCTACATCGTGCGCCAGCTTGACGAAAGCCTTGGTTTCCTCGATGTTCCGGCGGACTTCCGCCGGGTCGGGGGAGTGAAATTCACAGGCGCTCCCGAGCTGCACCAGCACGACCGGCGAATCCTCAAAGCGCTGCTTGACTTCCTTGCGGTGTTCCGGTGGAGTATCGATTTCGACGCCGTGGGCATGAGTCGAGCGCAGTTCCACACCTTCAAACCCGGTCTCGGTGCAGTTCTTGATGATCGTCTCGATGTCCCAGGAGCGGGCCAGATTGTAGGTGACCGTCCCCAGACGCAGCCCCTTTCGATTGGAAACTGTATTCTGGGCAGCGGGTGCAGCAGTCGCGGCGGCTAGAGCCTGCGTAGACACTAACCCCGTCGAGGCTATTAGAAATTTGCGTCGATTCATATCCCTGTCTCTCTTGCCAACTATCACTGTTCAGCGGTCAGCCGGTCAGCGGTCAGCCGGTCAGCGGTCAGCGGTCAGCCGGTCAGCCGTCAGCCGGTCAGCCGGTCAGCCGGTCAGCGGTCAGCTCGTGTAGTACATATGCTCGGGGAGGTCGATCTTAGTTCCCCTGGCGACTGACTCATTGGTCGTCAGGATGGCTACCGCCGCATTCATTCCCGTGGGACCGTCGCACAGATTCTCGGCTCCATGGCGGATCGTGTTGGCAAACCCTTCCAGCTCGGTCTTGTAAGCCTGCACTGAGTTAAAGGCTGAGGGACTGCCGTCGCCAATGCTCGATCCGCTGGCATCAGCCACGCGGCTCTCGGAAGCCTGCATGATCGGCCCGCTTTTGGCGGCCTCTACCGCCAACTGCGTGGGAACCTCGGCGTCGCCTTCCATAAAGAGCATCGCTTCGCGCTCGGCTCGCAGGATAATCGTCCCCTTGGTGCCCATGATCTCTTCATAGTAATGGTCGTGGGCGTTGGACTGAATGGAAGAATAGGAGAGAGTAAGCTCTCCCGGATACTCGTAAACGGCATAGACATGGTCGAAGACTTCACGCCCGTCCTTGTAGCGATAAATTCCGCCTGAGCCGTAGACGGACTTGGGAACGCGTCCGAAAAACCAGTTCACGACCTGAACCTGATGGCTGCCCAGTTCGGCCATGAGGCCCTGAGAGTATTTGTTGTAGAGCCTCCAGTTCTTAAGGTGCTCCATATTCTCGTAACCCCAGGGAGTGGGATCGAAGTCTACATCGGGAACAGGCCGGCGCCAGTCGCCATTGCGGTGCCAGACGGCGCGGACGTGATAAACATCGCCGATTACTCCATTGTCGATCAACTGCTTGGCCTCATGATAGAGCGGATTGTAGGCTCGCTGGTGGCCGATCTGCAGATTCTTGCGGGCAGTCTGGGCGGCATCGACCATCTTGCGGCAGCCATCGGCGCTGTAGGCCATGGTCTTCTCGCAAAAGACGTGCTTTCCCGCCTGCAGAGCGTCAATGGCAATGGGATGATGACTCCACAGTGGAGTGGCGATAATGATGGCTTCAATATCTCGCCGGTCCAGCAGTTGCCGGTAATCCTCATAAGCCACGGCCTCCGGATCATGCAATTTTCGGGCGAGTTCCAGAGCCTTCTCCCGGTTGGCAGGAAAGATGTCGCAAACGGCTGAAATCCGCAGATGGCTGGATGGGGCGTTCTCCAGAAGAACTCCTCCTTCTGAGCCGATTCCGATGATTCCCGCCTTTACCGTGGACATCGACGAGGCCTTGTAGGCCAATGCTCCCACTGCCGGCAGCGTGGCCACGGCCTTCATGAAGTTTCTACGGCCTATTTTTCGTTGTTCCTCAGTCATGGGTCTCCCTGGTGTTGATTTCTTGGTCCTTGGTCATCTTCGTTCCTTACTTCGGAGATTGTACCAAAAAATCAATAAGCCAAAGAACTAAAGAGTTGATCTCTTCCGCCAGTTGTGAATCCACACGTCCAGCCCGGCCATCAATCCGGTGGGCAATACAGCCAGCGCCAGCAGAGCCAGCGCCTCGATCAAGGTCTTGTTCACGTACAGCTCCCAACCTTCAGGCGTAAGCACAGTAAATCCGGATTGGGGCAAGGGAGGCATGGCCAGGTAAAACATCAGCAGCAAAGCAAATCCACCGATCGCCGCCAGCCGGGTAAACAGTCCCAGCATCAGGAGCAGGCCGAAGATGACCAGTCCCCACATCGTGATCACGTCTGCCACTCGGAGCAGGTCGGGCTTGCCGGCCAGCCACTGGAAGAGCGGAGCCAGCGGGCCTCTGGCCGCCGCCAGGTAAGCCTGGGAGCTCCAGAAGGCGGCCTGTAACTTGCCCCACCCCTGATAGAAGAGGTGCCAGCCGATGGTAAAGCGTAAAACTACGAGGAGAAACTGTTGAACGCCAGTCAGTTTGAGATGCAAGAATAAACCTCCAGGTTTTCGGAGTTGAATCCAAATGCATGAAAATCCAGGGGGCCCTCGCTGTTCTGATTCGGCACCAGCAGGGCGGAGACTCCCGGATGCCGCTCGCAGTAAGCGTGGACCTCGTCCAGGTTCATAATGAAGAAGGCCGTGGACAGGGCATCAGCCTCGGCCCCAGTGGGGGCTAGGACCGTGGTGCTGAGATTGCCTTCTGCTGGATAGCCGGTGCGCGGATCGATCAAATGTCCGTATCTTTTATCGTTGTATAGGAAGTGCTGCTCTCCGCTTCCTGAGGTGGACATTCCCTGATTATGCAGCCGGAGGCTGGCAAAACTCTCCTGCGGACTGCGAGGATGGCGAATGCTGACCTGCCAGCCGTCAGAGCGTTCGTCAGACGAATTTCCCAAAGCGAGAAGGCTGCTGTGGCCGGCATGAAGAAGAGCGTTGCCTATGCCGGCCGAATCGAGAATCCGGGCCGCACGATCCAGGGCATAGCCTTTGCCGATTGCTCCCAGATTGAGCTGAAGATTCGGATGCTGGAAAAAGATGGAGCGGTTCTGTCTGTCGAGCTGGATGTGCTGCGACCCGACCGAACTGAGGGCGTTCTCGATTTCAACGGCAGACGGGACTTTCCCCTGTCTGGCCAGAAATCCCCAGCAGCGGGACAAAGGCAAGGCGGTCATATCGAAAGCCCCTCGCGTTTCGCCATAAAGGTGCAGGCCCAGACTGAGCAGATCGAAAAGCCGCTCTTCCACTTCCACTGGACACTCGTGCGCCTGGCGATTGATCAAGGAGATTTCGCTGTCCTGGCTAAAGACCGTCATCTGCCGCTCCAGGGCATTGACTTCATCCAGCGCCTGCATGACTCTATCGACCTTTTGGCGCTGCGATGCTGCGATAAAGATCTCGAACTCACAGGCCATGGCGCGCCTCGTGAGACGCAGCAGATGTGTTTCCGGCTTATTGGCCGCCCGCTCCCTGACAGTCGCGGCCCTGACCATAGATCTGGGATTGAGAAAATGTCTTCGCCCGAGTTTATCCGACATCAAATCGCCTCAGGCCTCCGGCCTCCGGCCTACTTCCACCGCCTTGCCGGTCCGGGCGGATTCATATACAGCCTGCACCAACTCCACACTTCGGCGCCCCTCCTGACCGTCGCAGCAGGGCTTGCCGTCGGTCTGAATAGCCTGAATAAAGTCTTCCAGAAGCTTGCGATGGCCGCGCACGTCGGACACCACGGGTGAAGTGGCGCTCAGATTGCGGTCGCGCTCTTCCTCACTCTGAGGCGATGGCAATGGATTTAGCAGGTCGGCCGACAGGATCTGATCCTGCTCCAGGATGATCGTGCCCTCGGAGCCGCTGATCTCGAGGCGCCGGGGATATCCCGGATAAGCGGCTGTGGAAGCTTCTAATGTGGCAACCGCTCCATTGGCAAATTCCAGGACCGCCACTACCACATCTTCCACCTCGATCTTGTGCAGCGCCGTACGGGACCTGGCGTAAACCCGGTCCACTTGCCCCAGGAGCCAGAGCAGCAGATCGACGGTGTGGATGCCCTGATTCATAAGAGCCCCGCCGCCATCCAGCTTCCAGGTGCCTCGCCAGCGTGAGCCGGAATAATAATCGGGAGGCCGGTACCATTTGACATGGGCCGTCGCCAGGATCGGCTTTCCAATCACACCGCCCTCGATAATTTCCTTAAGCCTGCGAGTGTCGGACTTTACGCGATCCTGAAAGAAGACCCCAAGCTTGACTCCTGCTTTTTGACATTCGTCAATCAATTGATCGGCGCGCTCGGTGGTGACATCGATCGGCTTCTCGGTGAGCACGTGCAGGCCTCGGCGCGCGGCGGCGATTCCCTCCTGGGCGTGTACTCCGGAAGGGCTGCCGATAGCCACCAGGTCAAGCGGTTTATGATTGAGAAAATCTTCCAGCTTCTGATAGGCGGGCGCGCTGTAACGCTCGGCCAAGCGTGAGGACTTCGGGGCGTTCTGCCCGTATACGGCGGCGACCTCAACACCATCGATCTCACTGGCCGCGCGGGCGTGCGTCTCGCTGATGTTGCCGGCCCCCAGAATACCTACATGAATTGTCAAAATTAATCCTCCGAAGCTGCCGCCAGTTCAAGATGGGGTGCTATCATAGCACGTTTGCCTATACTATAATTCGCCAATGAAAAAACACTTCTTCGGCTGGTGGGTTGCATTTGGGTCTTTCACAACTCTCTTTACCGTCGTGGGGATGCTCTACTACGGATTCCCGGTTTTTTATCCTCACCTGATCGAGTCGTTCGGTTGGAGCCGGGCCGACACCATGGCGGGATACGCCATCAGCACCTTCGTCATCGGCCCCATTTTTGGCCTCTCTGCAGGAATCCTGATCGACCGCTACGGCAGCAAGAAGATCATGCTGGTGGGGATACTGATGACGGGCGCCGCTCTGATCTCTTTCAGCCTAATGCAGTCGCTGACGCATTTTTACCTGTTTTACTTCATGCATACGATCGGCTACGCCTGTGCCGGTCCGGTGCCCAACCAGGTCCTCATTTCTCAGTGGTTCAATCGGCTGCGGGGACGGGTTATGGGAGTAACCTATCTGGGCATCGGCCTGGGCGGCACGGCCGCTCCACTGGTGGTGCATTATCTGGTGACAAACTACGGCTGGCGCGCGGCTTTCCAAGTACTCGGGGTTGTCATCTTGCTGATCGTTTTCCCGCTGGTCCTGTTTCTGGTCAAGGCCAAACCTTCTGAGAAGGGACTTTACCCCGACGGCGCCTCCGAGCCTCCGGCTAGCACCCTGAGTACGGGCCCTTCCACTGATTTTACGCTCAGGGAAGCCATTGGCACCCGGGCTTTCTGGGCGATTTGCATCGGCAGCTTCCTGAGCATTGCTTCCATTGGAGCCGTTATTCAGCACCTGGTCCTTTATCTGCGCGATCTCGGCTTTTCCGGAGAAAACGCCGCTCAGATCCTGAGCATTCTCGTGATATCCAGTCTGCCCGGTCGAATCGTCATGGGATACCTGTCGGATATTTATCCCAAGAAGTACGTGATGCTTGCGGCTTACCTGTTTGTAGGATTGTCGGTGCCGTTGCTCTTTATCGCAGATGTTTTTCCGGCGGCCTACATATTTGCTTTTATCTTCGGATTCGGCATGGGCGCCGACTACATGATGATTCCTCTCGTGACCGCAGAATCGTTCGGTTTGTCTTCCATGGGAAAAATCATGGGAGCTATTTTCGTCACGGACACTCTAGGCCAGGCGCTCTTCCCCTATGTGGTGGGATACATTTTTGATTCCACGGGGAACTATCAAATTGCGTTCTGGTTAGTTACGGCCGCCGCTCTGGCCGGGGCGGTCGCTATATTGTTTATTCCTGGCCACCAGGGATCGGCGCGAGTTACCCTTCCGGTGTCCGAGGCGGCAAGCTAGTGCTTCGTAACATAAATAAGTGCGCTATCGTCGCGAGCCGGGTACCCTTGGGTGCGGTCTGATGGCGAGGCGCGACGAGGGAGCATATCGGGAATATGGGACCGAGGAGCAACAAAGCCAGCAGGCCAGTGCGGCCGCTCTCTGACGGTCGCGGCTCGGTTGGATCGCACTAACTTGTTCAATCAGGCCGGACCCCATCCGAGCCGCGACCGTAAGGGAGCGCCATCGTAGTGTTATGACCACCAAACTCGCCTTCGTAATCCCCTGGCACGGCCCCGAGATCCCCGGAGGGGCCGAAAACCTCTGTCGCAACTGGGCTCATCATCTCGCCGAAGCTGGCAAACAGGTCGAAATTCTGACCACGACCATCAAAGAATTCCAGAGCAACTGGAACATCGCCCACTACCGCCCCGGCATCTACGGCGACGGCAGCGTAACCGTCCGCCGTTTCGCCTTGCGCCCCGGCGACCACCACGCCTTCAACCTCGTGAACCGCAAACTCCTGGCGGGCCTTCCCGTCAGCCTCGAACAGGAAAAGACTTTCTTCAAAGAAAGCGTGAACAGCGATGCCCTCATCCAATTCATCGAAGAACAACGCCCGCACTACCTCTTCCTCTTCATCCCCTACCTCTACGGAACGACCTACCACGGGATCGCCGCCGCCGGCGACCGCTCCATCCTGATCCCCTGTCTTCATGACGAGCCTTATGCTCGCATGAGACTCACCCGGCAGCGCCTTTCCGCCGTTCAGTCCTGGATCTTCAACTCCCATCCCGAACAAAGGCTGGCTGAGAGACTCTACGGGATTTCCCCCGCCCGCAAGATCGTCCTGGGCATGGGACTCCCCCTGAACATTTCCGGTGACGCCCAGGCGTTCCGGCGCAAGTTCCTGCAGGAGGCGCCCTTCCTTCTCTACGTCGGCCGAAAGGACCGGACCAAGAACACCGACCTGCTGCTCGCCTACTTCAAGGAATACAAGCGCAACAGACTCTCTTCCCGGCTCCAATTGCTTCTGGCCGGAGTAGGTCAGGAGACGGCGGACGGTCCGGACATCCGTGATCTGGGCTACCTGGCTGCGCAGGACAAATATGACTGTTTCGCGGCGGCGCAGGCCCTTTGCAATCCTTCGGTAAACGAGAGCTTTTCCATCGTCCTGATGGAATCCTGGCTCTGCGGCACCCCGGTATTGGTCAACAGCCATTGCCCTGTCACACGCGACTTCGCGCAAAGAGGCCGGGGTGGGCTTTGCTTCTCCGATTACTATGAGTTTGAAGCGAGCCTGGACTACCTGACGACTCACCGGAAGGCCGCAGCGCAGATGGCCTCACAAGGTGCGGACCTGGTCAGCAGCGAGTTTTCCTGGCCGAGACTGTTAGGTCGGTTTCAGGAATACATCAGGGGTATTCGGCTTGATCTCTAGCGACACTCGGGTCCACCAGATTACAGCCGGCTTTGGCCCTGGAGATGCCATTTCAAACGAAGCCAAAGTCATCCGAAAGCTGCTACAGGAGTGGGGCTACCAGTCGGAAATTTATGCGGACCCCGAGCATATCAACAGCGCCAGCAGGCAGGCCTGTCAGCCTATCTCCTCACTTTCGGCCGAGCAAACGGATGCGCTGATCTTTCACTTTTCGATCGGCACGCCTCTGGTCGATTCGATCAGGGCACTTCCAGGCCGAAAGATCATGATTTACCACAATGTCACGCCTGGCGATTACTTTCGTCCTTACAGCGACAGGATTGCCCGCCAGTTAGACCAGGGACGAGAACAACTGGCGCAGCTCAAAAATACGTTTGACCTCGCGCTGGCCGATTCCGAGTTCAACCGCCTGGAGCTGGAGTCTCTGGGATACTCGAAGACCGCCGTGCTGCCGATCCTGCTGGATACTGGCAGGTTTTCAATCCGGCGCCAAAACATTGGCAGCATCATCTCTAAACGCCCGAAAACAATGCTTTTTGTTGGCCGGCTGGCTCCCAATAAAAAGCCGGAAGATTTAATTAGGGTCTTTGGCCTGTACCAGAAATTTTACAATCCGGATAGCCGACTGGTCTGGGTGGGGTCCTGGGGGGGATTAGAAGTTTACTATCTCCAAATAGTGAAAATGATACATGAACTCGATGTCCAGAATGTGATCCTCACCGGCCATGTCTCCGAACAGAAACTCGCCACCTGGTTTTGCGAAGCCGACGCCTTCGTCTCGACCAGTGAGCACGAGGGATTCTGCGTGCCCATCTTGGAAGCTTTTCACTATGGAAAACCTGTAATCGCCTATTCCGCCGGGGCTATACCGGAAACCGTGGGAGACGCAGGAGTTTTACTTAAAGAGAAAAACTTCCTTCAGTTTGCCGAAGCCATCGATTATGTCCTGGGCAGCAACTCTCTCCGGGCGGCCTTAATCGACCGCGGCCGCGCCAGGCTAAACGGCCCCTTCAGTTTGGATCGTGTATCAAGCCTTCTCAAGCAGCATCTGGAGTCTCTCCTCCAATCGAATCCGTGCTAATCCGTGCAATCCGTGGCTGCTACTGCCTTACCCCCATGGCCTGGTGAATACCAGCCCGATCTGCAAACTGCATCGTCCTTTCCACCACCACCGGCTGGTCCGAAGTGACCTGCGTGCTGACGGAAGTGGGCTCTACAAAGTCGTTGTACAAAGTCGTTCACGTAGAGCTTCAAACAGGCTTTCGGAGCGAGGCGGAATTTCGGCCAAGGCGCGATATCTTTCGAGACACCCGTGGGGCCAAACTCGGAGTCTCCCACCCATCCCGATTCATGGTACACGCGAACGCTGCCTGTATCGGGATATCCGGCTTCTCCTTTGCGGCCGTTGCCGATGAGTATTTCGATCATGTCATCGTCATCGATATCGGCAATCGTGGGGGAGCTTGAGGTGTTCCCTCCGCCGACAACGACTTCAAAGTTGCCGTCGCCGTCAATATCGCCGACTGCCGGGGAACTAAAGATCGGGAATGCAGCCGGATTCTGGTTGGAAGCTGCCGGTGTGGCCTTCCACAGAATCGTTCCGCTGGCACTGATACAGTACAGATAGCCGTCCACGCTTCCGATGAAGGTCTCGAGACTTCCATCACCGTCCACATCCGCCAGAGCAGGAGATGAGTAGAATCGGCTATTGTTTCCAGGAGGCATGATGGCCGGCCCACGCTGATGCCCGGCAACCTGATCCAGGCGCCTGCGTCAAAGATGTCGGGATCTCCGGTCACGGCGGCCAATGCTACCAGGCCCAAGAGTCCTGCTGCGGCAATGACAGCCAGCCAATGTTTTTTGCCAATGGATGAGATGCGCAAGCACATGCCCAGACTGCTGAGCAATTGCTATGCCCGAGGTGAGACCAATCGGCCTGAGGCACAGGCGGGGAAGGAGTTTGAACGATATCGTATGAGTGGCCTACTGCTACTGCAAGCCTTTACCTATACGAAAACCTTTGCGCATTTTATGTAAATCCGTGCAATCCGTGAGCAATCCGTGTTAATCCGTGGCTAACTCAAAAATCCAATCACTGCCCAATGCGGCCACCAGTAGAGGATGCCCGCTGAAATCATATTCTTCGCTGTGGACGACTACGTAATCGACTCCGATGCTCTTCATAGCCTCAATCGCCTCCTCGGCAGGAAATCGCGAGTAGAGTCGAAAACGTTCCAAATAATCGGCCGGATAATAGCGGGTGTAGCCATTCACCAGCTTCATCCAGTGCTGAGTGGAATAGAGCATGTAGGCGCTTTCTCTGAACCACAGGTCTGTGCCGCTGTAATCGGGAAGTTCAAGAACCACTTTTCCTGACTCGGGCGTATTCTGCTCTCTGAGCCAGATATCCACGGGCCGGGGCTCAAAGGCGGCAACGGTGGCTGGATTCCAGTCAAAGCCGACGGGATAAAATTCAAGAAGCACTATCAGGGTTACTGGCGGAAGCCACCATTTGGCATGCCTTATTCTGGAAAGAAACAGGGCCGCCAGAACTGCAACGCAGAAAACCACGATCACTGAGAATCGCGCGGTTGCGCGCAGTTTTCCAATGGGGGGCAATAAATCGTAGAGGTGAGCAATGGGCATCCAGCCGCCCAGGTTGAGGCCTGTCGGACCCAGTGATAGCACCAGAGCAATGGCTCCCAACGAGCAGTAGGTCCATATCAGGCATCTGCCGCGTCCTGCCAGGATTCCCGCAATCGCCATCAGGAAAGGAAGAAAGCCAATGAAGATGGACTTTTCCCCCCAAATCCAGCGATCGCTGTTCTCGAGGTAGCGCCCCAGCATCGTATTGAATGGCGGATCGAAGTAGGTCATTAGGTCTGCCGAAAAGATTTCATTTTCTGAGTAGTCGTCCGGCGCCGGGTGTCTCGAGTAGGGGATATAAAATGGCAGGATCAGAACCGCCGCCAGGACTCCGCAGAGAGCGAATCGTCCGAAGGCTCGGAGATTCCACCGTTGTCGAATGAAATCTGCGGCCATAATCCAGGTCAGGATCAGTGTGATAAACGCTGCATTGTACCAGTTGGTCAGACACTGCAGCACGAAAAGCGCGACCCATAATGCGGCCGGCCACCAGGCAAAACGCTCTCGCAGTTTGTGGAAGATCAATATCAGGAAAGGAAACCACTGATTGGCAATTAAAGTGAGATGGCCGAAGTGGTGAGCGCGAAAGAAGCAGAATCCGAAGATCAGGCCTCCTATAAATGACGCGGCCCGGGAGCGCGTGTAATACCAGCACAGGGCGTACATTCCCGCGGCAGAGGCAAAGTAGGTTAAAAGAAAGAGGAGGTTATAGGGTACAACTGGGTTGGCCGAAAACCAGGACCAGGGAAACACCAGCACAGCCAGTCCAAACGCATGCTCGGAAAAAGAGAGGCTGCCCGCAGAGGGGTAAAAAGCGTTGGCGGCGAACAGGTCCAGAGGCTGAGTCATCAAGGCATGGTTAACCCAACTGATCGTCCACATCACCAGCCCGGGGTCACTGTCGCAAATAATGCAGCCGCCCAGGTTTCTTAGAGAAACGAAGGGCGCAGTCATTATCCCAGTAAGGACGAGATAGGCGGCGAAGGGAGCAAGATGGGGTCGAAGCTTCACTCTATTTTTTATTCAGGTGAGCAGGGTACATTAATCCCTCTAATCCGTGGCTAAAAATATTGGTCTGCGTCAGTGCCGGAAAAGGTTGTACTTGATGATGCAGCGCAGAGCGCTGATGCCGTCCCGCCAGGATATCTTTTTCCCCTCGGCATAGGTTCTGCCCGAGTAAGAAATCCCAACCTCGTAAATTCGAATGCCGTTACACTTGGCCAGGCGAGCAACTTTAGCTGTGATCTCCGGCTCAAATCCGAAGCGATCTTCCTTGAGCTCAATCTGTCTCAGCACGTCTGCTCGAAAAACCTTATATCCCGTTTCTAAATCGGTCAGATTGAGATCCGTCAGCATATTGGAAAGCAATGTCAGTAAACGATTGGCGATGTAATGCCAGAAGTAGAGAACCCGATGCGGTTCTCCACCGGCAAAGCGTGAACCGAATACGACGTCCGCTTTACGATCAATAATGGGCTCAAGAAGCTTGGGATACTCCTCGGGATTGTATTCGAGATCCGCATCCTGAACGAGGATGATCTCGCCGGTGGCCGCCTTGAAGCCCGTGCGCAGAGCAGCTCCCTTTCCTCGGTTCTTGTCATGCCGGATACTTCTAATCCTTCCGCCCCCTTCGAATTCCTCGAGAACTGCGGGAGTTCCATCACTGGAGCAGTCATCTACCACGACAATTTCCTTTTCCACTCCGAGTTGGTCAATTCTTGCGTCCAACACTCGCTTAAGAAGCTGCGGAACGCATTGTTCCTCGTTATACACTGGAACCACTATCGAGACCTTCATTCGTGTAATCCGTGGCCCCTCACCATGACACCGAGTTCGCGATAATCCGGGAAACCATAATCGGCCGGGCTCCACGTCCGGCTGGTCTTAATCCCGAGCACAAATTGATCCGGCAGTTTCCAACGAGCAGGCAGTTGAACCACTTGCCAATCCTGGCTCCTCAACTCCAGCTCCATCAATTCAATTTCGTTCGCATAAACCATGACGTTAAGCGGATCTTCGGATAAATCCGGATTTTGAGCCCGAATTAAAAACGGCCCAATATCGCCACTGCTTACTTGGATGAGCGCCAGGCGCCGCGTCCATTTAAATGCTTCCTCTCCCGTGCCCTCGCTATGATAAAAACCCCACTGAAATTTCGGTGGGAGTTGATTCCATATAGCTTTTAAATGGAAAGCATAGAGTATCAGGACCATCCCCATAACTGGTATCCAGACTTTCTTCTCCCTGAACCAGGACGAACTCGGGTTTTGCTTCAGTGGCCCGGCCACCACGGCCGCGACTGCAGCTCCCATAAATAATAGGCTTTGGACCAGCAGCGGGTGACCGGTGACGCTTAAAGCCAAGAGGGCCACCACGGCAATTCCAGCAGCCGTATTCATGCTTTTTCCGAACAGGTCCCATGGCCTTAACAGAAGCCATACGATCAAACTGATAAAGCACGCGAACCCGGCTAATCCTATTTCCGCCAAAAGCTGAAGGAAGTAATTGTGAGCGTTCTCATATTGATAATCCAATCCTCCTGGCATGCTTCGGATGTCTTTGCCCAAAAAAAACTGGTTGGACATGAGATAGTACCGACCAATCCCGATTCCGAAAACCGGGTACTCTTTAAACATCTCCCAGCCAGCCGCCCACAGGTGAGCTCTCCCCCTATATACCGTCTCAAAAATGTTTTCGGGCGTGAGGGAACGAATTCTCTGCCCTATGGCTTCCGCAACGGAAATGGGGTCCGAGGGAGGATAAAGAAAAGCCAAGGTCGGAAAGAGGAAGTAGAGGCACAGGAATAGGACGAGCAGCTTTCCCCAATTTTCTTTATAGAAAGGAAGGCGAAAGAGTTGCCGTAGAGACTCCCTTCCCAGGGTGAACACTGAAAGCAGCACGGTCAACAGCCAGGCGCCCATCGCAGACAGAGAGAGAGAGGCGAAAATTAGCAGAGAAAAAAGCATAAAAAGAGCGTAGATCAAGACCTTTTTCCATCCCTGCTTCTGCTTTGCCCACGGCCACGCCAGCAAGCTGATGGCGACGACAAAAAGGGCAGCATAAGTATTGCGGTCATCAAAAATGGCAAAGTAGTTAATCGGAGCACGTTTATTTCGGAGCACATCGAAAATTGAAAAAGCCGCCAGGACAGCGCCGCTGCATAAAAGACCCCAATAGATCCACTTCAGTTTGCTCATTCCACTCTGTGCCCGCACTCCAAAGAACAGCATGATCCCCAGCGCGTAAATCCACCCGCGGTGAACGAATGCGAACGGACTGAGTTGATCTCCGTGGTAAAGGTGAAGCCAAAGGATACTGACCATTTGGATGGGATGCCACAGGATCAGGTCGGCAAAGCGGAAGATGGGGGTGAGAGAAAAGAAGGTAAGTATCCCTAAGGCCAACCACACGGCCCTGGGAGGAGGAAGAAGGAAATGATCGACACGATGCCGGACAAGACCGGCGAGCAAGACCAGCGCCAGGAACGATTCGGCGCCTGAGAAGTAAAAGGCGGGATTATTCCCGAAGCAGAGAATTAAAGGAAGGCCGGCAAAAAAGAGTGCGATTCCAGCCTGGGGCAGGAGAAAAGATAGAATTGAAAGAGCCATGAGTGCCATCCAGGCAGTGAAGCCTAAAAAATGGCAAAACAGCACCAGACCTAGAAAGTACAGGGCCAGGAATACGATCAGTAACCGCACGCGGGGATTCTACCATTGGGCTTACCACTGAGCCGCCCCCGATTTCTTTGGACACAAAATAAGCAAGAGAGGAGAATGCTCTGTCCGAGGAGATGATGAAGAGAAAAGGAAAAGAAATTAGAGAATCCAGGGATGAGTTTTTGGGGGAGGAGACGGAAGGTGTTTCAAAAGGCTCTCGAGTCTTATCGGACCGGGGGCGCCGATTTTTCCGATTATTTGATTCACGCCGAATGTGAATCTGCCGAGGCTCCTCTGCTGACTTTTGACAAGCGTCTGGGCAAAACAGCCGGCGTCTCCCTATTACGATCCTGATACCCTTGACCACGGATTACACGGATTGGCTCGGATTAATCCGCGTAGTCTAATCCGTGTAATCCAAGGCGAAATCTCCCGCTGATGTGAAGGTTGATTTCTATCTCATTTTGAGAGACAAGAGAATTCCCTGATGGCCGTACGCGGTGCAGCTCCCCGCCGGCGAAGCGCGACCCGAACACGACGTCGGCTTTGCCATTCAGGATCGGCTCGAGCAGTCTTGGGTATTC
>JBOGJG010000350.1:0-1735 GCA_050747825.1 Acidobacteriota bacterium | reverse complement strand
GGAGGTGACCAACTTGCGCCAGGCGCTGGGGGGCGGGCCACGCCTGCTGGTAAAGCGGGACGACGCCATCCCCTTCGGCTTCGGCGGCAACAAGGTGCGCAAGCTCGAGCTGGTCGCGGCCGAGGCTATACCGGCAACGTGGGTTCCGTGCCCATTCCCGTCGAGGCCGTTCGATCCGTCGCACGCCTGGACCACGGCGGGGCTGAGATCGGAGTGATCGTTCGGGGTACCTGTATCAATAACCAGCAGCTTGACAGCGGAACCGCTGGATGAGGTCCACGCCTCGGGAGCCCGGACGCGCCGTACGTTCCAAGTCGTGTCCTGAGCTTCGAATTGCACTCGCCCGACGGGCTCCAGATAGTCCACCAGCGGATGGGCGCGAATCCTTGAGACCAGTGCCTGCGGAATGACAGCCACAACGTCCGAGAAGATTGGTGCGACTGTTTTTGTTCCAATTCTGCTCTTCACATAAAGGAGCTTGTTGCTTGCGCGGTCAATTTGGTATACCCCAAAGAGCTCATTACCTTCTTCGTTGCCCCCGAAGCCGGCAAGAGTGGATGACCCAAACTTCACAAATTTTATGTCGGTGCCTGTTACCGTACCACCGTTCGCCGTAAAGCAGACGAGTAGCGTGGCTGGCAGTCCGTCCTGCGTGAACTCGTAGCTATCACTTGCGTAAGCCGAATAGCCCTTGATGTTGGAGATCGCCCAGCATTCCTGAGCTTGCAACGGGCCTGAAAGAATTACGAGCAGAGCTGCGAACCCAGCAGCCCATCCAGGTGATTTCATTCGATCCCCCTCTATGCCGTATAACGACCCAAGCTAACGCGCGCAGGGCCGGCGCACCATGCCTGCCGAATGGCTGAAAACATGGCCGGCCCTGCGTCGCCGTTCAGCGCCGTGTTCGGCGGCACCCTAGAAAGTCCTTGCTTCTTCTTCCGCGACGAGGAAAACGGGTTTCCCGCCACTCGAGATCGAGATGGCGTGCGCAACCGCCTGTTGCGCCGAGGCAGAGGCTGCAGCTGCCTGTAGCACCTCCATGGAAGGGAAGTGCAGTTCAGCGAGCCTGTAGAAAGGCGGTGCTGTACCGTCAGCAGTGCCTACGACTCTGGATGCGACGAATTTCTGGATCCCTTTGAAGTTCTGAGCGGTCACCAGCGGCACGTGATCCTGCGTGTACACGCGCTCGAACGCATTCACATCACGCGGGGATGGGTAGAGCACGATCAGCTTCGCTCCAGGCATGGCTGTTCCTCCCTTTGGAAAATGTTCCGAAGTGCCGCCTAACATAATATTATACCGCGGATGGCTGCATATCCCGCAGCGCGATATCCCACGCCGGTCCGTATATCACTCTTGCCGATGTGCCGGAACCGCTGCAGCTTGACCGGGTTGCCGAGTGGCGGTAGCCGGCGACACGGTACTATCATACTATATCCATACTATATCCGGGGGTCTCAGTCAAGGGTCTCTGAGGCAGCAACCGAAGCTGTTGGACAACGACACCGTGGGCGACCGGAAGCCGGCCGCAGGCGCCAGAGGTGAGGCGCTTCGCCGCCTTGCTACCTTTCCATCCATTCCCCTCATCAACGCCCCCACCCCGGTCGAGGAGGTGACCAACTTGCGCCAGGCGCTGGGGGGCGGGCCACGCCTGCTGGTAAAGCGGGACGACGCCATCCCCTTCGGCTTCGGCGGCAACAAGGTGCGCAAGCTCGAGCTGGTCGCGGCCGAGGCT
>JBOGJG010000349.1:0-1508 GCA_050747825.1 Acidobacteriota bacterium | reverse complement strand
CGCTTCGCCTTCGCCTTCAAATCCGCCTGCAATATCACCCCTGGCTTCAACTGAATCCTCCGGCCTTGCTGCCTCAAGCATCGCGCCGCATAGCGTCGGCAATAACCCGTCGCTTCCATTACCTGCTACAACACCCTCCCCTTTTCTTTTTTACTGGCTCGCCGATACTGCTCCCCAAACCCCTTCATAACAATCCGCCTTTCCTTCATTGTCAACCTCATCCATCGCCCCTTTCTCAGAGGCGATTAGCCTTACGACATCGGGACCCTTTCGGGAACTTTTTTAAATGAGGCGACGATTCCGTTTCGGGCACTTTTATGATGAGGCGATTCGCCCACTTTCCCACAGCCCCGGCGACTGCTACTATTATGAACTCCTCACTCAGAGAGTGGTCCTAAATTCGGGGGAAGGTCAGTGAAGGAAGAGTGAATAGTGAAGAGTGAAAAGTGAAAAGTGGAAGGGCGCGGTTCCTAATTGCGAACAATGTTGGCCCCTGTGAGCCAGTGCGGTGCTATTCACTATTCACTTTTCACTTTTCACTTCTACAAAAACCTGAATCCCAGCACGATTGAGGCCGCAATCGACAGAAGGGAAGCGGCCGTGCAGAGCAGCCCGCCGATGAGGTGGTTGATGCGTTCGGGGTAAAGCGGGTTGAGCCATAGAGCGGCCAGGTAGCCGCCGGCGAAGCCGCCCAGGTGAGCCCAATTGTCGATGCCCTGCATGACGATTCCAAAGACAAAAAGGATGATGGCGTAAGTCATGGCCTGGCTGCTCATGGCGCTGCTGATGGCGCCCCGGCGTCCCGAATAGACCAGTGCTCCCAGTAACCCGAAGATCGGCGCCGAAGCTCCGATCGTCAGCCCAGCCCCTCCACCCAGCAGAGGGATGGGACCGATAAAGGCCCCCGCGAAAGAGCTAAGGAAGAATCCCACTGCGCTGGAGGCCGCATAGATGATCATCATGCGGCCGACGCCGTAAGCTTCAGCAGTTGCAGGAGCGAGCTGCCGAACCCAAAGCATGTTAAAGAGGATATGGAGCACGCCGCCATGCAGCCATGCGGCGCTCAGCACCGTCCACCACCGCCCCAGGCCGAAGACAGGAAGGGCCCCGCTTCCCCCGAATGCCAGCAGGCTCGTGCCGCTGGGAGCCAACAGGGAAAGCATACCCCCGGTTCTGATGCCGCCCGGGTCTACAGCCAGGCAAGCCATATAGAGTCCGACCGAAACGAATATCACCAGTTGGACGAATCCCAGGTCGCTTCCCAGGCGTCGCAGCCAGGGAGCGTAGCCCCAGAGAGCCGGATTCCGGGCGCCGCAGTTGTAGCAGCGCTCATCATTGATCCCCACCAGCCTGCCGCACGTGCGACAGACGACCGACCCGCTCTTCTGGCGAAGCATGGAGGGATTATAGCAGGTGGCAAGCTCGCTTCGCTCGCGGTGGCGGGTGGCAAGCTCGCTTCGCTCGCGCTGGCGGGTGGCAAGCTCGCTTCGCTCGCGGTGGCGGGTGGC
>JBOGJG010000348.1:0-27913 GCA_050747825.1 Acidobacteriota bacterium | reverse complement strand
CCCTTAAGTTCACTCTCTCCGACGTAACCGGACAACCCAGAAAAATCCGGGCGAGGCGGTCGAAGTCCTGATGGCGATCGGTGGTGAGAAACCTCGCCTGGGAACTGCGGCTCAAGTCCTGGTCGATCTCCGGATGCCGCTGCAGGTAGTCCTCTAGACTGCGCGCCACGATTTCCCCCTGCTTTAGAACCTGGACTCGTTCGGGGATAATCGAGCGAATAGTCGGATAAAGCAGCGGATAATGAGTGCAGGCCAGCAGGAGAGTATCGATACCATTGCTGTTTCGCTTCGTCTCTTCCCAGTATTTATCGACGAAGTATTCGGCGCCCGGACCATCCAGCTCCCCGGCCTCCACCAGAGGAACCAGCATGGGACACGCCTGCTGCACCAGCTCAACCTGCGGGGCAAACTTCTCAAGCTCCATGACAAAGCTGAGCGATTTGATCGTCCCTTCAGTGCCCCAGAGAGCTACCTGATTGCTCACGGTGTAGCGCCCCATCTCTTCCACCGACGGCCGGATCACTCCGAGGACCCTCCGTTCCGGGTAGGTAAAAGGCAATATTTTCTGTTGAATGTTCCGCAGCGCCTTGGCGGAAGCCGTGTTACAGGCGATGATCACCAGCCGGCAATCCTGAGCCAGCAGGTAATGGACCGCTTCGACCGTAAAGCTGTAGATAGCGTCGAATGACCGGCTGCCATAGGGAGCCCGGGCGTTATCTCCCAGATAAAGATAGTCGTATCGAGGCAGTCTTTCCTGAAGACTCTTGAAGACAGTGAGGCCGCCAAACCCGGAATCGAAAACACCTATCTTCATACATCGGGGCCTCTGGAGAGCTAACCCCTCAGACCTGCCAGGACCCCGCGCATATAGGCCAAAGACTGCTCCATTCCGGGTAGCGGATCATCCGCGTTGATCTCGTACTCGATATTAACGTAGCCCTGATAGTTCATCTTCTTGAGCTGTCTAAAAATATCCGCGACGGGCATGGCCCCCTGTCCGACAATGCACTGGCTGTCTTTGGCCATCAGATCTCTCAAGTCCTTGATGTGCATGTCCAGAAGCCGATCGCCTGCCAGCGCAATGGACTCCACCACATCCACTCCGGTTCGAGCCGTGTGGCCGACGTCAATGCAGAGGCCGCAGCGGGGATCCATGTCCTTGACCACGGCCAGGGCATCATGGGGACGCGGAAAATACTCATCTTCAGGACCATGATTGTGGATGGCGACTTTGATGTCGTACTCTTTTACGAATTTCTCTACCCGGGGCATAGTTTGCTGGGTCGGAGCGACTACCATCAGAGGCATCCCGCATGCTTTGGCGTATTCAAAGTAGTAGCGGATATCGTCGTCATCGTCCTTTCGCAGACTGATGGTCCCACCGCCGACGATCTTCAGTCCGGCATCCTCGAACTCCTTGCGCCCCGCGGCCAATTCTGCAGGCGTGCTCTTGTAGGGCAGGTGAAATTCCTTGATGTTGACATAGGGCGTCTCCAGGTCCTGGATCATCCGGATGGCTTCAGCACGGGGAAAATTGCGCACAGAGTAGCTGGCTACGCCCAGCTTAACATCCTCTGAGCCACTCTTGTCAGGGGCCGCACTGGCACTGCCCGTACGCAGGGCGGCGGCGGCCACAGCTCCGGTCAAAAAACCTCGACGGCTGATGGATAGAGAATTCATACCGATCTCCTTTTTGTTTTCTTGGCCTCAGCAGTAGTTTTCTTGGCCTCTACAGTACCACTGCTCAGTTTTCGCCTCAACTCTCCTTCGGTGATCACTCCTTCATCAACGTCAACGATCAGTCCGTGGAGATCATCTGCCACTTGCCTGGCTTTCTTATCCCCCGATTCGAGGATCTGATCCCGATTGGAGCTTAGCCAGAGCCTCAGCTCAGATCGGTTGGAAAGTCTGTTGAGATAACGTTTTACCTGGCGGTCGATCTGCTCGCGCATAGGCAGGGCATATTGCAGGCATATACCGATAATGTCAATCTAAAAATCACATCTAAAAATCACAGAATTAATATCAGGGGGAGAGACGGGCATAGAAAACGCTGCCCCCCGAACGAAGGTCTCTGCCGTAGGAGATAATCAGCCCGATTCCGCCCAAAATGTCGATCTTGAGCTGCCCGCCGAGATCGTACATCCACTGCTGAAACTGGAACCTGTGGGCACGGTCGAAGCTTCTTCCAATGTCCAGGAAAGGGCCTGCTCTCAGTCGAAAAAGACCGCTGTGCAGGATGTTCTTGTCGATCTCGCTGTTGATCAATATGTAGGCGGAGCCCAGAGGACCGCTTCCTTTTCGCCCCTGATGAGTGCCCCGGTGCCCGCGCAGGAAGATGTCATTGTCGCGCTCGAGACCAAGGCTGTAGAGCAGGTCAAAAGGGACAGCCCCCAGGATCTTTCCGGCCCGAAAGCCACTCTGAAACTCAAGGTCCTCCGCTTGCGGCCAAATCAGCCAACGAGTCCTGGTGCCCCCTTCGATTCGAAAAAAGCGGACATTTTGATCTGAGAAGATCTTGCCGATTTCGGCTTCCGCGAAAGACACCAGGCCAAGATGGATTTCTGGACGGCTGATCTCATGGTCCAGGCGGTTTCCATAGTGCAAGGACGGACCTGTTTGAAAGAGCAGCGGGAACTCGGACCGGTTTGAGGCAGTGGTCGTGAATTCCCTTTGGCTCAGCCGGATTTCGCTGCTCCAGGACCACTGGCCGTTGAGGATTAAGGTCAACCCGGCCCGCGCCTCCAACTTTTGCAGTTTGAGGTCCGCGTCCAGGCCGGAAGCGAGGCTGCGTGAGCCGTCCCAGTTTTCGTTTCTTGCGTCCAAATCGAAAGCGTAGCGCCATCGCGGCTGAAGTGGAAGGGGAGAGGAAAAGGACAGAAAGACGCGGAGCTTCTCGGGGTCCCAGCGGAAAGACGAGATCCAATTCGCAGCCGATTGCCGGATATTGAAGTAATCCAAGTGGAGCGTTTGGAAAGGCAAGCCACGAAAGATGGAGAGCAGCTTGCCCGCGCTTCCCTCCCCCAGGCCGTTTTTTTCAACCGGGCGAAGGAGCAGGTCAAAGTTTCCTTGCGGCCGGGGCTGAAGCTCAAACTTGTAGCGCGGGAAGATTCTCAGGAGCTCCAGCCTGGCGTTAGTCTCTTGAAGATCCTTCAGATGCAAGATGCCTGCCGGTGAGAAGGAGAAAGCGCGATCCAGAAGGACGGGATCCACTCGAGGGCGTGGATCGATTCTGATGCCGTTAATCTCCGGCTTGCCAATCGAGTTCCAATGCTCGAGCGCAGCTTCCAGGTTTCCTCTCAGCAGATGCAGCGTCCCCAGGAAGTCGCGGGCATAGCTGTTGTCGGGGTCGAGATCGAGAGCCTGCTTGAGATGAGATCTGGCCAGGGCAAGTTCCTTCTGACGAAAGCAGATTCCTGCCAGTTCGAGGGGAAAACGCACGTCGGCCGGCGCCAAAGCCTGGCCGGTCAGGAAAGCTTCCCGGGCTTCCTCCAGCCGGGCCAGCCGGGCCAGGGCCATGCCCTGTTCGTAGTGGAAATCGGCCAAGCTTACTTCGGCATCCCAGGGCTGAGCACGGAGCACTGACAATTGACTGAGTGACCACTGACAACTGACAACTGACAGGATGGTGCTGGCCCATAAGAGCGACTTCCGAATGACCCGAGTGCCCATGGATACCTTGTGAACTTCTCAATCCCTGGCCTTTGCAGATATTCCTGCATGTCGGTGGCAAAGATCCCTTTCTTTTTTCCCTGCTGGACAAAAGGAACATCCAGCCCTACTCCGGCTTTTTCGGCCAGGGCCGGACGCCGCCGCTTCCCTGGCGCACGGCCCCTCAGGACTTTTACCAGGCTGCTAAGCCGCGACGGCGATCAGGACGATCACGGCGGCAACCAGGGCGATGATGATATAGGTCAACTCCTGATTGCTTAGAGCGCCGGCGGCCAAGTCCTCTGTCAGCGTTTGAGTCTGCGTGGCCAGCCGAGCCAGTTCTTCATCACTCAACATGGAAACGGCCTGCCTGATCTCCCTCAGGCCACTCCCGGCCGCCCTCAGGGCCGCCTCAGAATCGCTAGAGGAGAAAAAGTTCTCCACCTTTGAGAGGTTTTGCCGTCGCTCCTGCGCAGCCTCGATCAGCACCTGATGAAGTTCGGCGGGAGCGACCAGATGATCGGCCGCTCTCAAGTCCTGAACGGCGGTAGCTGCCGTCAGCAGAAAAAGAATGAAAATAGTTACCGGTTTTCGCATAAATTAAACATAGCACAAGTACTTAGGCTTGATAATAAGAAGCGGCCCTAGGCAAGCAGGTTGTAAGGACTTTTGGAGCCCATCGCATTGCGGATGACCTGAGCCAATTCATCAAAAGCGCAGTCTTTTTCCAGATAGTCGGACGCGCCGGCCCTGATCATCTCCTGTTTGAAGCGCCGGTCCGCATACATTGAAAGAGCGATGATTTTGGCCCGGAGGTGTCTGGCGGCGATCTGACGAGTGGCTTCGATCCCGTTCATGACCGGCATGGCCACATCCATAATCACCACATCGGGATCCATTTCTCTAACCAATTGAACAGCCGTCTGCCCATCTTCGGCTTCAGCGATGACTTCCATATCGGGTTGATTTTCCAGAAGAGTACGTAGGCCGTCGCGCACGATCTTGTGATCGTCAGCGACAATGATCCTGATCTTCATGGCAGCCTTTCCGTGCTCTGCCATCCAACCACAGAGCGTCCCATGTGACCTAATTGTAGCAGCCAAGCCTGAAAACCAAAAAACGCCCGGCCAACGGATGCCTAGTGCGGTTGTCTATAGGCATCCGCTGGCCCAGAAAACTGTGTGGGGAGCTATTCCTCCTGGTTTTCTGTGATTAATAGGTTGACTGAGTCTCGCCTTCGGCTCCCATGACAGGAAAGTCAACGGAATCTTCGAGCCTGAAGGTCAAAACGTTCTGTCCCCCCAGGGCGCCTCCGGCAGTGCTGCCTAGACGCACCGGCTCAGTTTCGATGCCGTATTCTTCACCATGAAAATGAAGAGAGTGCAGCTCCACCCACAACGAGGTTTCTCTGGCAGTATCCTGCTCTGTCCTGCCTGGTTCAATTTCGCCTAATCCTGGTTCAACGGGCGTAGTAGGGGTTCCGAACTCACCGCCTCTGTCGGCACCCGTTCCAAAAGTGCCCTCACTTTGGACGAACTCTCCTGATACCTGAGTTCCGGCCGGGGCGAGAGCGCGGCCATTCGCCTCCAGCGGCTGCGAGAGAATACCGATGAACTCGTCACCCGCCTGGATCATTGAGAGATCCTGAGTTGGCTGCACGTAAAGCACCGTGCCCTGAGGAATTTCGACCGTTTCGTCAAAGGCCGAGGTCCCCCGTTCTGAGCAGCCCGCAAAAGCTGAAGCCAAAATAGCCACCATTATCGTCAAATTCATATTGCCAATTCGTTTTATGCTCATAACTCTGGTCCTCCATTTGTCATACGGATCGTCAAAAATCTCCTTAAACGATTTGGTTCGCAAGGATCGTGCCAAAGTAATAAACGCCCACTTAAGTCACGCCACAGCAGACAATTAGGTCGATTGAAGGGCGGGGGAAACTTTCCGTAGAGACGCGAATTACCGGGAAATTTTACTCGTTTATAAAAATTGAGGGACGTTCTGCTCCTACGAAAATAAATCAGAGCGGCGATGGTCAGGTGCCCCCAAGGGGGCATGAGTAACCTCGTTTACCTCCATTTAAGTAAGTAAGCCCATGAAAACAGGTAAATGAGTAGAACGTCCCTGTATTTACTGTATTTACCTGTGTTAAATATCGTGCTGCATTCATGCTAACGTGGAGGAGGAAATGGAACGCTTATTTTTCGGGTTGGGGGCTGTCTTTGGGTTCCTGTCTGTGGCTGCGGGCGCTTTTGGCGCTCATGGGCTCAGGGGCAGGCTCTCCCCTGAAATGCTGGAGGTCTATGAAGTGGCCGTTCGCTACCAGATGTATCATGCCCTGGCCCTGCTGATTGTTGGCCTTTTGGCTGCGCGCGCAGCCGGCCTCGCCAATACGGCAGCCGGATGGCTCTTCGTCCTGGGGATTCTGATTTTCTCTGGCAGCCTCTATCTCCTGAGCCTTACCGGCGCCCGCTGGTGGGGCGCAGTCACGCCGATGGGCGGATTATGCCTGCTGGCCGGCTGGGTTTGCTTTCTCTGGACCGCCTGGGGGACGTTCACCTCAAGGTAAATTCGAGGGTCTTTATATGAGCAATCCTCTGCGCACTGTCTTTGACTTCAAAAGGCAGGAGATCCCGGTCGCAATATCACTTTTCTTCTTTTTCTTTCTGGTGATCGCTGTCTTCCAGATTTTGAAGCCCCTCAAGAAAGGACTATTCGTCAACTCGTATGGAGATTACGGCGCGGAGATGGAGCTCTACGCCAAGCTGGCCAACATCGGTATGGCCCTCCTGGCCATGATCTTCTTCACCTATCTCTACAATCGAATGCCCAGACAGCAGATCATTTACGTTCTGTGCGTCTTCTTTATCGCCTGGTTTGTGTGGTTTGCATTTGCCCTGGTTGATCCCGGCTGGTTTTCGATCTGGAGTTTTTACCTGATCGGCGATGTGGAGACCACATTGTTCGTGGCCGCATTCTGGGCTTATGCCACTGATCTTTCCAATTCCGACCAGGCCAAACGGTTGTTCGGTGTCATCGGCGGCGGCGGAGTCATTGGAGGCTGGGTGGGCATCAGCTTCGCCAGCACACTGCTGGAGAGCATCGGCATGCGGGGCCTGCTCATAATGACCACAGCCATGATGGTATTGATCGGAGTTTTGACATTCGGCATCGAGCGGTGGATTCGCCAAACCGGAGTCTTTCACGGGCCAACTCATCTTCGGGAAGTCCGAAAGCGGGCATCCCAGGAGAAGTCCAAGTTTCGGGAAGCCATTGAAGGCGCTCGTTTGGTGGCCGCCTCCAAGTACCTTGCCGCAATCGTCGGGATTATGGCTTTCTACGAGATCGCCTCCCAGGTGATCGACTATCAGTTCAGTACTCTGCTGGAACCCTTTGAAACCGACGTTGGAACGCAATCCTACATCGCCAAAGTCTACTTTTATGCCAATACACTGGCCGTGCTCGTCCAGTTTTTCCTGGTGAGCCTGATCATGAGAAAGCTGGGACTAACGACGGCCCTTCTGGTCCTGCCGGTGGCAATTCTGGCGACTTCTCCAGTCTTTCTGGCCGTCCCAACTTTGACAGTCGTCAGCTTCTTCGTCTTTTTTGAAAACGGGCTGAACTACTCCATCCAGCAAACGTCGCGCGAATCTCTTTTTGTCCCCACCAGCCCCGACGAAAAGTACAAGGCGCGAGCGTTCACCGACATGTTTGTCCAGCGCGCGGCCAAGGGAGTTGGAATTGGCGCCGTCATCGCCCTGGGTCTGCTCGGCTTTTCAGCCCGGCAATTCACCTGGATCACCATAACCGTTGTGATCCTGATGGCGCTGTGCGGTATTTACGCCGGACGGCGATTCGCCAGTACAATTCGGGATAAAGGAGACAAGTTAAAGGCAGCTTGAGAAGTGTTTATGGACGTCCGATTTCCTGGGATCTGCCGGCAAATCCTCTTCCTCTCCGTCTTGGCGCTTTCCTGGCCCGTTCTGGCTCAAACCGGCTCACGGGAGGATGAGCCCGCTTCCGGGCAGCCGGAAGCAACGACGCGCAAAGATCTCTGGCGTCAAGCACGTCTGCAAAAGCTGCAGGACCTTCAGCCCTATCAATCGGCCGTTGAAAAGGTTTTTCTTTTCATTGAGGGCAGCGCTTCGCTCGGGTTCCTTGACGATGACGCACAGTCTGTTCTCGACCGCGCTCTCATTTATGCGGACCAGTACTCTCTTTTTAGCGTTCCTTTTGTGAATCTTAAGGGCGTCACTCCGAAGTTGGGCATCATCACAGACGGATCGCACCTGGCTTTCGGAGTTGGCTTCAAGTCTCATGAGATGCGCGGCTGGCCTCTTGATTTCGCATCGACAGCCGCCTTCTCGTTGAGAGGCTATCAGCTTTATGACGTCCAGGTGGGTGAGATCGCGCGGGAGGATGAACGGCTTTTTGCCTACGCGGATCTGAGCTACCGGTCTTACCCGCAGGAGGATTTCTTCGGCCTTGGGCCGGATTCCCTGGAATCCAACCGCTCGGATTTCCTGATAGAACAGGCAGGATATGAAGGGGTCCTCGGTTACCAATTCAATGAGTGGCTGGGCGCCGCAGTGCGCGCCGGTTTTCTTCAGGTGAATGTCGATCCGGGAACTGATGACCGTTTCCCCGATACTCAAGAGGCATTCGCCACCGCCGACCTGTCTGGACTGGCACAGCAACCCTCCTTTTTTCATGTGGATTCGGGCTTGTATTTCGACTACCGGGATGTCCCCGGCAACCCCCATCGCGGAGGGATTTTGCGTCTATCGCTGTCCCGCTTCGATGACCGAGAGGGCGACCTGTTCGAGTTCAACCGCTATGCCTTGGACGCAAGACAATACTTGCCCCTGGGCTCGCCGCAGCGAGTGCTGGCATTTCGCTTCCTGACATCGGTGGACGATGCCGGCGAGGGAAATCTGATTCCCTTTTATTTCCAGGAAACGCTGGGTGGCAGTCAAATCTTGCGGGGCTTCCCCCGCCAACGCTTTCGCGGCCCTAACATTCTCTACCTTTCGGCTGAGTATCGCTGGGAGGCCGCACCCGCCCTGGAACTTGCTTTCTTTTACGATTCGGGTAAAGTCTATCGCGAAGGTTCGGAGCTGAATTTTAGTGGACTGGAAGACAGCTTTGGAGCCGGTGTGCGCCTGAAGACTTCGTCCTCCGTTGTGTTCCGCCTGGACGTGGCGCGCAGCAATGAGGGTGTGGAGGTTCATTTCGCGATTGGACCGAGTTTCTAAGATTCAAACAACCGTCGTAGGGAGCTATCCTGTACCCGCCTGGCTATTGGGAAGAGGATCCGATCTGGCCTTGCGCGACGCCATGATGGTCGTCCTGAAAACGCAGGAACTGGCCGGCTTAGACCTGATCACGGACGGCGAGTTGAACCGCTTTGATCCGGCCCATCCGGATACCAACGGCATGATCGACTATTTCGTTTCGAAGATGTCCGGCATCCAGACCCGCTTGAGCCGCTCTGATCTGGAAAGATTTCGCTCTGATCCCCAGCTCAGCTACCGATCCAGACCGGCTGGAATCGTAGCCGGTCCAATTGGCGAGGGCACACTGGACCTGAGGGGCGATTTTGAGCGCATCCGCGGCCTGACCCGCTCCCCACTGAAGTTTACTTGCACCGGACCTCACATGCTGGCCAAGGTTCTCACAAACTGGCATTTTCCGGATCAAGCTGATCTGGCCATGGAAATTGCCAAAATCCTGCGGGAGCAGCTCACCTATTTGGATGCCAGTGTGGTTCAGCTCGATGAAGCCAACATCAGCGGACACCCTGAGGACTCTGAATGGGCAGCCCAAGCGATCAACCACGTTCTGGACGGGATCGGTGTGGAAAAGGGCGTGCATATCTGCTTCGGAAACTACGGCGGCCAGACTGTCCAGAAGGGTTTTTGGAGGGACCTGCTCCCCTTCCTGAACTCCCTGAGGACCGATCACCTGATTCTCGAGTTTGCCCGCAGGGGTTACGCGGAACTGGAAGACCTGAGGGATCTCGATCCCAGGATCGCTCTGGGTATAGGCGTGATTGACATTAAGGACAATGAAGTCGAAACGGCGGATACAGTTGCCTCCAGGATTGAACAGATCGTCACCGTTCTGGGGCAGGACCGCCTGAAGTACATTCACCCCGACTGCGGCTTCTGGATGCTGACCCGAAGCGTCACCGACAGAAAGATGCGGGCACTGGTCGAAGGGAGGGATCTATTTGAGGAAAAGCAGTAAACGACCGCTGCCAGAGGCGGCGGTGGCCTTAGCGCGTACCGCTGATCGACTGATGCTGACCGCTGACCATCTTCGAAATGGTCAGCGGTCAGAAGGCGTGCGTAGCGTGCCGGACTCAGTGGACCGGCGCCAGTTCGTGGCCTCCATGCTGGCCATCCCATCACTGGCGATCCGCAGCGCAACTTCCGCGGAGTACCGGCGCTTCCGTGATCCCGACACGGGAGCCGTCATCCATCAACTGACCTCGCATCCTTCCATTAACCACGCCTGCTATCACCTGACCTCGTCCTTCACTCCGGACAGCAAATTCCTTGTGTTTACTTCCTACCGCTCAGGCGCTCCGCAGCTTTATGAGCTGGAATTTCCAGATGGCGAGCCGCGACAGCTCACCACGCTGGATGGGCTTCATCCCTTCTCAGCGACCATTTCCGGTGAGGGCCGAGAGATTTATTTCACGCGCCAGGGACGCATCGAGGCGCTGAGCCGAAAAGACCTGAAGCTCCGAACGCTCTATCGCCTCGAGGGTGCGCAATTCGGGGAGTGCAGCCTCAGCCATGATGGCGCCTGGATTGTCACGGCTCTGAAATATGAAGGCGAAAATGGGATTGCCCTGGCCTCTACGTTGGGGGCTCCGGGAGGTATTCTCTTGCGTTTTCCGCGAACCATTATCCACCCGCAGTTTCACCCGACCGACGCCGGCTGGATTGAGTTTGCGGGAGATCCCGCTCCGCGCATGCACAGAGTACGGCGCGACGGGACGGCTCTGGAATGCCTTTATGAGCATGGCAATGACGAATTCGTCGTCCATGAGACGTTCCTCGGAGAAAGCGGCGATATCGCTTTTACAGTCTGGCCGAAAACTCTCAAGCGAATGAATTGGACAACCCTCGAAATCAGCACGATTGCCGAGTTCAACGCCTGGCACATCACCCCAAACCGCGCCGGGACCCTCATCCTGTGCGACACCAATCACCCGGATATCGGCCTGCAGCTCGTCGATGTCTCCTCCGGAAGCCGCCGAACCCTGTGCCATCCCCGCAGTTCCAGCCGGGGTAGCCAATGGACCAGGTCTCGTTACGCCCTGGCTGCAGACTTTGCAGCCGCCAGAGAAAAGACCGAGGACACGCTGAGTTGGATGGAGATGCCCACTGACTCTGTTTACGGACCGCAATGGACACACCCCCACCCCTCCTTCAGCCCTGATGAGAAAATGGCCGTCTACACTTCCGACGTATCGAGCCACTCGCAGGTCTATATCGCCGAGTTGTGAGTTCAGGCTCTTACGGATATTTTCGCTTTTCTTTCAGACATCTGACACCTACAATTTCATGTATGCATCTCCTAACATCATTCCTTATCGTCTTTCTGTCGATGGCCGCCCTGTCGGCCATGACGCCGGCCTTCGGCCAGTCGCAAACCAAGCGATACCTCTACCTGAGCACGCCTGATGGGGCTCAGGAGGAAGGTCGTTCCGGCGCCGGAATCCTGATTTTTGACATCGATAACGGCCATAAGTTCGTTAAGCGGATCGATATTCCGATTTTTCAAGAAGGCCTTCGCGGGTTTACGGGAAACCTCAAAACGCACTCGGTCTATTACTCCACGACCAATCGTCGATTGGGATGCTTCGATCTGGAAACAGAGAAGATCGTCTGGGAAAAGACTTATGGCGCGGGTTGCGACCGATCATCGATTACGATGGATGGTAAGAAGATTTATGTTCCAACCGGATGGTGGTATTCGGGGGAAGACAGCGGTTTTCTGGTCATTAATGCGGAAAACGGCGAGCTCATAAAGCGGATCTATATCGGCCCCCAGGCTCATAATAGCATCGTCAGCCTGGACAATCGCTTTGTGTACCTGGGGACGAGGACGATGCTGACTGTTTTGGACATCGATACGGACAGCATCATCCGGCAGGTCAAGGATGTGGGTGAAAGAGGAGTATTTCCTTATACCGTGAATAGCGACAACAGCCTTGCTTATGTCTGCCTGGGCAATCATGTCGGATTCGATATCGTTGACCTGAAAGCAGGGGAGGTCCTGCACCGCGTGCTCGCCGGAGATGAACCGATTCCCCACCGAACCCACGGAGCGGCCCTCACGCCGGATGAGAAAGAGTTGTGGATCAGTGATCAGGAAGGCCGGAAGCTATTCATCTATGACGCCACGAAAATGCCTCCGGAGCCGAAAGGCCACGTCGAGCTGTCCCAGGGAGGCCATGGATGGGTGACCTTTAGCCTGGATGGCCGCTATGCGTGGTCCCACACCCCGGATGTGTTCGACGTCGAGACGAAAAAGTTGATCGAGACCCTGAAAGATGAAAACGGACAGCCGGTAAGCAGTTCAAAGTTTATCGAGGTCCATTTGCGGGACGGTAAAGTGGTGCAGATGGGGAATGAATTTGGGCTGGGTCGTAAGTGAGCAATTCGTCAACCGTCCAGTGCTTCGTAACATAAATAAGTGCGCTATCGTCGCGAGCCGGGTACCCTATGGGTGCGGTCTGAGCGCACTTTGTTATGTTACGAAGCACTGGTAGCCTGCGCATCCCCGCTTTGGGCGGCCGGACCGGTCAGACCGGACTCACTCTGAACCAGGCCTGCCGGAACCAGAGCAAAGGCCGTGACGAGTGCCACAATTGCCCGGATCGGTTCGCAGGCACGCGCCTCGAAGCTGTCGTGCTTCCCTTTCCACAGAAGCAGGCTCCCGATACCTTGTCCGGATCAACCCGTGAGCTGGTCGGTAACCCGGTTTCCTGGCCAGACCAGCAGCAGCGGTCGGTCGGCGACGACATAGTCTCCGGGCCTCCGCTCCACCGGTGAAAGTCCAGCCCAGGCAAGCCGCAACCACCGCTCGATATTAGTACAGGTCGGAGGGAAACGATAGGGACTCGCGCGCAGGGGACGGCCGACACACTGTCTGGGACGGTAAACAAGACTGCAGGAAAATCGAGGACATGCACAAGACCGTGGAGCAGGCACCCTCGCCTGTCGGCGACAGCGTTGCCGTCACGATCTGTCGACAAGCCGCAACGGTCTGAAATAAGATGCCCGGAATGTGGAACATGGAATGAATTCCTTTCGTTTGCGAGAGTTCCGGTCCGGGGATCGTTTTGAAGTCGCCGAATTGATCTATGCGTCGATTAACGCCTGGTACGCGCAGCATGCGATGGGGCAGCGATTTCGGGCAGGACCTCAGATGACGGAAGTTTACTGCGATGTCTACTTCGGGATCGGCTCCAGCCGGTGCGTGGTTGCCGAAAACCAGCGGAGCGGCCGCTTAATGGGTTCCTGCTTTTATCACCCCCGTGCCGGCCATGTCGGCCTGGGCATCATGAACGTGCACCCCAATTATTTTGGATTCGGCATCGCCAGCGCCCTGCTCAAATATATCTGCGACTTTACCGACGACAACCCATACCCTTCGCTGAGGCTGACGCAGAGCGCCCTCAACCTGGATTCCTTTTCCCTCTACAACCGCGCCGGATTTGTCCCCGTCCAGGCCTATCAGGACCTGAAGGTCCCGGTTCCGGAAGAGGGCCTGGGCCGTTTCGTCCCGGGAAGCGACCGCGTCCGGAACGCCACTCTGGATGATGTCCCTGCACTGGTGGCCCTGGAGGAGGAGCTCAGCGGCGTGAGCCGCCAGGAAGACTATCGGTTCTGCGTGGAAAACTCCCTTGGATTCTTCCATTCTTCAGTCTACGAAGGCGTTTCCGGAGACTCGAAGGCTTTCTGTTCTCCTCGGCTCACCTTGCCTGCAATATGCTGGGACCGGGCGTGATGCGCTCCGATGCAGTCGCCCTGGCATTAATTCTCGCCCAGCTCAATCAACACCCCGGGCGTTCTCCCGTCTGCCTGGTCCCGGTCGACCGGCCCGGAGTCGTGCGGCAGCTTTATGAGTGGGGAGCCCGGAACTGCGAGCTGCACTTCTGTCAGATCCGGGGAGACGTCAGGCCTTTTCGAGGCATTAACATCCCCACTTTTATTCTGGAAACCGCCTGAGCTCATTGAGGACTTCGAGACGTCCACACCGACGACCGCCTGAAACTCCCCCGCACTTAGGGGCACCTAACTAAGCGGGTGGCGGCTTTTGTGGAATGGGTGATGGGCGAAGTGCTGGAGCAGGTGGAGCACCGTCAGTTGGTGTGGACCATTCCCAAAGGGTTGCGTCCGGCAGGCTCGCAGGGACTGTAGGCTGTTGGGCGAGCTTTGCCGTTGCGCCTGGAGAAGTCTGCGTGAGTATGTGGAATCAGGCTTGGAATCTGGTTCTATCCCCGGCGCCATTTTCGCCATCCAGACCTTTGCGGGAGCGCTTTCCGGGTATTGACATTCCATTGGCTTTGGTCTAAAATTCGGCCCACTGTTAGTTCGCAGGAGGTCTCAATCGAACAGCGGCGCCTCTCGATTTGTCCCAATTCGGTTCCAAGTTTTTATTCGCGTGAGGAGGAGGTCCAATGGCCAAAGCGAATCCGCCGAGTTTAATATCCTGTTGTGTTCTCTCGACTTTGCTTCTGCTGTCCGCATCAGCTCTTGTCATCTCCACACCACTTCAGGCCCAGGTGCTTTACGGGTCGCTGGTGGGGAACGTGAGAGATCAAACCGGCGCCGCCATCCCCGGGGCGGATGTCGTTGTGATCAATCAGCAGACGAACCGCACGCGGCAGACCATCACCAACGAGACCGGAGGCTATGGGTTCAATACTCTTCGTTCCGGCGATCTGTACACGCTTCAGGTGAACATGCCCGGGTTCAAAGAATTCAAGAGAACAGACATACCCGTGACCCTGAACACGGTCACGCGTGTCGATATCACCTTGCAGCTGGGGGAGGTCACCGAGACGGTGACGGTGAGGAGCGAGACCGCCATCCTTCAAACCGATCGCGCCGAAGTAAGGGCGGAGGTGACCGAAGAAAAACTCGTCAATTTGCCGGTCCCCCTGGGGAGAAACTATCAACATTTGATGAAGACGCTTCCCGGTTTTAACCCGCCTCAGGAAGTTCATTCCATTCAAACCAATCCCTCCCGCTCGCTGCGCTTCGGCGTCAACGGCGTCAGCTCCAGCATCAATAATACGCGGATCGACGGCGCCACCTCCGCCGATCCATGGCTGCCGCACATTACGGCCTATGTTCCCTCCCTGGAGGCGATCCAGACGGTCAATGTCGTCACCAACAGCTTTGACGCCGAGCAGGGCCTGGCCGGCGGAGCGGCCATCAATGTCCAACTCAAGAGTGGAACCAATGATTTCCACGGTGCGCTCTTCGGCTATCATCACAATCACCATCTCCGGGCCAAGAATTTCTTTTTCCCAGCCGACCGGAACAAGGGAAAATTCATCTTCAATCAATGGGGAGCCGCCGCAGGAGGTCCCATCCAATCGGACAAGCTGTTCTACTTCGTCAGTTACGAGGGAACCCACGACGGCCGAAACGCCAGTCGGATCGGCTCGGTCCCGACGGAAGCGGTTCGACGGGGGGACTTTTCCGGATTCTCGGCGCGGATTTACGATCCCCTGACCGGTAACCCGGACGGCTCGGGGCGGCAGGCTTTCCCCAATAATCAAATTCCGGAGGATCGCCAGGACGAGATCGTGCGAAAAGTGATTTCCCAGATGCCCCTGCCCAACCTTCTGGATTCAGACGGAAGCGTTCCCGAAGCGAACAACTACTTCGCCACTGGAGCGTCCGTGTTCAAGCGCTGGACCATCGACAGCAAGGTCGATTGGAACGCCGGCGATAACCTGAATTTCTTCGGCCGATTCAGCGTCTTGGACTACAGCACCCTGCAGCCGACCCTCTTCGGCGAAAAGCTGGTCGGTCAGGCTCTCACGCCCTTCGGGGGCGGCGGCGGCAACGCAGGCACTGGCGCCGGGAACACCTACAATTTCTCTGTTGGAGTCAATTCCATCCTCAGTCCGGTGTTCATTGTCGATGCCAACTTTGGATTTGTGCGCTTCATTACCGATTCGCGCAACGTCGGTTACGGCGAGAACATCGGTTTGGATTTTCTGGGCATCCCGGGGACGAATGGTCCGGAGCCGTGGCAGGGGGGCTGGCCCCGTTTCGATATTTCCGGTTACAGTCCTTTCGGCGTAAACGAAGCGTTTATGCCCTATCTGCGCCGGAACGATCAGTACCAGTACGTGACCAACTTCACCTGGACGAAGCAGACCCATGAGGTACGCTGGGGTCTCGATCTTTACAACCAGCACATGAATCACTCGGCCGAACCGGAACTGGCGGGTATCGGAGGACGCAGCACCGGTCCTCGCGGGAGATTCACCTTTGGAACGGGGCCGACTCGGCTGTGCGAAAAACCCGACGGCGCAGGAGGCTGCAGCCGGCTCAGCAGCTCGACTTCTCAGGTGAACGCCTTCGCCAGTTTTCTGCTGGGATTGCCCACGACCGTGGGAAAGACTCTGGTGACGGAGGTGCCGCGCCGAACCCGTAACTGGGGCTACAGCTTTTACATCCGCGACCGCTGGCAGATCAGCCGGAAACTCACCCTGTCCTATGGAACCCGCTGGGAGTACTTTCCCTTGCCCACGCGAGGCAACCGAGGCGTGGAGCGCTACGACTGGGAGACCAACCAAATGCTGGTGGGGGGCTTTGGCTCGATTCCGAAAGACCTGGGTGTGAAGATGAGCAAGACCCTCTTCGCTCCGCGCCTAGGCATCGCCTACCGACCGACCGATACCTGGGTGATCCGGGCCGGCTATGGAATCACCAATGATCCTTACCCGCTTTCCAGATCCCTGCTTCAGAACTACCCTGCCGTGGTCGAGCTGGCCATCGATGGGCCCGATTCATGGACGCCCGTCCGCCCGCTGGCCGAGGGCATTCCAACCATTCCGGTCCCCGATTTCAGCGACGGCATCATTGACATCCCACCCGAAATCGGAGCGGCCACCATCAACACGGAGTTCAAACGAGGGTACGTCCAGTCCTGGAATCTGACCGTGCAGAAGAAGCTGAAGTGGGACCTTGTGGGCGAAGTCGGATACGTGGCCACTCGCCAGGTTCGTCAACTCGGACTGCGTGAGCTGAACTGGGCTCCGGTAGGGAGCGGGCGCGCTGGACAGCAGCTTTTTCAGAAATTCGGGCGCACGGCCCGGGCCCGCCTGGTCGCGCCGGTTGGAGGCTCGCATTACGATTCCCTGCAGGCTCGCCTTCAGCGCCGCTTCAGCAACGGGCTTTCTCTGGATGCCGCCTATACCTGGAGCAAGTCCATCGCCAGCAGCGGGCTGGACAACAGCGACAATACGCTGCGCATCAGCATTCCGGAGTTCTACCACTTGAACCGCAGCTTGAGCGGCTTCGACCGCACTCACAATTTGGAGATCACGCAGATCTGGGAACTCCCCTTCGGCGCCGGCCGCCGCTGGCTCTCGCAGGCCGGCGGATTCATCAACGCCATCGTGAGCGGCTGGCAGGTGAACAGCATTCTGAGCTTTTACAGTGGAACACCCTTCAGTATTTCGGCATCCGGTGCCTCTCTCAATGCTCCGGAAAGCTCCCAGCGGGCCGATCAGGTAAAATCGAAGGTGGAGATCCTGGGCGGGACAGGCAGAGGACAGCCTTATTTCGACCCGCTGGCCTTTGCTCCGGTCAACGAGCCGCGCTTCGGGACGGCTGGCTTCAACAGCCTGCGCGGTCCGGGTGTCGCCACTTGGGACTTTGGATTGTTTCGCAATTTCCAGGCAAGTGAGGAGGTGAACATTCAGTTCCGTATGGAGGCTTTCAACTTCACCAATACGCCCCAGTTTGGCAATCCGCGGAACAATGTCAGCAATAGCGGTTTTGGCGAGATCACCAGCGCCCGCGCCGAGCGGATTATCCGATTCGGCCTGCGCATCGGTTTTTAAGGATGTCCACGCCACTTAACAAGAGTCATTTCGGATGGGTCATTTCGGTCTGTGCCGCGCTATTGTGCGGCCTGGCGGGATGCGGTGCCGATAAGCCACCCGAGGTCAAGGCCGCCGAATCCCGGCTGCCGCAGAAGATCGACTTCACCTGGCACGTGCGGCCCATCCTCTCGGATAAGTGCTTCGCCTGTCACGGGCCCGATCAAAACAAGCGCAAGGCCGGCCTCCGTCTGGATGTCGAGTCAGTGGCCAAGGGAGAACTCCCGCAGTCGCCGGGCGAGCGCGCCATCGTTCCGGGGGACCTGTCCGAAAGCGAGCTGTGGCGACGAATCATTTCAACCGATCCCCAGCAGCGCATGCCCCATCCGGAAAGCAACCTCACCTTGACAGCCGAGGAGATTGCCACGCTCGGACGCTGGATCGAACAGGGCGCGGAGTATAAGCCCCACTGGGCCTTAATCCCGCCCGAGCGGCCGGCCGTGCCCCTGGTCCAGGACCAAACGTGGGTGCAAAACGAGATCGACCATTTTGTTCTGGCGCGCCTGGAGCGGGAAGGGCGCCGGCCGAGCCCCGAGGCCGATAAGGAGCGCTTGCTGCGCCGTGTCAGCCTCGATTTGACCGGTCTCCCTCCCACCCTTGAGGAGATCGACGCGTTTCTGGCCGATCGCTCAGAGGATGCCTACGAAAAAGTGGTGGACCGGTTGATGGCCTCTCCGCATTACGGCGAGCGCATGGCGATGGACTGGCTCGATGTCGCGCGATACGCCGACTCGCATGGCTACTCGCAGGACGGCTATCGCATGATGTGGCCCTGGCGAGATTGGGTGATCGAAGCTTTCAACGAAAACATGCCTTTCGACCAGTTCGTCAACTGGCAGGTCGCCGGTGACCTGCTCCCTGATGTCACTCTCGAACAACGACTGGCGACCGCATTTTACCGCAACGGCCGCATCAACTCGGAAGGCGGCATCATACCCGAAGAGTACCGGGTCGAGTATGCGGCTGAACGTACGAACATGACGGGAACCGCCTTTCTGGGATTGAGCGTGGAGTGCGCCCGCTGTCATGATCACAGGTACGACCCGATCACCCAGAAGGAGTATTACCGGATGTTCGCCTTCTTCAACAGCATCAATGAGAACGGCCTGGTGCAGGAGGACGGCAACTCCGGGCCGCAGGTCCTGATGAGAGACCAGGAGGTCGCCGCTAAGCTCGCACGCCTGGACCAGCAGATCGCCCGGCAGGAGCAGAAGCTGGCAGATCGCGAAGCGGAAGTTGCCCGCGCGCTGCCGAGAGACATCGACTCCTCGGTCAAACTGTCCACGGGACTCCTCGCCCGGTATCCGCTGGACAAGATCACCGGCGGTCGAATCGCCAACCTCCAGGCCCCCAGCAAGGGAGGAGAAGCTGTCGGAGAGGCTGAGATTGTGGCGGGCAAAAAGGCCGGCGCGCTGAAGGTCACGGCCTACGATCGAGCCGACCTGGGTGAGGTCGCCGGATTTGACCGCGCCGATTGCTTCTCGATCGGCTTCTGGGTCAACCCGTCCGAGCCGGGCTACGAGTTCAGCCTGCTTTCCAATCTGGCCGGGAAAAACGACGGCTACTACGGTTACCAGATCTATCTGAAGGCCGGCCGCCCCTCCGTCCGGCTGGTCCACGGCCTCCCAGCGGGCCTCATTCAAGTGACGGCAACGCAGGCCCTGCCGGAGGGCACATGGACTCACCTGGCGGTCACGTATGACGGCTCGAGCCGGGCCAAAGGATTGAAACTCTACATCAATGGGCAGCTTGCTGCCGTGAAGATCGATTTCGACCAGCTGAGCCGCTCCATTCGGCTCTCTCCCAAGGAACTGAGAATCGGCGGCTACCCTCAGTATGCTTTCGACATCAGCGACGGCTTTTGTCTCATGGATGAGCTTCGCATTTACGAGCGTCGCCTCAGTGGGCTCGAGGTGTCTGCCCTTGTGGGAGAGTTGTCGGACTCCAAGAGCGCTCTTCTCGATCATTATCTCGAGCATCAGGATCCGACCTACCGCGCTCTGCGGGATGAGCTCGAGCGCCCTCGGCGCGCCAGCTTCAGCATCCTGGACAAACTTGACGGCGTCATGGTGATGCAGGATCTTCCAGAACCGCGTCCCACGCATGTCCTCAAGCGTGGACTCTACGATGCCCCGGCCGACCCGGTGGAGCCCGGCACGCCGGCTGCCGTACTCGCTTTCGATGAGTCTTTCCCCAAGGACCGGCGGGGACTGGCCCGCTGGCTCTTGAGCCGTGAGAATCCATTGACGGCCCGCGTGACGGTGAATCGATTCTGGCAGCACTACTTCGGCCGCGGCATCGTGGGGACTTCCGAGGGTTTCGGCAACCAGGGCGAGTTGCCCACGCATCCGGAACTGCTGGACTGGCTGGCCTGCGAATTCATTGAATCAGGTTGGGACGTGAAGCACATGCAGAGGCTCATTGTCATGAGCGCCACCTATCGGCAGTCCTCGAGCGTGACCCTGGAAGAGCGCCGCGAGGATCCGGAAAACCGGCTGCTGGCGCGCGGGCCGAGCTACCGGCTGCCGGCCGAGTTGATTCGCGACAACGCACTGGCCGCCAGTGGCCTTCTGGTGAAAACCATCGGGGGACCGAGCGTCAAGCCTTATCAGCCCGAGGGCCTGTGGGAAGAAAAGAATACCTTCAGCTCGGTTCTCCGATACTACGTACAGGACCACGGCGATAAACTGTACCGCCGCAGCATGTACACCTTCTTGCGGCGCACCTCGCCGCATCCGTACGTGAGCACCTTTGATGCCCCTTCGCGCGATTTCTGCACCGTTCGGCGCCAGAGCACCAATACGCCGCTCCAGGCTCTGACCCTGATGAACGATCCGCAGTTCGTGGAAGCGGCACGAGTGCTCGGGGCGCGAATGATCAAAGAAGGCGGCAGGACGCCGGAAGAACGCATCACGTTTGCTTATCGCCTCCTGACCGGCTCTCGTCCGGATGAGCAGGTGCTGCACCACCTGAAAGCTATCTTTGAAGGAGAGCTAAACGTGTTTTCCCAAAACCCGGCACGGTCCAGAGCCCTGCTGCAGGTGGGTGAATATCCGGCGGACCCGTCGCTCGACTCCGCCGAGCAGGCGTCCTATTCCATCGTCGCAAATGCGATCATGAACCTGGATGAAACCGTTACCAAACGCTGAGGGAGATGAAAGGCATGTCGGATTATTGCGGGTGCATCAATAGAAAGATCAGCCGTCGCCATTTCCTGACCCAGACGAGTCTCGGGCTGGGCACGGCGGCACTCGCGTCTCTTCTCGATCCGCTCGAGCTGCTGGCGTATACGGGGTTGTCCGGAAACGCCACTTCGAGCGGCGTGCTGGCGGCTCCGCACTTTTTACCCCGGGCGAAGCGTGTCATTTACCTGTTCCAGAGCGGCGCTCCGTCCCAGCTGGAAACCTTCGACTACAAGCCTCTCCTGAAAGAGCGAAACGGCGAGGAGCTTCCGGATTCCGTACGCCAGGGGCAGCGGGTGACCGGCATGACCGCGGGACAAAAGTCCTTCCCCCTGGCAGGCGCTCAGTTCCAATTCTCACGTTATGGCGAAAGCGGTGCATGGGTCAGCGAGCTGCTGCCCTACACGGGGCGCATCGTGGACGATCTGTGCATCGTCAGGAGCATGTATACGGAAGCGATCAACCATGACCCCGCCATCACGTTTGCCCAGACCGGCTCGCAGCAGCCGGGCCGGCCCTGCTTCGGCTCCTGGCTGAGTTACGGGCTCGGCAGCTTGAATCAGAATCTGCCCACCTTCTGTGTCTTGCTCTCCCGCGGGAGCGGCCGCAAGGAAGCCCAGCCTCTGTATTCACGGCTGTGGGGGAGCGGCTTTTTGCCTTCCATCCATCAAGGCATCCAGTTTCGCTCCGCGAAAGACCCGGTGCTTTACTTGAACAATCCGCCCGGTGTCGATGAGAGCAGCCGTCGCCGCATGCTCGACCGCCTGGAGAAAATTCACGAGGCCGCTTACGAGTCCGAAGAGGATCCCGAAATCCGCACGCGCATCGCCCAATATGAGATGGCTTTTCGGATGCAGACCTCAGTTCCCGAGGTCATGGATATCTCGGACGAGCCGGACTTCACGTTTGAGCTCTATGGACCCGAGTCCCGGATTCCCGGCACGTACGCGGCCAATTGTCTCTTGGCTCGGCGGCTGGCCGAGCGGAATGTGGGCTTCATCCAGCTCTACCACGTGGGCTGGGACCAGCACGGAAACCTCCCCAAGGAAATTCGGGGGCAGTGCCGGGACGTGGACCAACCCTCCGCGGCGCTCGTCATCGACTTGAAGCAGCGAGGTCTACTGGAGGACACGCTGGTGATCTGGGGAGGCGAGTTCGGACGGACCAATTATTGCCAGGGCAGGCTCACGAACGACAATTACGGCCGGGATCATCATCCTCGATGCTTCAGCATGTGGCTGGCCGGCGGCGGCATCAAGAACGGGCTCATCTACGGCGAAACAGATGAGTTCGGCTACAACATCGTACGCGATCCGGTACACGTCCATGACTTGCAGGCCACTTTGCTTTACCTCCTGGGAATCGATCACGAACGCCTGACCTTCAAGGTTCAAGGCCGGCGCTTGCGGCTGACCGACGTACACGGCAAGATCGTCCACGACCTCATTGCCTGAGCAGGAGCTTACCCGGCTCGCTCCCAGGCAGGGTGGCCGCAAAGGTCGGCGATCGCGATTGTGTCCAGTAGGGGCGACCCGGTGGGTCGTCCGAGCGTAACCATCCGCCAGTTTGTTCGTTCGGGCGACCCGCCGGGTCGCCCCTACTCAGGACTTCTCCCGCCACTTTGCTATTAACCCGCATTTCTCACACCGGTTCGGCGCGAGGCGCCGGAAGCGCCGTCCTGACCAGGCGCGCGACCGAGGCCTCCGCAGGCGTACTGAGTACGTCGAGGACGGCCGACCGAGCGCAACGCAGTCAGGACGGATGATTTCGGTGCCGCAGCAGAATCGGTGTGAGAAATGCGGGCTTAAGCTTAGCCTAACTTTCGCATTCCGCTGAGCAAAATCCTTTATTGGTGCGAGATTGCGATTTTTTTCAGTCACTATAAATGGGCTGGCGCGTGTCAGGTCTTGATCGGTTTCATGACTTCCAGAGGAACTCTGAGTGCAGTACGAGGACATGGCGGATCGCCTCGTGACCCCGGGCGCTCGGGAAGGTTACGAGCCGACCCGCGTAGATATGAGTGTTGCTGAACGTGATGAGCCGCTCGTCCTCGCTGCGGTAGTGCCACTCCAAGAGCCAGTTCGGGAGGAAGGCTTCTAGCGTGCCGAGGAGGCTCTCGAATCCGCCAATCGCTGCGGTCGCCGTCGCCAATGCGTCGCTTGCCTCGACGTCGTCCTCTTGAACCTCATCCTCACCTTCAACGGCCGTTGCGAAGAACGTCGTGGGGGGCAGCTGATGTCGATCGCCAGCCACGACCACTTGTTCCGCACGGTATAGCGAGGGTACCGCCTCCTCCTGAAGTATCTGGCTCGCCTCGTCGAAGACGACGATGTCGAAATGGCGCTTGCCGCCGTCCAGCAACTGGCTGACGGAGAGCGGGCTTGCGACCCAGCAGGGCGCCAGCCGCGTCAGCACGTCGGGTGCGCGGGCCAGCAGTTCGCGGAGGGGAATGTGTCGTGACTTCTTGCGCGCCTCGGTCCGGACCAGATTCGCCTGGTCGAGCTGTCTGTTCATCGCCTCGATCGCGCGCGCGCCATGGAGCCTGCGGACGCGGGAAGCAGCGAGGTGGATACGTTCACGGTCGAGGCAGATGAACTCCGCGACGATCTGCTCGTGCGTACGGCCGTTGAATGAGGCGAGGCCGGGATCGGATGCCAGCACTTGTTCAAGCGCTGAGTAGAGCCAGATGTACTCGAATCGGGCCGCCCATTGCTCGACCGCAAGGCTGTGCTCGCGAATATCATCGAGGAAGCGGCCGAGACCCGCCCCTCTGAGGCGCGAGCGGACGGCGTAAACGCCCGGCAACCGGTAAGGGGTCATTTGGTCGTCGGAGAGTCCCCGCAACCGGGAGGACGCCGCCATCAGCGGCACACCGGCGAACGGGCCTGCCTCCGTCATGGCGCCGAGCGTGGTGGTCGCCTCGCGCGGTGCCGCGAAGGTATCCGTCAGCTCTATGTCGCCGTCCGCCGCCACGGGCACATCGGTGGCAGCACCGAGCGTGCGCCAGCGACGGAGCACGTCCTCAGCACGCAACGCTTCCTCCCGCAGTGTCGAGGCCGGTGCTGCCGCCCCTCGCAGCGCGAGAAGGCGCCTGCGAGCGGCGCGGTATGCTGCGTTGCTCACGAATGCCCACATCCGAGCGACCAGTCCGCCCGTTGCAGGCTCGAGCATTCGCGCCAGTGCGCCAGGGCTCGCCGAGAAGATCTCCGGATCGTATTGTTCGCGGATGCCGCGCGCATCGCGCAACACGGCCAGGTATGTTTCCGTGTCGTGCAAGGTTCCGAGTGTCCAGACGCCCAGGCGCGGCACCACCTCTCCGAGGAGCCTCTCAAACCGAGGCCAAAGCTCGGTTGTCGCCCTCGTCGCCAGATCGAGCGCTTGCTGTGCGCCACGGCCATCCGTGATAGCCGCGTTGTTCCACGGCGATGCGTCTGTACCGAGCAGGAGCGTAGGATTGGCGGCACCCTCGAGGATCCACTGCTTTACTTCGTCCGCGCGCTCGGCCGTCAGCCCTGCCAGCGTCTCGCCGCGTAGACGAAGTGCCGACCGCGCGGGTGCCGGTAGGCGGAGCAGTCGGCCAATCATCCTGTTGACGGAAAGCCCGGTCGGTTTTCGGACCTGGTTCACCCGGCGCGCATGTTCGTTCAGTCGCTTGCGCCGAGCCTCGAACTCTCGGTGAACCGCATCCGCACCATCCGCCGGAAGTGCGTGGCGTATCTGCTCCAGGGCGTGCGCGAGGCGCGCCATCACCTCTTTGCGCGACACCGATGCGCCGTGCAGATCGAGCACGAGATGAGCGAGGCCAACATCCGGATGGCTGAGCCGCTTGATGACCGCGTCCAGCGCCGCCCGCTTTTCCGCGACGAAGAGGACGCGGCGCCCCTCGGCCACGCTCTGCGCGATGATGTTCGCGATTGTCTGGCTCTTGCCAGTTCCTGGTGGCCCCTGCACGACGCAGTTCTGGCCCTTGCCGACAACTACGACGGCGCGGTGCTGCGTGGAGTCCGCATCGAGGACGAGGCAATCGTCGGATGCAGGGCGTTCATCGAGTTGCGCGGGCTCGATGTCACTCACCGCTTGGGCGAGCTTCTGCCGTGAGGCCGAATGTTCGGCGATGGCCGCAACGACAGCGCTCGAGGCGATGGCGGCGCCGTTCTTCTTCAGATCCTCGACCATCGCCATCTTCGCGAACTGAAAGTTGGCCAGGATCACACGCCGTTTCACGTCGAAGCCCGCCACGGCCGTTGATGTGCGTTCGAGGCTCGCGAACACGCAATCTGGGTCGACGCGCCACTGTCCTGATTCGTCTTCACCGCCGCACTCGCCCAGCACGGCGGACGCGTTGACACGGACCGCGTAGTTCTCCTCGAGCACGTAGAGCAACACGGGGTTCAGTTGAGGCTCGCCGGCGACCACGAGTCGTAGGTCCTCGCCCGCTCGGCCGCGGGTCTCGATGCGAGCCGGCAGCAGCAGCACGGGCGCGTTGTACGGCCGCCCACCGTCGGCGGCCGGCCAAGTAGCCATTCCCATCGCTAGGTGGAGCGTCTCAATGCCCTTCTCCTCGAGGTTGCCCAGTGCCTTGCGCTGGAGCGCGATGAGGGCGTTTCGTACCCTGTGCCGCGCCTCACCTTCGGCCCGAGCGCGCACGACGGGATCAGGGCTCTCCACATGCCCACCAACGGAGACCAGCGATTCGACCGTCAGTGGGTGTCCTGCCAGCAGGCGGTCGACGGCCTCTCTTTCGGCGCTCAGATCGAGGGTGCCGACTTTGAGGTCGCGGTAGAAGAGGAGGGAATTCCCTCGTGAGTGGTCGATGAGACGGCGCATCCACACGCCGCGCGCGGCATCGACGATGCGGCGGAGTTCCGGATCCAGGTGTTCGGATTGATTTTCAGGCATCCAACGGCGGCGCCAAGATTACTACCTACGGTCTCGCGCGCCCGCTGATACAGTGTCGTTGCCCGCCAACTACGGGTGAAACCGCGACGGTGAGACTGGACGGTCGCATGAGGCGCCTAACGATCGCGCTTCAGCTGCAGGCGAGAAGCTGGGACTGATCAAACGTCCATTTCTTAGCGCTGGGCAGAGCCCCCGTCAGCGCGGAGCGACGGCCGAACCGCGCCTGCCAGCTGCAAGCGCCAGTTAGGCGTCAACCTTTGGCGGAGCGGCGCCGCCGACGCTCCTCGGCCAACCGCTCGGCTAGATAGACCTTCAAGAGGGACTGGTACGGGACGTCCTGCTCGTTGGCCCGCTGCTTGAGCTCCTCGAGGACGGCTTGCGGGAGCCGGAGCGAGATCGTCGACGTGGAGGGCTCGAGAGCTGAGAGGCGCATCTGCCTGGCCGGGCGCCAGTCGACGTAGTCGGCCGAATCGTGCGCGGCCCAGAAGGCACGTTCCTCGGCCTCCGACTTGAACCGGGGGAGCGGCTTACGGCGCGGGCTTGTCGTGATCTTGTGCTTCGGCATCGCTATAGACCTTTCGTTCGCGGCGGCTCATGTCGCGAGCGGAGATGACCCGGATGAGGGTGCCGCGGAGAGTGAAAACTACAAACAGCCGCCGCCCGTCGGCGGTCCGGCCGAGGGCGTAGAAGCGCGGCTCAGTTGCCGAGTGCTCGACGTCCGGGGCGACGAGCAGGGGCGCAGCGAAGAAAACCTGTTCGCAATCACCCTGGCTCACGTCGTGGCCGGCCCAGTTCTTGGTGGCGTTGCCCTCGTCCCACTGGAACCCGGTTGCACGGGCCAACGAGTCCCAGATATCCTCGGCCATGCTTCAATGTATATGATGGGCATATACGGTGTCAAGCCCCCCGGTGAGGGGTCCGGACCCATGGGCGGCGCCGTTGACGTCTAACGCACCGGCGCTCACCTGCGGACGCCGCAGGCGACCGTCAGGTGCAGCGCCCTGTTAGAGAGCCGCCCGTACACTCACTCAAGCCCCGCCAGATTCGTCGGAAAGAGGCGCGACGAGCGGAACACGGTCAGAAGCGTCGCGGCATCCGACGCCAGACGATAGACGAGGCGGTACTCGCCAACGATGATCTCACGGACATCCTCTCGGCTCAACTCCGGCACGATCGGCCGGAGTGTGGGAACGCTTCTAGACGCGAGGTGGCCTCGAACAGGCGCTCCGCTACCAAGCGGCCGTACCGCGGCGAATCGCGCTCGATGTACTGGCGGATGGACTGTAGATCGCCGACCGCCTGCTCCGTCCACCGAACCGCCGTCACCCGAGGATCCGCCGCTTCGCTTCCTCGTGGCTCACCGTTTCGCCCGCTTCGGCCTGGCGTAGCCCCTCTTCGACCTTCGCCAAGAAGTAGAGACGCTCCATGACGTCCTCGACCGTTGCATCATCAGGAAGGTCACGGACGGCCTCGAGTACGCGTTCTTTGGCCTTCGGCTGCTTCATGCTTGAGTGCTCCACGTCCAGGGACATCCCCTGATCATTGTACACCGGACCGATCGGATGGCGCCACGGTGTAAGGCGAAGCGTCCAAACCGGCCACTCCGAGCAGTCCCCTGACCCGGCCACCGACCCGGTGGACGACCGCCAACGCGCTGCATGGATATCCGGCTCTCTCACGTTGCCCCTAAGCTGCGGCCCCGGAGCGCAGCGGAGGGGCCGTCAGCTTCAGCGGCTTGTTAGGCGCTCGTCCCCTTCCGCGTCGAAACGACTGAGGAAAGAATGTCATCCCAAAGCCCAATCCTCGCTGCTAACGACTGTCTGGCCGTCTCCTCAGCCTCTCTCCAAAGCGACTCTCCGCTGCTGCAGAGACGCGAAACGAGAACGCGTGCGAAGGGCCCGTGCCTTTCTGCGTCGTGTTCAATATGGCGATCCAGGTAGAAACGGAACGTCGACCACCGTTCGGGAGCCGTCTCGGCCAATCGCTGGACCAGATGCCGAAACATGGCGGGAATGATCTCTTCGCGTCCGTA
>JBOGJG010000347.1:0-6697 GCA_050747825.1 Acidobacteriota bacterium | reverse complement strand
ATGCAAGGGCATCGCCGACGTCGCCGCGCCTTGCATCCGAGCCCTCGGCGCCCCTAACACGACCCCTCAGGACTTTTACCACAGGCTGCTAACCCTCCGGCAGGCCTGCTATGTCTATAACCGGCCGAATTTCGACAGTACCCTGGCGTGCCATTGGAATCCTTTCGGCGATGGCGATTGCCTCATCGAGATCTCTGGCCTCAATCAGGAAATAGCCGCCCAGTTGTTCGCGCGTCTCCGCGAACGGACCGTCGGTCACGAGTCGTTTACCCTCACGGACCCGGATGCTGGTCGCCATCGATGTCGGGTGCAGCGGGGCGGCAGCCAGATATTGGCCGGCCGAATTGATCTGCCGGGCAAGCTGCGCAGACTCCCGGTAACATTCTTCCCGCTCGGTCTCATCCAGGGCCTGCTCGTCTCCATAAATCAGCAGCATATATCTCACAAGTTTGCCTCCATTCTCGCCTGTAACTTAGTCGTTTCAAGGCTGACGGTCTAGCCGCCGGCGATGGCGCCCACGATCAAAAGGGGCTCCGCACCTGTGGCGACCAAGTCAGGCAACGGGGCATCCGGCGGTTCATGCGACAGGTCCTGCTCGCAGGCGAAGAACCTCAAGAAGGGCCGGCGGCTTTGCGTAACGTGGTCGCGGATCGCGCCGCGCAGCACCGGATAGCGAGCCTCGAGTGCGTCGAGAACCGAGCCCAGTGTAGCCGGACCGTCAACCTGGAGCTCTACTTCGCCCTCGACTCGCGCCAGCGTCCGCAGGTGGGCCGGGAGTACGATGCGGATCATGGCAGTGTCTGGACCTCGACAGACAGGACGGGTGGCAGGTCTCGGACGATGGGAGTCCAGGAGTCTCCGCCGTCGGCCGATGCGTACACCTGCCCACCGGTGGTACCGAAGTACACGCCGCAGGAATCGAGCGAGTCAACGGTCATCGCGTCACGCAACACGTTCACATAGCAGTCGCTCTGCGGCAGCCCTTTGGTGAGCGGTTCCCACTCGTTGCCGCCCGTACGGCTGCGGTACACGCGCAGCTTCCCATCGGGCGGGAAATGCTCGGAGTCATTCTTGATCGGGACGACGTAAATGGTGTCCGGCTCGTGCGCATGAACGTCAATCGGGAAGCCGAAGTCGGTCGGCAGGTTACCGCTGACCTCATGCCATGAATCGCCGGCATCGTCGCTTCGCATGATATCCCAGTGCTTCTGCATGAACAGCACGCCCGGTCGCGAGGAGTGCATCGCGATGCGGTGGACGCAGTGGCCGACCTCTGCGTTCGGGTCGGGGATGTGCTCCGACCGCAGGCCGCGGTTTATGGGCTGCCAGGTCTTGCCGGCATCATCGGTGCGGAAGGCACCCGCGGCCGAGATGGCGATGAAGATCCGCTCGGGATTGCTCGGATCCAACAGGATCGTGTGCAGGCACATCCCTCCGGCTCCTGGCTGCCACGAGGGCCCGGAGGGGTGGCGGCGCAGCTCGGAAACTTCCTGCCACGTCCGGCCGCCGTCCACAGTGCGGAATAGCGCGGCGTCTTCCGCCCCGGCGTAGACGATATCCGGATCCGTCAGCGATGGTTCGAGGTGCCAGACTCGCGCGAACTCCCAGGGGTGCTGCGTACCGTCGTATGTCTGGTGAGTACCCGGGACACCGTCGTACACAAACTCGTTTCCGACAGCCTCCCACGTGTCGCCACCGTCGTCGGAGCGCTGGATCATCTGCCCGAACCAGCCGCTGGTTTGCGACACATAGAGCCGGTTCGGCTCGGCGGGCGAGCCCTTCAGGTGATAGATCTCCCAGCCCGCAAAATGGGGCCCGCTGACGTTCCACTGTTCCCGTTTGCCGTCCGCTGTCAGGAGGAACGCCCCCTTGCGTGTACCAACCAGTACTCGTACTCCACTCATCCATTGCTCCTTTCTGCGTTGATTATGCTCGCCGGCGACCATCCGCCCATTCATGATTCTAGTCGAATGCACTGATCTCAGATCGACATTGTTATCGACTTTTTTACTTCAGCGCTCTCCCATCTCTCGAAGCCTCCGTTCGATGAACCGGCGTTCCGGCTCCTGTCTGGCAAGGGCCAGCGCTTTCCGGTAGGAAGCGGCAGCCTCCTCTGGTCTGCCCAGCCGGCGGAAGAGGTCGGCCCGGGCGCAGTGCGCGAGGTGATAATCAGCCAGTTCGCCGCCTGCCAGGATGGCGTCGATCAGCGTCAGGCCCGCCTCCGGCCCATCCCGCATGGCTACCGCCACGGCGCGGTTCAGCTCGACCACAGGCGTCGGCTCCACGCGCGCCAGCAGGTCGTACAGTTCGACGATCCGGGCCCAGTCGGTCGCGCTGGCGTTGGGCGCTCCGGCGTGCACCGACGCGATTGCAGCCTGGATGGTATAGGAGCCGAACCGGCGGGACGAAAGCGCGCGCGCAACCAGCGCCGCTCCCTGGGCGATTTGAGCCCGGTTCCACAACGAGCGGTCCTGGTCGTCCAGCAGCACGATATCGCCGGCCGGCGAGGTGCGCGCGGTTCGTCGCGATTCGTGCAGCAGCATCAGAGCCAGCAGCCCGAGCGCCTCGGGCTCCGGCAGCAACTCGACGAGCAGCCCTCCCAGACGGATCGCCTCACCCGACAGGTCGTGCCGGGTCAGCGACGCACCTGAGGACGCGCCATAGCCCTCGTTGAACACGAGATAGATCACCCGCAGCACCGCATCGAGCCGGTCCGGCAGTTCGGCCGTCCTGGGTACCTTATAAGGAATGCGCGCATGGCGGATCTTTGCCTTGGCACGCACGATACGCTGTGCCAGCGTGGGCGGACGCGCGAGGAACGCGTGGGCGATCTCCTCGGTCGTGAGGCCGCACACCTCGCGCAGCGTCAAGGCAACTTGCGCCTCTGTCGAGAGGGCCGGATGGCAGCAGGTGAAGATCAGCCGCAGCCGGTCGTCCTCGATGCTCTCATCTTCCCAAGCGGCAGCATCGTCGATGGCAGCATCGAGTTTCCCGCCGATATCGTCCAGCGCGTCGAAACGGGCGCGCCGGCGAATGCCGTCAATGGATTTGAAGCGTCCGACCGATACCAGCCAGGCCCGGGGATTGGCGGGCACACCGTCCCGCGGCCACTGCTCGAGAGCTGCCCTGAAAGCATCATGCAACGCCTCTTCGGCGAGGTCGAAGTCGCCCAGGGCGCGGATCAGGGTGGCCAGCAGGCGGCGCGACTCGGTGCGGTAGACGATCTCCACCATCTCTCGCGCGCGCTGGGCCGCATCCGCACTCATCGGCACTCCCTGTCTACCGCCCAAGGGTGCTCAGCCTTGAAATCATTCCAGGCGGCGTCGCGGGGGCCGTCATTCCCCTGAGATCCGGCATCAACCAACATTCCTGCCAGCTCATCTCTTTCGAGAAGCCGTCCCCTCAATACCACCGCCGCTATCTCTTGTGTATTTCTAATGTCCTGAACCGGATTGGAGTCCAGCAAGACAAGGTCGGCCAGTTTGCCCTCTTCGATTGTCCCTGTTGAGTCCAGCAGATCGACCCCCCACCGGCCCAAAGGGTTGCGGCGATACGGCCCGGCGTTCTTTCTAATGTAAGGTACCGTGTTACTTGCGAGCCCGTCAATCCCTCCAGAAGCTTCTTTCATCGGACCTGGGCTTGTTGCGCGCGCGATTTCTTGCTGTTGATTCCACACCTGCGAAGCACTACCATCGGCTCTGCGAAAGGGACGGTCAGCAATGAACATTCAGGGAAAAGTCGCCGTCGTGACCGGATCGAGCCGGGGCATCGGGCGCGCCACTGTGGAGGCGCTGGCCGGCGCGGGGTGCTCGGTAGTCGTCAACTATACCCACTCTCAAGGCGAAGCGGAAGAAGTCGCCGGCCAGATCCGCTCGAGAGGAGGCGCGGCCATTTGCGTGCAGGCTTCCGTCGTGGACGACCAGGACTGTCGCCGTCTGATGGCCGCGGCCGTCGAAGAGTTCGGCCGGCTCGACGTTCTCGTGAACAATGCCGCCACTACCGAGTTTATCCCTCACCGTGAATTGGACAGAGTCCAGGAAGATCTGTGGGATCGAGTTTTCCGCGTGAATGTCCGCGGCGCCTTTCAATGCGCCAGGGCGGCGCTCCCGCACATAGAGCAAGCGGGTGAAGGCGAGATCGTAAACGTGTCCAGCATCGCAGGAATCACCGGCGAGGGAAGCTCCATCCCCTACGCCGCCTCCAAAGCCGCCTTGATTACCCTTACGCGCTCTTTGGCCCGAGTGTTCGCTCCCGGCATCCGCGTGAATTGTGTGGCTCCCGGCTTCGTGCCCACTCAATGGACGCAAAGCGGACTGGGCGAGCGTTTCGAGGAAGTCCTGAAGGCCAATGAACGAAAGGCGGTCTTGCAGCAGGCATGCCGTCCGGAAGACATCGCCGCCGCCATACTGTCTCTGATCACCGGCTCGGATATGGTCACCGGGCAGACCCTGGTCTGTGACGGCGGCATGCTGGTGGCTTCCCGACTTTAGCCGTCCGCTCCTCGATCAGCACTTCGAGGGCTTCTCCGAAACAGTTTCTTGAAGAAGTGGAAGAACAAATAAATCACGAGCAGGAAGCCTGTGAGCAGGAACAGGACCACAATCGCAGCGATTTCCGGATACCGGCTGACCAGCCATAAAAGGCCCAGACTCAAACCGTCTTCAAAGAGACTCAGGAACCAGTTGCTGAAAGGCTCCGGCGTCGTGTTGACGGCCAGTCGCGTGGTCGCTTTGGCGCCGTGAGCCGAAAAAGTGATGAATCCCCCCACCAGCGCGGCGATCCACAGGTAATGGGCGGGAAGCTCGGAATAGCCCAGAGAGGAAACCGCCAGGATAGCGCCAGCCGGAACCCGAATAAAGCTGTGCATGGAATCCCAAAGATTATCGACATAGGGAGCTTTGTCGGCCACGAATTCGACCAGAAACAAGACGCCTGCGACCACCAGGACCCAATCGTGGGAGAGAACTTCCATTCCTGGAGGAAGGACAATGAACTCATAGCGGTGCATGAATCCCAGCGCCAGCGCCGTGATATAGAGATTTAACCCGGCCGTCAAGCTGGAACCAAGCGCCAGGGCTATACTGGCGATATCCATATGGGCCCTATTATAGGCAGGGTTTCCTCCAACTCTGCTATGCTAACTGTTCTGATGAATCGGAAAATCCTCACCATCTTTTTCCTTCTGGCCGCGCTCGTTGTTTCGACGGCCTGTAACTCGGATACTTCCGGCGGAGAGGGCGCAATGCCTGATCTTCCTGACAATTTCGATTCTGCCCTCCTGGAGCCGGAGCAAGCCAGGGAGCAGGCGCCTGAACAGTTTCGCGTTGAGTTTGACACCACCCGCGGGCCCTTCAGTGTGGAAGTGATCCGGGCTTGGTCCCCGCTCGGCGCTGACCGTTTTTATAACCTCGTTAAACTTGGATTTTTTCGGGACGTGGCTTTTTTTCGGGTCCTCGACGGATTTGTCGCTCAATTTGGAATCAACGGTTATGCGCAGGTGAACCAAGCCTGGGAAGAAGCCACGATTACGGACGATCCGGTCATCCAATCCAATCAACGTGGAACGATCACCTTTGCGACCGGTGGTCCGGATACGCGCACTACGCAGCTCTTCATCAACCTCGCCGATAACCCGCGCCTGGATTCCATGGGGTTCTCTCCTTTCGGGAGAGTCGTGGAGGGCACGGCGGTGGTCGATTCCCTTTACTCCGCTTATGGAGAGGGCTACCCTCAAGGCCCCGGCCCCAGCCAGGACCTGATCCAGACTCAGGGAAACGCTTACCTCAAGGAAAACTTTCCTCAACTCGACTATATTCGAGACGCCAGCTTGGTTGAGTGAGATCCTGGCCGCTCCCCGGGTACCCTCTGGGTGGTAGCGGCTCTATTGTTCGTGTAACGAAAATGCCAGACCTGACCCGATTCAGTCCTGCCGGCCTTCGATCTGCATAAGCAGAATGGTGGCGGCGATGGCGAGCCGCCGATCCAGTGCGGGCCCGACGTCCAGCGTGCCCTTAAACACGAAGGGGTTGAAGTGCTGCCGGAATGTGCCGGCCGCTGACCCGTTCACTTCGAACGTAAAAGATTGCGGGATCAGGTCCAGTAGAAAGCGGCGCAGCAGGGCCAGACCGGTCGAATCTTCGCGGATCCTTCCCAGCGGCCGCTCGTCGGCACCCACGATCTCCCACTCATCGCGAAAAAGGCTGCGAATGCCTTTGCGCCGCAGCGCGCCAACCCGGCGGCCTTCTGCCGGGTCAGTCACATCGTAAGTAGCCGAAAAATCGAGCACCTGACGCGCCTGGATGACAAGGATTTCCCGGCTCCTGGAGCGATCGGGATAGACGCGGATGGTCTCTTTCAGCTTCAGGGGCTGCCTGCGGGAGTAAAGCACCAGGCTTCCGTTTCGATCATAACCGTGCAGTTTGCTGCCCAGGATACGAAACATGGGCCTGCGAAAGAGGATTGGGTTGGCTTCGAACATTAAGGTTCTGACCTCATTAGAATATCATCGAATTAAAGGAGGTCACGGGAAAGATTAGCCAATGTGATATTGAATCGCAAGAAGTTCCTGGCCTGCGCCGCTTTTGGGCGTAGCCTCCGGTCTCGGTAGTTTTGTCGGATGCAACCAGAAGTCGGCCAACAATCTGCGGCCCGGGAGCGCCGACCTGGCGGCACAGATCGGCTCTCCGGGCTCCTGCTT
>JBOGJG010000346.1:0-15716 GCA_050747825.1 Acidobacteriota bacterium | reverse complement strand
CAAGAAGTTTGCAATCGAAATCAAATACTGTAGTGCGCTGATTTCCATTTATCCGCGGATTATCGCATACCTGCGCTCATTATTCAGCCTTTTTTTTCTGGGCCGCAGAGGCTTTCTTTTTGCCTGCGGATCGAGCGGACTTCTTGCTCTCGCCTGTGTCCTTCTCTGCCGCCTGGCCCTGGGTCTTCTTCACGTCCCGGGAACCCGCCTTCTTTTCCCCCTCTGCCTTCTTGGGAGCGGCCTTCTTTTTGGTCTCCTTCTTCTTCGGAGCCGCGGGCTTCTCCGAATCCGATCCAATCAACTCGAGAATAGCGATCTCAGCGCTGTCGCCCCGCCGGAAGCCCAACCGGATGATTCGAGTATAGCCGCCCTGCCGATCGGCAAAGCGAGGAGCCAGGCTGTCGAAGAGTTTGTGCACGACGGCCTTGGTGCGGATTACAGACAGGGCCTGCCGCCGGGCGTGCAAGGAGTCCCGTTTTCCCAAAGTAATCATCTTTTCGGCAAATGAGCGCAATTCTTTGGCTTTCGGGACGGTGGTAACGATCTTTTCCTTCTCGAGAAGCTCCGTCACCATCGTGCGTAGCAACGCCTTGCGATGGCTCGACGTTCTTCCCAGCTTTCTATTTCCCCAGCGATGTCGCATATGTTTCTCCCGATAAGGCCTCAGGCCTGTTTTTTAGACTTCCGCCGTATCCCTAATGGGCCGGCCGCTCTCGTCCAGCTTCATCCCGAAGGAGAGACCCATGTCGGTGAGAATTTCCTTGATTTCGTTCAGAGACTTGCGTCCGAAGTTCTTGGTCTTGAGCATTTCATTTTCGCCCTTGGTGACCAGTTCACCAATGGTCTGGATATTGGCGTTCTTCAGACAGTTATAGGAGCGAACCGAAAGCTCCAGCTCTTCCACTGATTTGTTCAGACTTTCATTGAGTGCCTCCAGCCGCTCTTCATCATCATAGTCACGGCGCTCGGACATTTCCTCAAAATCGATAAAGATGTACATGTGATCCTTGAGGATCTTCGAAGCCTGGGCGATGGCCTCCTGCGGGCGGACACAGCCATTGGTCCACACGTCCAGATTGAGCTGGTCATAATCGGTGGCCTGTCCCAGACGAGCCGCTTCCACGTAGTAATTGACCTTTTTCACCGGAGAGTGCACGGAGTCGATGGGGACATAGCCGATGGCCAGATCGTCATCAAAATTCTCGTCGGAAGGGACGTATCCGCGGCCATTCTTCACCCGCATCTCCATCTTGAACTTCCTGGTTTCGTTCACAGTCGCGATATGAATGTTCTTGTCCAGGATCTCCACATCGGGATCGGGTTTGATGTCGCCCGACTTCAGGTCTCCCTCGCCCCTGGATTCCAGATACAGCGTCTTGGCATGGCGGACGTTCAGTTTGAGCGGAATCTTTTTCAGATTCATGATGATGTCGGTCACGTCTTCCCGGACTCCCGGGACCGATGAAAACTCGTGAAGGATGCCCTCGATCTTAACCGCCGTAATCGCAGCCCCTTCAATTGAAGAAAGCAGGACTCGCCGCAGCGCGTTGCCGATGGTGGTTCCGAAGCCCCGCTCGAAAGGCTGGGCATAGAAATGCCCAAAGGTCGAGGTCAACGTTTCCGGATCAGATACGAGCCGTTTGGGCTTTTGAAAACCTTTCATAAAATTGTCTCCATTTCCTTTTTCTTACTTCGAATACAACTCGACGATCAACGATTCCTCAAGGGGGATCTTAATATCGTCGCGTCGAGGCAACTCCAGCACCTGGCCTTTAAGGCCCTCGCGATCCAGGCTCAGCCAATCCGGGACTCCACGCCCGGCAACGTCTTCCAGAGACTCCAATATGGATGGATTCTTTTGGCTTCTGGGAATGATCGCGATCTCATCGCCCTTGCTCACCAGGTAGGAGGGGATATTCACCCTGCGGCCCTTTACGAGCACGTGGCGATGCAACACGAGTTGGCGCGCCTGCTTGCGCGAGCCGGCAAAGCCGAGCCTGAAACAGACGTTATCAAGACGCCGCTCCAGATATTGCAGGAGCAATTCGCCAGTGACGCCCTTTCTTCGCGCGGATTTTTCAAAATAACGTCGAAACTGCTGTTCCAGCACTCCGTAAATTCTTTTTACCTTTTGTTTTTCACGAAGCTGCAAGCCGTACCCGATCACCCTGGAACGCATGCGGACATTGCGGCCGTGCTCCCCGGGCACGAAATTGCGCTTCTCGATCGCGCACTTTTCCGTGTAGCAGCGGGTTCCTTTCAGGAACAGTTTCATAGTTTCACGTCTGCAAAGCCTGCAGACTGGGCCCGTGTATCTTGCCATGCGTTTGGTTCCTTGGTTTCTTAGTTCTTTATTTCCTTAGTTCCTTGGTTTCTTGGTGCTCGCCAAGCAAGGCTCACACTCTCCGTCGTTTGGGGGGCCGGCATCCGTTGTGCGGAATGGGAGTGACGTCTCGAATGGCGCGCACTTCCAAACCGGCTGCCTGTAACGACCGAATAGCCGCCTCGCGTCCGGAGCCCGGACCTTTTACCAGCACGTCGCAGTATTTCATCCCGTACTGGTCACGCGCAGCCACAGCCGCCGCGTGAGCTGCCTGTGAAGCCGCAAAAGGTGTTCCCTTGCGGCTGCCCTTGAACCCCTGTGCCCCGGCACTAGAGTTGGTCAGCACATTACCTTCCAGGTCGCTGATACTGACCAGAGTATTGTTGAAGGTGGCCTGAATATGCGCGATTCCCTGAACAACCGTCTTTCTCTCTCGCTTTTTTGTGCCCTTTTTAGCTTTTTTCGTCGTCCCTTTTGCCATACGTGATTATTCCTACTTTTTCTTCTTGCGAATACCGCCCTTACGCGGGCCCTTTCGGGTGCGGGCATTGGTATGAGTGCGCTGGCCATGTACGGGCAGCCCCCGCCGGTGGCGCAGGCCTCGGTAGCACCCGATGTCCATCAAGCGCTTGATATTGAGTTGAATTTCCTTGCGAAGATCACCTTCGACCTCACCCTCATCCTGAATGATCTGCCTGATTTTGGCGGCCTCTTCTTCGGTGAGGTCCTTGGTCTTCCTCCCCAGATCGACTCCGGCCTGCTGCAGTATCCTTCCGGCCCGGGACCTTCCGATCCCGTAAATATAGGTCAGGGAGACCTCGATATTCTTGTTGTCGGGAACATTGACGCCTGCAAAACGTGCCATAGTTAACCTTGCCTCTGCTTATGCTTGGGATTGCTGCAAATAATGCGCACGACACCCTTGCGATGAATGATCTTGCATTTAGCGCAAATCTTCTTAACCGATGCTCTGACTTTCATGTTGCTTGTTCCTTAAACTACTTATACCGATACACAATCCGTCCGCGAGAGAGATCGTAGGGAGACAGCTCCACTTTGATTTTGTCTCCGGGAAGGATTCGGATGAAGTGCTTGCGCATTTTCCCGGAAATGTGAGCCAGGACCCGGTGTCCGTTCTCCAGTTCAACCTTAAACATGGCATTGGGAAGCGTTTCCACGACGGTCCCCATGACCTCAATCGCATCTTCTTTGGCCATTAATAGATCTCTCTCAATTCTTCCACTTCACTGAGTATCCAGGGACCGTTGTCGGTCACTGCCACCGAGTGCTCGAAATGGGCGCTGAAACCGCCATCTGCCGTCACGGCCGTCCAGCGGTCTTCCAGAATCTTTACCTTGGGCCCTTTGCTGTTGACCATGGGCTCAATCGCCAGAACCATGCCCTTCATCAGCCGGGGACCTCGTCCAGGTTTACCATAATTGGGAACCTGGGGCTCCTCATGCATCGAGGTGCCAACGCCGTGCCCTACAAATTCCCGTACGACTGAAAAGCCGTGAGTCTCGACAAAGCTTTGAATAGTAGATGAAATATCCGAGACTCGGTTTCCAATTCTGGCCTTTTCAATGCCTCTATAAAGAGATTCCCTGGTCACGTCCAGCAGCTTGCTGACCTCATCTGAGATCTCTCCGACCGGAAACGTCCAAGCTGAATCTCCGACAAAACCTTTGTACAAGACGCCCACATCGAGGCTGACGATGTCACCCTCCTGCAAGGGCCGCCGGTTGGGAATTCCATGCACGATCTGCTCGTTCACCGAAGCGCAGAGCGTGGCCGGATAGCCATGATAGCCCTTGAAAGCCGATCGCCCGCCGGCTTGCACGATCATCTGTTCGGCGGCTCGATCCAGATCAGCCGTGGTCATCCCGGGGCGGATCATTCTCCCCAGGCTTCTCAACACATCGGCCACGATGAGGTTGGCTTCCCTCATTTTTTCTACTTCGGCCTGACTCTTACAAACGATCATTCGACCGAGCCCTACCGGCTCGCCCTCTCGAGTGATTGGTCGATTTGTGCAATTCTGGCCGACAACTCTTCAAAGACCGCTTCGACGCCTTCATTCCCATCGACTTCGAAGTAAGCGTCTCGCGAAGCATAAAATCCAACCAGAGGCTCGGTCTGCTCCCGATAAACTCGCAACCGCTCCCGGATGACCTCGGGCTGGTCATCCTTACGCTGCATCAGAGCCGATCCGCAGGCATTACAGATACCCTCCCGTTCAGGAGGCGAAAAATATACATTGTAAATCCTACCACAATTTGGACAATGGCGGCGTCCCGTAAGTCGTTTAAATAACTGCTCTTCCTCCACTTGTATGTGAATCGCAAAAACGGGCAGATCTCCGGCCGCTCCTTCCAGATATTCGGCCTGGACCAGGTTTCGAGGAAATCCATCCAGCAAAAAGCCCCGCTTGCCGTTACCTGATCTGAGACGGCCGCCGACAATCTCGGCAACCAGCGAATCGGGAACCAGTTCGCCCGCCTCCATGATCTCCTTCGCCTGCTTCCCCAGTGCGGTTCCCTTCTGAACTTCAGCGCGCAGAATGTCGCCCGTGGAAATGTGGACAAAATCAAATTCCCTGCCCAGGCGTTTGGCCTGCGTTCCTTTGCCGGCGCCAGGAGGGCCCAACAAGATAATTGCTAAGCTTGTCATATTACAGTTCAGCTCATCATCGCCTACCCCGGATGCGCCCTTTTTTCAAGAATCCTTCATAGTGGCGCATGATCAGTTGCGACTCGATCTGCTGTACGGTATCCATTGCCACGCCTACCACGATCAGCAGAGAAGTTCCTCCGAAGTAAAAGGTGACGCCCAAACCGGTGGTGATGAAATCGAGGTCGTAATTGTTCAAAAAATTATCCACCGGGGGGCCGAGCCACGGGATGGGCTGTACCTTAAATCCGGTGATCAGGAACTCGGGCAGCAAACTGACCAGGACCAGATAAATAGCCCCCGCGGCCGTCAAGCGGCTGAGCACCCGGTCGATAAACTCCGAGGTCCTCTTGCCAGGCCGGATACCGGGGATGAAACCGCCGTACTTACGAATATTGTCAGCCACCTCGTCGGGATTGAAGATGATCGAGACGTAAAAGAAGCAGAAGAAGATAATTCCCGCGATGTAGATGAGATTGTAAAGGGGATACCCCTGCTGAAGCTGCTGGGCCAGTCCCTGCATCCATCCGGCCTGAAAAACCAGGCCCAGCGTGGATGGAAACGCCACAATGGAGGCGGCGAAAATAACCGGGATGACACCTCCGGAGTTGACCCGCAGCGGCAGGTGGGTTTGCTGTCCGCCGTACATCTTGCGGCCGACCACGCGTTTGGCGTACTGGATCGGGATACGCCGCTGTCCTCGTTCCACGAAGACAATGGCTGCGACGACGGCCACCATCATCAACAGCAGCGCGATGATTACAAAGATGCTGCGCTGTCCGAGCGTCCAATCCTGCCACAGGGAGTAAATCGCGCTGGGCAAGCCCACCACGATTCCGGCGAAAATAATCAGCGAGATCCCATTGCCTATCCCGCGCTCGGAAATCTGTTCACCGATCCACATCACCAGCGCCGTCCCCGTGGTCAGCGTCAGCATGGTCATCAGTCGAAAACCCCAGCCCGGATTGGGGACAATTCCTTCGGCCGTCCGCTCCAGAGCAATAGCTGTGGCAAAGCCCTGGAAGAGACTAAGAGCGATCGTCAGGTAGCGGGTGTACTGGGTGATTTTCTTCCTTCCCAGTTGACCTTCCTTGGAAAGCTTTTCAAGATACGGCCACACGACCGTCAAAAGCTGAAGGATGATGGAAGCCGTGATGTAGGGCATAATGCCCAGAGCAAAAATCGAGAGGCGGCTTAGATTTCCACCGGAAAAGATATCGAGAAAGCCGAAAATGGTTCCACTCTGCTGCTGGAAAAATTCCTGGAGCGCCTGACTGTTGACTCCCGGAGTGGGGATCCAACTTCCAACGCGATAGACGGCAAGCATCGCCAGCATAAACAAAATGCGCTTACGCAGGTCGGGAATATTGGCGATGTTGCGAAGGCTGCCTAGGACCGGGCTAAATTCCGCCATCAGGAAAGAACCTCGACGCTCCCACCAGCTTCTTCGATTTTCTTCTTAGCGGATTCACTAAAATGATGAGCCTGAACGGTCATCTTCTTTTTCAGCTCACCCTGGCCCAGGATGCGCAGACCGTCCTTGATCTTCTTGACCACGCCCTGCTGAACCAGAAACTCCGGCGAGATCGTGCTCCCTTCATCAAACCGGTCCAGATCGCGGACGTTCAGCACGACATACTTTTTGGCAAATATATTGGTGAAACCGCGCTTGGGGAGGCGCCGATAGAGCGGCATCTGGCCGCCCTCAAATCCGGCCCGGGAAGAGTACCCGCTCCGGGACTTTTGTCCTTTATGTCCTTTACCGGCCGTCTTGCCATGTCCGGACCCGGGACCACGTCCGATCCGCTTGCGCTTTTTATTCGCCCCTTTGGCGGGCTTCAATCCATGTAAATCCAGGCTCACGCTTATTCTCCCTCGACAATTTCCAGCAAATGGGGAACCTTGGCCACCATACCCCTTATAGCGGGAGTATCGGGCCGCTCCACTGTATGGTTCAGCTTTCTCAAGCCCAGTGCGCGGACCACAGCTTTCTGTCGCTGGGGACATCCGATGGCGCTGCGCACGTATTTGATTTTCAACATCTTATTTGTGTTCTTAGTCATCGTCACTCGTCATTGGGCGTTCGGACTCGTGGTTACAGTTGCTCAAGAGACAATCCACGGATCTGCGCTACCTGCTTGGGACTGCGCAACTGCCGGAGGCCCTCAAACGTGGCCTTGATCACGTTGTGGGGATTGGCCGTGCCCAGGGACTTTGTGACCACGTTTCGGATGCCTGCCGATTCCATGACCGAGCGAACCGGTCCACCGGCGATCACACCCGCTCCCTCCGGTGCGGGTTTCAGGACTACCTGTCCCGAACCGAAGCGCCCCAGCACGGCATGGGGAATGGTCGTGCCGTTCAAAGGCACCTGGATCATCGTCTTCTTCGCCTTCTCGATGCCCTTGCGGATGGCCGCCGGCACTTCTTTGGCCTTGCCCATACCGTAACCGACCCGGCCGTTCTGATCTCCCACCACCACAAGGGCACTGAAACTCAGGTTCTTGCCCCCTTTGACGACTTTAGTGACGCGGTTGATCGAGACGACCTGGTCTTTTAGTTCTACTTCATTGGTTTCAACGTTTGCCATAATCAAAATTTCAGTCCTGCCTCCCGGGCAGCCTCGGCCAGTGCCTTCACCCGCCCGTGATAGATGTAGCCGCTGCGGTCGAAGACAACCTGTTCGATGCCCTGACTCCTGGCCTGTTCGGCCAGTGCCTTGCCCACCTTCTTGGCGGCCTCCAGATTCCTTCCGTTCGTGGCTTTTTTGCCCTCCAGTTTCAGCGTGGAGGCGGCGGCCAGAGTCTGTCCCTGGAAGTCATCCACGAGCTGAGCATAAATGTGGACCAGGCTGCGGTACACGCAAAGCCGCGGACGCTCTTTGGTTCCCTGAATTTTATTGCGAATCCTGTGATGGATTTTCTTTCTTCGCGCGTTTCGACTTGAGTTCGCAGACATGATCAATCCTAAGCTCCCTTCTTGCCCACTTTTAATCGCACCACCTCATTGGCGTAGCGGATTCCCTTGCCCTTGTAGCTGTCGGGCGGATGCAGGGAACGGATATCGGCTGCAATCTGGCCCACCTGGTATTTGTCGATGCCCTTGATCACGATGGTCGCAATATAGTTCTGGATGGGCTTGGTGGCCCTTTCAACCTTCACATTGATTCCCTTGGGAATCGGAAACTCAATGGGGTGAGAATATCCCAGAGAGAGGTTGAGGAATTCCCCCCGCGCCTCCGCCCTGTACCCGATTCCGATCACATCGAGTTCCTTCTGGAATCCATCGGTAACACCGGTGACGGCGTTCGCCAGGAGCGAGCGGGTCAGGCCGTGCAAGGCTCTGAGACGCTTCTCGTCATTGGCCCGACGGGCCACCAGCGTGCCATCCGTCTCTTCGATCTTGATCCCGCGGGGCACAGGTGTCTCCATCTTTCCCTTCGGACCCTCCACCCGCACGCGATCCGCCTCGATTCCAATCTTTACGCCTGAAGGGACTTTAATTGCTTTTCTTCCAACACGTGACATAAGTACTACTTGCTTCGCTAATAGACCTCACACAGAATCTCACCGCCGACACCCTGCTCCCTGGCCTTCTTGCCGCTCAAGATGCCGCTGGAGGTGGAAATAATTGTAATTCCGAGGCCTCCCAGCACGGTCGGGATCTCCTCTTTTCCGGCGTAAACCCGGCAGCCCGGCTTGCTGACCCTGCGCAGTCTTTGGATGGCAGGCTGCCGGCCTGGGCCATACTTGAGCAGGATGGTCAGCGTTGAAAACGGCTTCTTCTCGTTCAGTTTATGGCCGGCGATAAAGCCTTCCTCTTCAAGGATTTTGACGATGCTCTCCTTCATCTTGGAATGAGGCACCTCGACTGAATCGTGGCCGGCCATGTGTCCGTTACGAATCTGAGTGAGAAGATCCGCGATGGGATCTGTCATGGACATTTTGTTTAGTTCCTTGGTTCTTTAGTTCTTTAGTTTCTTGACTGTTTTACCAACTCGACTTGGTCACTCCCGGAACCTCGCCCCGCAGCGCCAGTTCTCGGAAACAGATCCGGCACAACTCAAACTTGCGCAGGAAGCCTCGCGATCTCCCGCAGCGCCGGCAGCGCGTGTATCTGCGCACCGAGAACTTGGGTCGTTTCTGCTGTTTTGCAATCAGTGATTTCTTGGCCATATTCCTCGTTTAACCAACCGCCACTGCAGCCCGCCGCTCCTCAGGCTTGGTAAAGGGCATTCCCAACTCACCTAGAAGGAAGCGCGCCTGTTCGTCGCTCTTGGCAGTCGTGACGATACTGACATTCATTCCATGAATCCGCTCGGTCTTTCCGATATCGATCTCGGGAAAGATAAGCTGATCCTTGACTCCGATGGTGTAATTCCCTCGGCCGTCGAAAGCTCGCGGGGACACGCCTCGAAAGTCTCGCACGCGAGGCAGAGCAACATTCAGCAGCCGATCCAGAAACTCATACATGCGGTCGCCCCTCAGAGTGACCATGGCGCCAATGGGCATCCCTTCGCGCAGCTTGAATCCGGCAATTGCTTTCTTGGCCCGGGTGACAACCGGCTTCTGGCCGGTGATTGCTGCGAGTTCCTCGCTTACCCTGTCGAGCAGCTTGATGTCCTGGCTGCCTTCGCCCATGCCCACATTGATGACGACCTTCTCGACCCTGGGAACGGCCATGACATTCGTATGATTGAACTGTTTGGTCAGGGCCGGCACGACCTGCTCCAGGTATCGCTGCTTTAATCTCGGTATATAACCAGCTTCCTTTTTTGCCATAACTACCTATCGATGGTTCCTCCGCACTTCTTGCATGCCCGCACTTTGGACCCATCCGCCAGCACCGAAAATCCAATCCGGGTCGGCTTGTTGCACTCCCTGCAGATCACCTTCAGATTGGACAAATGGATGGGAGCTTCGCGTTCCACGATTCCGCCCTTAATGTTTTTCTGCGGATTGGGACGGGTGTGCCGTCGAAGGAAGTTGATGTTTTCGACAATGGCACGGTTCTTGGCCGGAAAAATGCGCAAGACCTTGCCGGTCTTACCCTGGTCCTTGCCCGCCATTACCAAAACCTGATCTTCTTTTTTTATGTGCAACATTAGTTCTTTAGTTTCTTAGGGCCGCTCTCTGACAGTCGCGGCTCTGATTTCTTAGCTTCAGAGCACCTCTGGAGCCAGTGACACAATCCTCATGAACTGCTTTTCCCGCAATTCCCGGGCTACGGGTCCGAAGACGCGAGTGCCGATCGGTTCCTTCTGGTTGTCAATGAGCACGGCGGCATTTTCATCGAATCGGATGTAAGAACCATCCCGCCGCCGGGTCTCCTTACGCATGCGGACCACAACCGCCTTCACCACTTCACCCTTTTTAACCGTCCCGTCGGGAGTGGCTTCCTTGACAGAGGCCGTAATGATGTCCCCCAAGCCGGCCCCGCGTCCGGTACCGCCACCAATGGGCATGATACAGGCGATCTTGCGAGCCCCTGAGTTATCCGCCACATTCAGCATAGTCCGCATCTGGATCATGACTTGTTATTATTCCTTTGCCTTTTCCAGAATCCCCTTGACGATCCAGCGCTTCCGTTTGCTGAGTGGACGCGTCTCCTCAATCTGGACCTTGTCGCCAACGCTGCAGTCGTTATTTTCGTCGTGCGCCATGAAGGTGCTGGTGCGACGAATCGTCTTTCCGTAGAGTGGGTGCCTGACCAGACGGTCTACCGCCACCACCACAGACTTCTGCATTGAGTTGGAGACTACCCGTCCTATTTTTATATTGCGCCTTGCGGCTGTAGTCGTCGTTTCCTGCTGTTCCATTGGACCTCCTGCCCACAGACCGCTAACCGCTGACCCGATCCTGCCGGGTCAGCAGTCAGCGGTCTGCGGTCAGCCTTTTGCTTTTTGTTGCTTCTCCGTCAAAACTGTATAGACTCTGGCCAGATCCTTACGGACCTGGCGCATTTTGGTAACTTTCTCGAGTTGGCCTGTGGCCTTCTGAAAGCGCAGCTTAAAAAGCTGCTCGGAAAGCGCTTCGGCTTCATTCTCCAACTCTTCTACCGATCTGTCTCGAATCTCTGAAGCTTTCATACTTCACCAAATCTCGTGACAAACTTGGTCTTGATGGGCAGCTTGTTGGCGGCCAACCTCATCGCCTCTTCAGCCACACTCCGAGGCACGCCTTCCATTTCGTAAAGGACCCGTCCGGGACGGATGACCGCCACCCAGCCCTCGGGAGCGCCCTTGCCTTTGCCCATCCGGGTTTCAGCTGGCTTCTTGGTCACAGGCTTGTCGGGAAAAATGCGAATCCAGACTTTGCCGCCGCGCTTCACATAGCGGGTCATGGCGATACGGGCGGCCTCGATTTGCCGATCGGTGACCCAGCCGGGTTCAAGAGCCTTCAGCCCGTATTCCCCAAAATCGACTGTGTTTCCTCGAGTCGCCTTACCACGCATGCGGCCTTTCTGCTGCTTGCGGAATTTGACTTTCTTCGGCATTAACATGGTTCTACTCGCTTCGCCTGTTTCGCGTCAGTTTAGCGACGCGTGATTTCCTGTTTATTGGGCTCGTAAATATCGCCCTTGTAAATCCAAACCTTGACCCCTATAGCCCCATAAGTAGTGAACGCCTCAGCCACTCCATAATCCACGTCGGCACGCAATGTGTGCAGGGGCAACTGGCCGTGCAGATACCACTCGGAACGGGCGATTTCGGCCCCGTTCAATCGGCCCGAGCAGCGCACCTTGATCCCCTTGGCTCCAAAGCGCAAAGCCGTATCGACGGACCGGCGCATGGCCCGGCGGAAAGCCACTCGCTTTACCAACTGCTGGGCGATCGATTCCGACACCAGTTGGGCATCCAACTCAGGTTTGTGAACCTCCTGGATGTTGATAAAAACTTCCCGTCCCGTGGCCGCCTGCAAATCGTTCTTCAGTTTGTCGATTTCGCTGCCCTTGCGACCGATGATGATGCCCGGACGCGACGTGTGAACGATGATCGTCAGCTTATTGGCCGCCCGTTCAATCTCGATAGACGAAATTCCGGCATGGGAGAAGCGCCTCTTGAGACTCTTCTTAATCTGAAGATCCTCATGAAGCAGCTTTGAATAATCCTTCTTGGCAAACCAGCGCGATTTCCAGGTGCGGTTGTAACCAAGCCGAAATCCATATGGGTGTACTTTCTGACCCAAACTATACCTCCTGTTCCTCTCCGTCCGTGATTCGGATCGTGATATGGCTCTGCCGCCTCTGTTCTCGATAAGCGCGCCCCATTGGCGCCGGACGGATTCGCCGCCGCCACTTGGTTGGCCCAAGATCTACGAAGGCTTCCTTGACCATCAATTCTTCCACAGTCACTGTAGGCGATTTCTGCTCAATGTTGGCCACTGCCGAGCGGAGCACTTTCTCAATGGGCCTGGCCGCGCGCTTTCGCGAGTGCCGCAGGATACCCAGGGCCTCTTCCACCTTCTTGCCCCTGATCAGGTCGATGACCAGGCGTGCTTTTTGAGGGGATCCCTTAACGTATTTTGCTGTCGCTTTTGCGTCCATCGTTAGATCTCAAATCAAGTTACTTCAAACGAGCTGCTTTTTCCGTTTTGGTACTGTGGCCCTTAAAAGTGCGCGTCGGCGCAAACTCGCCCATCTTGTGTCCCACCATGTTTTCAGTAATGTAGATGGGAATGAACTTCTTGCCATTGTGTACCGCTATTGTATGCCCCACCATATCCGGGATGATGGTCGAGCGGCGCGACCAGGTCTTGATCACCGATTTCTCGTTCGTCTCATTCAAGTGACGAATCTTCTTGAACAGGTGATCGTCGATAAATGGCCCCTTCTTAACTGATCGTGGCATAGCTTAGTTCCTTACTTCGTTCCCCTTCTTCTCACAATGTACTTATCCGTCCGCTTATTATTCCGGGTCCTAAAGCCCTTGGTCTTCCATCCCCAGGGTGAGGTGGGATGACGTCCGCCGGAAGTTTTTCCTTCTCCGCCACCCATCGGATGGTCTACCGGATTCATGGCCACGCCACGCACCTTTGGACGGCGGCCTCTCCACCGTGTGGCGCCTGCCTTTCCCAGAGATACATTTTCATGGTCCAGGTTACCAACCTGCCCGACCGTGGCGTGGCACTGAATATGAACCTGGCGAACCTCTCCGGAGGGCAGCTTGATCTGGGCATAGTCACCTTCCTTGGCCACCAGTTGGGCGGAAGATCCGGCGCTTCGGGCCATCTGACCGCCCTTGCCCCGCACCAGCTCGATATTATGGATCGTGGTGCCCAGGGGGATGTTAATCAAAGGCAGATGGTTCCCTGGAATAATATCGGCCTCGGGCCCGGACACCACGCGATCTCCCACCTGCAGTCCATTGGGCGCCAGAATGTAGCGCTTTTCTCCATCCAGGTAATGGAGTCTGGCAATATTGGCGCTGCGATTGGGATCGTATTCGATCGCCGCCACCTTGGCGGGAATCCCGTGCTTGTCACGCCTGAAATCGACAATCCGGTATTTCCTCTTATGGCCTCCGCCACGGCGGCGCACGGCGATCTGTCCGTCACCGTCACGCCCGCTGATGCGCTGCTTACCCCGGGTCAAGCTCTTGAGCGGTTTAATATCCGCAATTTCCTCGCGAGTCTGGACCGTACGGAAGCGCTTTCCAGGTGACGTTGGGTTGTACTTTTTAATTGCCATTGAATTTATACACCTTCAAAAAATTCAATCGTCTTTTCACCCGGTTTGAGCGTGACATAAGCCTTCTTCCAATCGGGCCGGCGTCCCTGCGTTCTTCCCTGGCGCTTGAGCTTGCCCTGGAAGTGCGCTGTCCGGACTTTATCGACCTTCACCTCGAAGATCTTCTCCACGGCCTCTTTAATCTGCTGCTTGGTGGCGTTCCTCTTCACCTTAAAGGCAATCACACGGCCCTCGCTTTGCTCTTTGGCCCGAGTGCTCTTCTCCGTGATATGCGGGTAACGCAAAATGTCATGAACCTTGCTGCTCATCGCTGTAATACCTCCTGAAGCTGGAGAACAGCGCGCTTGCTGATCAAAAGATGCTCGCAGTTGAGCAGATCGAAAATATTGACTCCCAGCGTGGGCACCATCTTTACCTGCGGCAAGTTGCGCGAGCTGAGGAACAGATTGCGGTTCTCACGATCGTCCACCAGCAGAATCTTCCGCCCCACTTCGAGAGTCTTGAGGACGTTGAGAAAGTCCTTGGTCTTGTGGCCCTTCAACTCGAAGTCATCGATAATCAGCAATTTCTGGTTGCGCAGCTTGTCACTCAGAACCACTTTAATGGCGCCCCGACGTTTCTTCTTGGGAAAAGCCTCCGAGTAATCTCGATTCTGGGGACCATGGACGGTTCCACCTTTTCTCCAGATGGGTGAACGGATGCTGCCGATACGAGCGCGGCCCGTTCCTTTCTGTCTCCATAACTTCTTACCGCTGCCGGAGACCTGAGCTCGGGTTTTAGTGGCATGCGTGCCCTTGCGCTGAGCAGCCTGGAAAGCTTTCACGGCCTCCCATACCAGTGTCTCGCTGGCCGAGTAGTTGAAGACGTCGTCAGCCAACTCCAGCTTCTCGACGACCTTGTTGTCTAAATTCTTAACTTCGATTTCCATACTCAGTTCATTGGGCCCGCGTGATAAAGACATAGCTTCCGTTGCTTCCCGGAACGGCGCCCTTTACCAGCAACAGATTATTTTCCTGATCAATTTCGATCACTCTTAAATTCTTAATCTTAGTGCGGTTGTTTCCCATTCTGCCGGCCCCCTTCATGCCCGGATAGACGCGGGAAGGAAAAGCGCTGGCGCCGATGGAGCCGGGCGCCCGGTGGAACATCGATCCGTGTGTGGCCTTGCCGCCCTTGAAGCCGTGGCGCTTGATCACACCCTGAAAACCCCGGCCTTTGACACGGCCCGAGACCTGAACGTATTCCTGGAGCTGAAAAACAGTATGGGCCAGCACCTGGTCGCCCACATTAACCGGCTGCTCTTCGTCTTCCGAAAACCTAAACTCCTTCACAACAGCCGTCGGAGGCAACTCCGACTTCTTGAAGTGGCCTTCCATAGGCTTGTTGGCGCGCACTTTCTTCTTGGGATCGACGAAACCCAACTGAACGGCGCTGTAACCGTCCTTTTCCTGAGTCTTCTTCTGAATGACTATGCAGGGACCGGCTTGAATCACAGTCACGGGCACACTATTGCCGTCGGCATCGAAGACCTGCGTCATGCCCAGTTTTTTGCCAATCAAGCCGTCTACCATTACTCCTTCTCCGTTCCAAAGGCTTTTATTTCGACGTCGATAGCTGCCGGCAGGTCGAGCTTCATCAGCGCATCAACCGTTTGCGGAGTGGGTTCCAGAATGTCCACCAGCCGCTTGTGCGTGCGGATTTCGAACTGCTCGCGCGATTTCTTATCGACGTGAGGTGAACGCAGCACCGTGTACTTGCTGATTTTAGTGGGGAGCGGAATGGGTCCGGATACGCGGGCACCCGTCCGCTTTGCAATTTCCACGATCTCGCCTGTGGATTGATCCAGGACGCGGTGATCGTAGGCCTTCAGTCGAATTCTGATTTTCTCGTTAAGCATCTTGTTTCAGTTTTATTCAATAACCTCGGTTATGGCCCCGGCGCCCACGGTGCGTCCGCCTTCCCGGATGGCAAAGCGCAGTCCCTGTTCCAGGGCAATCGGGGTAATCAACTCCACCGTCACGGCCACATTGTCGCC
>JBOGJG010000345.1:0-6099 GCA_050747825.1 Acidobacteriota bacterium | reverse complement strand
GTCCATGGTCGCAATCGATCTATAGAGCCGCAACGCCTCTGCCATGGCTGGAAACCTTCCGGCTGTAAGCGCAGCTTCTAGACTTCCATATTTTTCCAGCAGGCTTGCAGCGCCTCTCGGGCCGACGATCTCGGGTCGAGGTATCCAGCAATTCCTGCAGGTGCGCTCTCTGTCTGCCTGAAGCGATATTTGCCTCAAGGGATTTTTTGGGGGTTCCACTGGCTCGGGTAAGGGCGGCCTATCACTAGGACGCCCGCCGTTAACCTGTCGGCCACAGTGACGAAGCCATCGGAGAGAGTTCAGCAACCACCCTCAGTTCGGCCACCTCGCCCGTTGAGACCCGCCTAAGTGGTTTAGGGTCTTCCGGAGGTGACTTTCAGTGGTCAGATGCCACCCGATTCTTCTTCAGGTCAGCCTCTTGCAACTTGACTCTGGCTAGGCCGAGGGCGTGCCTTGCCCGTTTCAGCAGGGCTATCGCTTCTTGCTCTTCTGCCAAATCGTTGTTGCTATGGTCGGCGATAATGGTGTTGATCTCGGCTATGAGCTTGGGGATGCGAGTGCGCATGCAGATTCTCCCCTGCGCGTAATCTCTCCATGTTCTCCCCTGTGCGTACCGGATGATCTTGTCATCACGATGGTGGTCGCGCCGCCTCCTCCCCCCTCTGTCGCTGCCGCCGTCCGTGAACTTCGTAAGCTGCTGCATGGAGGGGCAGCTCTCTCGGAAGCCGTAGAGCGTGCGGAAGATTTGCGTCGCAGGCTTGCGCAGTTGGGAGTGCCATCGGATGAGGGGATGGTGCGCCTCACCTGCAGCCTCGGCACAGGCCAACTCGAGACCGGCGACACGATAGACGATCTCATGAAACGCGCGGATCTTGCCCTCTATCGCGCCAAAGAAGAAGGCAGGGATCGAGTCGCTACGCCGCCCACAGACTCTTGGCTGAGTCAACGACCACGGCAGGCAGTCAGTCTCATCCGCTCGATCGCGCGGCAACCGCAGGCGCCCCGCCCTAGGAGTGAACGGCGAAAGGGCGCTCCGCCGAGCGATGCGCTGCTTGCCCGCATTTCTGCGGTCGTCGACTTGCTGGTGGCCTCCGGCCTCAGTGAAGAGGGTGCGGATAGACCGCATGGTTTCAGCTGGTGTCCATGTCCCAAATACGGGGTCTGCGCGCACCTCAAACACTGCGGAGCCATTCTCGTCAGTCACTGCAACTGACCAATTTCCCTTGCGTCGCTGCGAAATGAACGTGCCGTCATTGGCGTTGCGCCTGCATGAAGTTGAAGCGCCCGCGAATCGATAGATAGCGGTTGGTCTCCAGCACCCCTGCGCTGGATCCATCGTGTAAGATGTTCTCAGTGGGGGCTACGTAGGCTTCACCAGGTCGAAGACGCAGCCGCACTATTGGATAGTCCGGTAAAGTCGACATGAACGCCCTGCCAATGGCCAGCACATCGCGCGCGATGTGCACATTCGCCCTTTTCAGCATCGCAGCCATGCTTGCCGCGGTCTGATTGAGAAAAATGAAATGCCGGTCGACCGGACCGAGATTGATCGAAACGCGATTGGAAGATAGCTCCAGCTCATCGACAGAAAGCCTGTCCCAGCGGTCGATATGCAGTCCTATTCGCGCATCGTGATCAACGGCTTTCGTCATTGTAATCTGGCCAGGCTGATCGCGCCCAATCCTCGCAGAAAAGACATGGCTGGCGGCAAGACCGGCGTTCCCAATGATGTCGAGCAGCAGTCCTATCAATGGATGTTTCAGAGTATCGGCATCGTCGGCGCGCTCGAAGATGTCGCTGCGCTCCGCAAAGAGCCTTACCAATTGCGGACCAAGAAGCCGGACGATGCCGACGCCGCGGTGCGTTTGTGGCGTGGTAGCGGACCAAAGCACGGCATTCTCTTCTTGGGTCGCAAGCCGCCATTCAGGAACGGGAACACGGGCATCGCGCACGTAGTGCGGAGCACTCGAGTCTATTGTTTCGGCTGGGCACGTCCCGCGGCTCAAATGGACGCGGTCTTCGAGTGGGAGACGCTGGGGCGAATACAGAACAACGGGCGAGACCAATGCGCTGCTTGATAGCAAGCTTGGAAGACTTGCATCCATGTTTGTCCCCGCTGCTAATCTGACATGCGCACGCTTCGCGCTAGGCTGGCGGTACGAACAAGGTCGACCCCGCAACCCGGTCGTAAGGCACCGATGCAAGGTCGCGAAGCAGTGTCCACGTTACCAAATCTTGTTCACCTAGCTTGGACGCAGAACGAATAAAGGCGCATCTATGTTCTGCGGCATAGAACTCGCAAAGGTAGTCACGCAAGGGTGACAAATCGGGGCCTGCACTGTCACCAGCGATGATGGCGACATTTACGTCAAACACAGCAGGCTGCAGCAACATCAACGCGATCGACCGGGTCACAGGTATGCGTCGCCTCACGAGACCAGTGGCCTCGTGAATCAACATGCCATGAGCGGGGTCGTAACCAAGCTCCGCCAACATCGTATCGATAGAGGAGATGGCGGGTATGACGCGCACGTTCCATCCTCTGACCTTTCCTTCAGTTAGCAGCGATGCCGATACGCTATCGAATATAACCGGATGCCCTGGCGTCAGCCACGCGATCGGCGTGTCGACCTCCGTCAATTCGACGATAGCGTTAAAGACGTCCATATAATTCTCAGTCCGGATTCGGCCGTCCTGATAGAGCGACCACAAGCTCACACACTTGGCCCGCAGGTCTTCCGGTAATCCATCCAAAATCGCTTCCGGCAGATTCGTACCGATCCGCTTGCACAGCGTCAGGATTTCTACAGATTCAATTGTCAGCTGCTCTGGGAATATTATTCCAGCACCGACCAAATAAACGTCGACATTCGATCGCTGGGACTGGGGCGTGCGTTCACTGGTTACGCTGTCGTGTGTCAAGACGCTCTCCACTTCCCTTGGGTAACGCTCATCGAGAGTGCGTCGGCATTAGGCGAAATCCGAAGCTGATGGAATCCAACTTGGAACACGACCTCGAATGGGTCGGCGCTAGCTGATGCCGATTTCCTTCTCAAGGTCTTCAATTACAATGTCGGCGAAAGCTTGAACGTGTAGGCGGCAGTATTGTGTTTCCGCTCCGGCGAAGGTTCCCAATTCCCCAAGCTTGTTGCTCGGGTTACCTCCACCGCAAACCGAAAAATATGCACACGACTCTCGACATTGCTCAATGCCTGCCAAGATGTCGCTGTAGGCTTGCAGGAAGCCAGGATGGGAAACAACTGCCAGCCAATCATCCGTATGGACGTTGCCCCAATGGAATTTTCCATACCGGTCGTCTTCGACACCAAGCAGCTCCGGCGAGAATGTCGTTACGTTGCCGGCAACATCGATATTGATAATAGCACCTGGCCTGTTGTCAGCGCGCATCACGTCGCTACCGGGCGGAGCCGTCAGGTGCCCGCGCATGCCATCGAATTCACGCAACCGTATCCCCGGATTTGCTGAGAGAAGCTTGGCGACGCGCTGAAGAAACGCACGAAACGTTTCATCAGAGTCGTTTCCCGAAAGAGACGATGACGCATTTATGCCCTCGGCTTCCTCGACGTTGAAGGCGACCTGCGACGCGCCCAAAGTCTCGAAGAATTGCCAGAACTCATCAGGCGTCTGAAGTGCATTCCTGGTCAGAACGCCGATGACCGTAAACGGGATCTGGTGCTCCCGGAGTTTTTCCACGCCGCGCATAACGCGGTCATGCGTTCCTCGTTTTGACCGGTCGACGCGATAAGCATCATGAACCTCTTTTGGACCGTCGATACTGACGCCGATCCGAACTGACCATCGCCTGAATAATTCGCACCAGTTGTCATTGATCAACATGCCATTCGTTTGAAAATGGTGCTGGAACAGGGTCGGCGCGGCTTCGGACTGTAAAGTCCGAAACGCGGTTTCATAAAAGTCAATGGGGGCGGTCAGTGGCTCACCGGCGTGCCAAACGACGGACAACTGAGGTTCACGGAGGGGTACGCCCCGCAAAAAGCGAGCAATCGCCGTCACGGTGGCGACATCCATTCGGGTCGCATCTGAGCGGTTACCTAGATAGCAGTAGGAGCAGTCGATGTTGCAAAACGGTGTGGGTTGGACAACCAGAAGCCCGAGCGGCGCCAGTTCGACGTGGACAGGATCATGCGTGGCCGACGTGCCGCAGGTAGCGACCATGTTCAATCCGTACGCATGCGCGACTAGCTGTTGCTGAAGTCGTTGAAATTGCTGAAGTCGTTGAAATTGCTGAAGTCGTTGAAGTTTGAAAATTGATTGAAGTTTTGGAAGGGCAGCGCCTGGTTGAAATTGTCGAATGCGACCTCCGTATCGCTCTGTGGATCCGTGGAAGACGACCTTAGCTTGCCTGACTGCGCGAGGCCTCGGGCCTTGGCAAACGTCACTCGAATGACGTTAATGCGTTCTCTCGTGTCCGACTCGTTTGATTTATCGGGTTCGACGAAAGCCGGCAGAGGGGGTGGCGGCGGCAGATCGACCATTGTCTCGGCCTCCAGTTCAGTTGCAGCCGGCGAAAAACTAGGGGGACAAGATCGTCAGAGACGGTCCGATCTTCAGAGAGACACGGCGCCCCCCAACTATCCTCCAAGATCTGTCCAATATCAGGATCACAGCATCCCCCCGATAGCAACGGCTATCTTTTGGAATAGACGAGGGGCTGGCACCAGGACGAGCCCGAGAGCACAAAGCTCGGCGGCATGTTTCAGGAGCCGCTTCATCCAGGCAAGCTTGTAGTCGAATTTCGGGCATGGCTGGGGATTGCCGTTCGGCGCGTGGAGCGTCGCAATCAGCACGCCGCTGACGGCCGCCTCCAAATAGCGGCTTTGGTTGTCGGTCGGATCGCCCGGTAATTCAGTGCGCATCAATACAGGCTCCTGACCGCGGCCAAGGATGGCGACTCCGTTCCACGAACTTTGCCCCCGCCAGACGGCGTCGTAGCCAGCCTTGGCGATGGGCCTGACGGGGAAGTTTTGGTCGGTACACTTCAGCTCCTGAAGGCAAGCCACATCGGGCCCTGACCTGCGCAGCCAAGCGAAGAGGTTCGCGAGCCGCTTGTTGACGTTATTCACGTTGAAAGTGGCAACCTTCATGGTGTCCTTTCCGAAAATCATATCCGGACATAATGGTGGTGCAGCCCGGACAAGATTGGGATTGCGACAATGGCACCGGACCGCTGGACCTCTCGACTGACAGGCGCATCCTTGCCCAAAGCCAAGTGCGTACGAACCTCATTGTAGTACTCGGCATAGGAAGAAAGAACCTGCCGTAGGTGCGCCTCGCCAAAGATCAGCATGCGATCCAGACACTCGCGTCTCACGGTGCCAATCAGACGCTCCACATACGCATTTTGCCATGGCGATCTTGGCGAGATCGGTCGGTCGCGGATGCCCATGGCCGTCAGTCGCGACCTGAAAACATGTCCGTAGGCACGGTCATTGTCACGCACCAGGCAGGCCGGCGCTGATGTCCAGGGGAATGCCTCGGTCATCTGTCGGGCAAGCCACTCGGCCGTTGGATGGCGCGTTACCTCAAACCACAGCAATTGCCGCCGGCCGTGGCCCAGGACCAGAAACACGAATAATGGTTCGGCGGCAGCGAGCGCGACTTCTTCGACTTCAATTCCAAAGGCGAGACGGCTGTCGGTTCCAACCGCGATGTGATTCAGGACTTCAAGCGCGGCACCGACGACATCGACCTGCGCGACATCGATGCCGAGAGCGGCGTCTCAGGCAATCAGAAGTTCAAGTGGATCGGCCAGCAGGGCTTCCATGACGTGAAGGGCGAGCTGCGCTTCACCGACAAGGGCTCCCAGGTCATCGTGCAGGGCGACGTCAACGGCGACGGCAAGGCCGACTTCGAAATTCTGGTGAAAGTCGGCGCGCTCAGCTCAGGCGACTTCCTGCTTTAGGCATGATGTCGGCTTGTGGCACGAGGCCGATGTGATTGGCTTCTCGGGATTGGTCCGAAATCGCGTCAGAAGTAGACATCGTCCCTGCAAGACGATTTTCGCTCGCTGCTTCCGCGAATGTTTTCGCTGTTTTGCCGCTTAGGGAATTTCACTGT
>JBOGJG010000344.1:0-2435 GCA_050747825.1 Acidobacteriota bacterium | reverse complement strand
GCTTTATCGACGAGGGTGATCATTTTCATTGCACAAAGAATTAGCGGGGCCTGGAATGAAGACTCAAATACTGCAAACTCTCTGTCTTACGTGCCTTGTTTGTGCTGATCTCTCCGCGGAGCGCAGGCCTCTGCGGCCACCGGAACCGGTTGTTTTTCAGCCTTTGGACTTTGTATCCGAACCTTACCGGACAGCCCTCAAAGGACTTCAAGAGATTGTCGCAAGCTCGTCTGATTTGCCGTTCACCGCAGCGATAAACGTCTTGACTTCGACTCTGGACCAACCAGTGCTTGAGGAAACCGTCGACCTCCTCAAGCAGAAAGTTGCCGCACTCAGCGAATCGCATCGATTCGGGCAAGAGCACTCCAGGGAAATAAAGAGGTTGCAGGAGCTTGTCAATCAACTGGACCGGAAGATTGCGGACAATTCTTACCTGGCCCCTGTAGGAGAAACATATCCAATCTTGATGGAAACCGATGAAGTAAACCGAGTTTACCGCATCCGATGGAGGGAGTTTAACGGGACCGCCTACAAGGGCGAGTGGGTGACTCGCGAATTTCTGTTCCCACCCCGCATGAGGATAGTGGTGAAAGCTATTGTGCAGTCAGAATCGACCGCAATCAGATATGGGTATAAGATCGAGAATGGTCCCGAGAGTGAAGATGCGCTCCACAGAGTGCGACTTGAGGCTCTTGGGCTGACACGAGCTCATGTGCAGTTGCTGGCCAACCGAGGCTGGCCAAGATATCCTGGAGTCAGCGTCAACGCTGACAGATATCTGGATGTGGGCCTCCCTTCGACAAGGTATCTGCAGGATTTTCGGTTTCACATCTGGCAGCTTAAAGACAAAGACATCGTTTCTGCTGCTCCCGGTACCGCTCTGGAAATCCCACCGGTGTTTTCCGTGCCCTGGGAGTCCCTCCCCGGAGTCCTCACTTGTTGGATAGAGGCTTCAAATTACCGCATCGGAGTCAGCGGCCATTCTGATCCGACCAATGTCCAGGAACTTTTCGCCATCGACCAGCTGGTGCCGGGCATTTCGGGAACACTCAAGAAGGTGTCCCGTTTCACTTACCACGGCCGAACCGTCGGACCCGTGCCGGCGCCCGGACCGGAAACGACGCGGAATGACTTCTTGGCAACCATTCAGGGCTATTTGCAGGAGGCGCGGGAATGGGGTTGGTGTCCCGGGGAACAGACCGCAGATGCTCTGGAGGCCGCCATGGAAGACCTGGCCGGTGGGGAACTTGAGGAAACTGAATTCGAACGGCGTCTGAAGAAGCTTCTGCAAATGGTGGAGGAAGCCTCTCACAGGGAGGACATCCTGCACGAGACCTGGGCCCTACTCACGTTCAACCTCCGCCACCTGAAGCGCCTACCACCGCAACGGTAAGGCGCTGGTACATTCTGCGTCCAGCTTCGGTCCGGGCGCCGGCCCTCCCACGAGGACACAGCGGGAGTGGCATCCAAGGTACCGCTGGCCAAGAGGCTCAGAACTCCTGATCTGGGCGGAAAATGAAGTGGGCCCGATTTCAGCCGGGGGCGCCTCCCACGAGGGTGTAGACCAGCTTGAGGTGGGTCCCTGGATATTTGGGCTCGGTAGCGTTGAGTTCATCGAGCAGATGTTCGATCGCTCGGTTGGAGCGAGGATTGGCCATGGGATGAACGCTGACCGTTAAGACTTTCGCCTGGGTGTCGACGGATAAGTCCGGCTCTTCGCGTTTTCCCCAGTTTCTCCATGATAGCGACGCCAACTGGTCCGAAAAGCGTTCCCAGGGATCAATACCACGGCCGGACTACTGGTCCGGTTCCGGAGCCGGCCGCGACTACCAGCGACGAGTTTCTGAAAACGATTCAGGCTTATTTGAAGGAAGCCCGCCAGTGGGGTTGGTGTCCGGACGAGCCAACGGCTGCTTCGCTGGAGCGAGGACTGGAGGAGCTCAGCCAGTTCTTGGACCGGCGCGAAGACCTTATGCTTTTTGTCGATCAGCTTGTGGAGAATATTGAAGAGGCTTATCGAACCGGGAGAATTCTCCATGAGACATGGGTTCTTCTCAAGTTCAACCTGCTTTACCTTCGGGACCGATTCGGGTGACTCGGAAGGCGCCTCCCGCATTCTATTTGATCGTTCCTCTGTGGTTTGCCTTTCCGGTTGCTCCACAGAAATGCGCAGCGAAGCAGGAAGAGCGGGGTTCTGGCAAAAAAGTTCCACGCCATAAAGCGCTGACCGCTGAGAGCTGACCGCTGATCGCCTTCATTGGGGTCGCCGCCTGAGGCGCCTCCCATGTTGTCTTTGACTGTGCTGCTGTGAATCTTCGTTCTCTGAAGGATTCATTGGAACCGGATGTCCGAGGAAACATCATGCCGGAATGGGCGCAAGCCGGCCAACTGGTCTGGTATGAGGAGACCCAAGGATCTCTGGTCGGTAGGATCGA
>JBOGJG010000343.1:0-1966 GCA_050747825.1 Acidobacteriota bacterium | reverse complement strand
GCTTTATCGACGAGGGTGATCATTTTCATTGCACAAAGAATTAGCGGGGCCTGGAATGAAGACTCAAATACTGCAAACTCTCTGTCTTACGTGCCTTGTTTGTGCTGATCTCTCCGCGGAGCGCAGGTCTCTGCGGCCACCGGAACCGGTTGTATTTCACCCTTTGGACTTTGTATCCGAACCTTACCGGACAGCCCTCAAAGAACTTCAAGAGATTGTCGCAAGCTCGTCTGATTTGCCGTTTACCGCAGCGGTAAACGTTTTGACTTCGACTTTGGACCAACCAGTGCTTGAGGAAACCGTCGACTTCCTCAAGCAGAAAGTTGCTGCACTCAGCGAATCGCATCGATTCGGACAAGAGCACTCCAGGGAAATAAAAAGGTTGCAGGAGATTGTCAATCAAATGGAACGGATGATCGCGGACAATTCTTACCTGGCCCCTGTAGGAGAAACATATCCAATCTTGATGGAAACCGATGAAGTAAACCGAGTTTACCGCATCCGATGGAGGGAGTTTAACGGGAGCGCCTACAAGGGCGAGTGGGTGACTCGCGAATTTCTGTTCCCACCCCGCATGAGGATAGTGGTGAAAGCTATTGTGCAGTCAGATTCGACCGCAATCAGGTATGGGTATCGGATCGAGAATGGTCCCGAGAGTGAAGATGCGCTCCACAGAGTGCGACTTGAGGCACCTTCGTTGACACGGTCTCATGTCCAATTCTTATCCGAGCAAGGCGAGCCAGGATATCCTGGTATAGACGTTGGTGGTGGTCGATATCTTCATGTGGAATTCCCCTCTTTGAAATACATTCAAGATTACACCTTTTGGATTTGGAGACCTCGTGATGATGATGACACTGGCGTATCCGCCCAGCCGGGCGAGATCCTGGAGATCCCACCGGTGTTTTCCGTCCCCTGGGAGTCCCTTCCCGGAGTCCTCACTTGTTGGATAAAGGCTTCAAATTACCGCATCGGAGTCAGCGGCCATACTGATCCGACCAATGTCCAGGAACTTTTCGCCATCGACCAGCTGGTGCCGGGCATTTCGGGAACACTCAAGAAGGTGTTCCGTTTCGCTTACCACGGCCGAACCGTCGGACCCGTGCCGGCGCCCGGACCGGGAACGACGCGAAATGACTTCTTGGCAACCATTCAGGGCTATTTGCAGGAGGCGCGGGAATGGGGTTGGTGTCCCGGGGAACAAACCGCAGATGCTCTGGAGGCCGCCATGGAAGACCTCGCTGGTGGGGAACTTGAGGAAACTGAATTCGAACGGCGTCTGAAGAAGCTTCTGCAAATGGTGGAGGAAGCCTCTCACAGGGAGGACATCCTGTACGAGACCTGGGCCCTACTCACGTTCAACCTCCGCCACCTGAAGCGCCTACCACCGCAACGGTAAGGCGCTGGTACATTCTGCGTCCAGCTTCGGTCCGGCGGGGGGCCTGCGAGCACCTGGGTCCGCTCCAGGAGAATAGGAGAATAGGGGGGAATAGGGGCCCCTCAAGGGGCGCAACGAGACGCGCGTCTGGTGGCGCCGCCACGACGAGTACGACAAGCGGTGAGCCAAGTCGTGGGTGTCGTTGGCGCAACCGGAGAACAGGAGATCTCACGACGCATGTCTTCCGGGCGAGCTTCCCAGCAAGCCTTTTTTGGCGTCTCGGCGCTGCTCTTCGCTGCCAGCGCGGCGACGACGATCGTCTGGTGCGCGTCCATGTCGGCGATGGGCGGCACGCGGTTCAGCCCTGGTGTTGGGCGGCTGCTTGCACCGACGTGGTCGTGAATGCCAAGGGCCAGCCGACCCGCGGCCCGCAACGTCGGCGGAGCCGTTGCAGCGGGCCCTGAGTTGCGATTCCGACAGTGCCATCGAAAGGAGCAGACGATGCCGAACACCGTCCGGTTTCAACGGGTGCTGCGCGCGGCACCCGAGAAGGTCTATCGGGCGTTTCTCGACGCGGGCGCGATGGCC
>JBOGJG010000342.1:0-1604 GCA_050747825.1 Acidobacteriota bacterium | reverse complement strand
TGCTGCACGCCATAGCCCGAGGAAAGATCCTTCCGCTTGGGATGCTCTCGAACCGAAGAAGTCTGCTGTACGTCGGGAACCTGGCGGATTTTTTGTATCGATGCACATTTCACCCAGCTTCGACTGGCGAAACTTTTCTAGTTAGGGACAGAGAAGTCGTATCCGTTGCCGAATTGGCGCACTCCATCGGCGCGGCGGCCGGCCGGCCGGCTCGTCTACTTCCCGTACCAATCCCGATTCTGCGTCTGATTGGGTGGGGCATTGGACGTCAGACGGATATAAATCGTTTGATCAGGCCCCTCGAAATTGATATGAGCAACGTGGGTAGAGTTCTCGGCTGGATGCCTCCGTTTTCAATCGTTGACGGTCTTTCTGACACTGCCCATTGGTACCAGTCTTTGGCGGCGCAATGACGCTAGTAGTCATCGGGATGATGGGCGCATGTTTTTTTGTCAGTTGGCTTCTAACGGGTGCCGTGAGAAAGTACGCCTTACATACTTCAGTGCTGGATGTCCCCAATATTCGAAGCTCTCATTTCGCACCTACCCCCCGTGGCGGAGGCTTGGCGATTGCAATCGTGCTATTGGTAGTGATCAGTCTTGCTGCCATGCTTGACACAATCCCCTCATCATTCGCCTTGGCGATAGTTGGTGGTGGTAGTTTGATCGCATATATCGGTTGGATTGATGACCGTGGGCATGTTTCTGCACTGTGGCGTAGCTTGGTGCAGATTACAGCTGCCGCATGGGCGCTGTATTGGCTTGGCGGATTGCCCGTTATTGAACTCGGAGGAGCGGAGTTGCGGCTCGGTGGCTGGGGATCGGTGCTGGGGGCCGTTGGCATCGTTTGGTTGACGAATTTACAACTTTATGGATGGAATTGATGGGATAGCGGGTGGCGAGGCTGTTGTGGTAGGTACAATTGGGGGTGTTTTGTCGTGGCTTAGTGGCGCCCCTGAAGTTGCGGTTACGTCGCTATTTATAGCTGCCACTAGCGCGGGTTTTCTCGCCTGGAATTGGGCGCCGGCAACAATATTCATGGGAGATATTGGCAGCGGTCTGCTCGGCTTTGTATTCGCGGTACTTTCCGTTGCCTCGGAGCAAAATGGCGGGTTGCCTTTATGGGCTTGGATGCTGTTGCTAGGTGTCTTCATCTTCGATGCCACCGCCACGCTTCTCCGGCGCATGGTGCGGGGAGAACGGTGGTTCGATGCTCATCGCTCCCATGCCTACCAACGGTTGGTCCAGGCGGGGTGGTCGCACGTGCATGTCACCACGGCTTCGCTGGTACTTTCCTGTATTCTCGGAGTATTGGCGGGATTGAGTATTAGGAGTACGGAGCTACAACCGCTGGTTTTCATTATCGGATTGCTGCTTCTTGGGACAGCTTATTTCGCCGTCGAACGGCAGCGGCCTATGTAGCTGCGGTTGGAAGATCGTTACGGCCGGGCGTAACGCGGCCGCGTGGTTGCCCTCCGGCGATCCGGCGCTCTATCTTGCCCCACCATGAGCCAGGAGATCTCCACCGAGCGGATCATCGCCCGCGGCCGGGAGGCGTTCGAGCGCGGGGCGTACGTATCGGCGCTGGAGGACTTCCAGGAGTCT
>JBOGJG010000341.1:0-18255 GCA_050747825.1 Acidobacteriota bacterium | reverse complement strand
AGACTCCTGGAAGTCCTCCAGCGCCGATACGTACGCCCCGCGCTCGAACGCCTCCCGGCCGCGGGCGATGATCCGCTCGGTGGAGATCTCCTGGCTCATGGTGGGGCAAGATAGAGCGCCGGATCGCTGGAGGGCAACCACGCGGCCGCGTTACGCCCGGCCGTAACGATCTTCCAACCGCAGCTACATTGGCCGCTGCCGTTCGACGGCGAAATAAGCTGTCCCAAGAAGCAGCAATCCGATAATGAAAACCAGCGGTTGTAGCTCCGTGCTCCTAATACTCAATCCCGCCAATACTCCGAGAATACAGGAAAGTACCAGCGAAGCCGTGGTGACATGCACGTGCGACCACCCCGCCTGGACCAACCGTTGATAGGCATGGGAGCGATGAGCATCGAACCACCGTTCTCCCCGCACCATGCGCCGGAGAAGCGTGGCGGTGGCGTCGAAGATGAAGACGAAGCGGTCGGTGGCATGCTGGGAGCGGATTCGAAGGGGCTTGAAGTTGCAGCAGAACTGTCGTCTGTGTATTCTTCAAGATAAAGATATCGGCTGAGCTCTTCTGGAGCGTGACGCGGGTCAGCGCGCGGAACTTAAGTATTGCGGTCTTGGCTTCTCTGCGTTCGCCCGCCATGCAGAGATTCCATTGAACCCTGCGGGTCCCTTGAGAATTGCATACATTTCGGCTTCGGTGATTCCGTCCACCGCGGCGAACAGCGTCCATGTGATGAAAATGTGCCAGGCGCTTGCAGCTTTGGATCATGACGTAGCTCTTCATGCTTGGAAGGGAAGGAGCAACGGTGGCGAAGACGCATTTGAGCGGTACGGGATTGACGCTTCCTTTGAGCTAGTGCGCCATCCCCGACACAGGCTGCGTGGTACTAACACATTGCGCTATGCCTGGAGGGTGCGCCGGCACTTGAAGCGCATTCCTCTTCCTGATCTCATCTACGGCCGCAGTTTGATCGGGCTGTCCAGTATGGCAGGGCAAGCCATACCGATCGCATACGAGGCCCACAATCCTCCGGCAAACCTTCTTGAGGAACTGCTCTTTCGGCGGTTACTCCGCAGCCGACACTTCCTCGGTCTGATCCTGATTTCGGCCCGGCTTGCGGCCGAATACATCCGACGATATCCCTGGCTCGACCCTGAACTGATCACGGTGGCCCATGACGGCGCCGACCCGCCCTGCGCAACTTCTCCCACTCATCCAACTCCATGGCCGGGGCGGGAGCGAGCCTTCCAAGTAGGGTATGTCGGTAATCTCTATCCAGGAAGAGGCATAGAGCTGATACAGGGAATGGCATCCGCGCTGCCCCAGATGGATTTCCACATCGTGGGCGGAACTACAGAGAGCACGGGCCAGTGGCGGGAGCGGCTAGGATCTGGTGTCAGGAACGTTCACCTGCACGGTTTCGTCCCGCACGGAAGGCTCCAGAGCTATTTCGACCGTTTCGAGGTTCTTGTCGCCCCCTACCAAGAGCGGGTGTCCGTGGTGGGGGGAAAGAATACCGTTGAGTGGATGTCTCCGCTGAAGATATTCGAGTACATGGCGCAGGGCCTACCGATCGTCTGTTCGGATCTTTCCGCGCTCAGCGAGATTCTTAGCCATGGAGTTACGGCGCTCCTCGTACCGCCATCCGATGCCACCGCTTGGAGCCGTGCCCTCGTGACGTTACAACAAGATCAATCCCTTCGGGCGCGTCTGGCGAACGAGGCTCGGAAGACATTTCTTCAAAAGCATACCTGGCGCCACCGGGCGGCCGGCGTGCTCGCATCTCTTTGTTTCGAGCGCGCGTCTCCGGATTCGTCCTTCGTGAGGCCGCAGAATTGGCGCATTCTCTCAGGTAACAAGACCTGCCTTCACGACTATCGCCACGGTTAGGTAGGGTAGCTCGCCGCGGCCTCAGTGCTGAAGTATTTCCGCTTGAACCACAGCCGACAGGGTTATGAACGAGCAGAGTGTCCCAACCATTGTATTACGGCGTGCAAAGCGACTCGCGATCCGGCTAATTCGGCCGTTGGAAGCCCGGCTGCGCCCGCCGCGAAAGATTGTCTTGGGCGACAGGAACAGTCGATTCAGGGCACTCGGGTGGGCTACGGCCGACATCCTTGATGCCGATTTTCTTGTCAACCTGCGCGATGGACGCCTTCCCTGGGAATCCGGATCGATCCGTATACTGTACACGTCGCATCTCATCGAGCACTTGGACCCGGAGGCCTCCGCGGCCCTCTTCCGCGAGATTCACCGGGTACTGGAGCCGGCGGGCACCGCTCGCTTTGCATGCCCGGATCTCGCCAAGATTCGTCGGGCCTATGAGCGGGAGGATCTGGATTTCTTCCTCCGTCCATCGGTGCGCGCGTATCTGCAGGACGGTATCGAGCGACTGGGGTTCCGGAAAGAGGCCATGCTACTACACCACAATCTGCTCCGCACACTCGCGAGCTACGGTGGTACGGGCGAGGGCCCGTATGCTCCGGCCGAGGTCGTGGCGCAGAACTACGTTTCGATGGACCGGTATGCCTTCGCCGATTGGTGTGTCTCGCTGCTCGATCCGGAGCGGCTCGGGCTGGATGAACCATGGGGACATGTGAACGCCTGGGACTACCGGAAGCTCGAGTGCGCGCTTCGCGACGCCGGCTTCCGGCAAGTCCGTGAATCCTCCTTCCGGAGGTCACAGGTGGCTGAGTTGCGGGACCAACGCTTCGACCTGGCGCGCCATCGTTGGATCTCTATGTACGTCGAAGCGGGAAAGTAGATGGCTCTTCGCCATCGCCTGGCCAGCGTCGCGGCGGCGGGCTCGTCTTCAGCTTTGAGTCCGGGATCCGGCTGGACGGTCGATTGGGGCGGCACACCGCGTGCGTAGCCGCTGAATTGTGCAACCGATGAATGCGGACCTCGAGCAAACCGCCGCCAGACCTGAAGTACCGCCCGACCCGGTAGCGTTGGCCTCGGAGTTCGGCCGTACCGACTTCTTCTACCTGTTTGGCCCGAAATCCTATGCCCACATCCAGTTCTACCGAGCATGGGTAGAGGCGGCCCGTTGCAGAGGCATCCCGATGCAACTACTGGGGGTGGTGCCTAGTTCTTCTCTGAATGCTCTGGACTATGATCGAATTCAGAACTACTCCGCGCTTCCTTACGTGCGCTTGCTCAAAACTGGTTGGATCGTGCGGGGACGCCTGCGATTGCTTGCGTTCCTGCTGTGGCGCCTCCTTCGGGGGCGCCGGGTGGTGATTCAGGCCCACAAGTTCCCGACGCAGCTGTTTGACCAGTTGAAGTGGCTCGTCGGCCGCCGCCTCCAGTACACCATCCCGCTCGAGGGCGATCCGGTGTCGGAAGCCTATTACCTACGCGAACACCCGTTCAAGCCGGGATTTTACGACCAGGAGATCCAAAGGTCTCTGGCCCAAGCCCGGCGTTTACCCGATCAGCTGCGGCGGTGCGACCACCTGCTCGTAGTGAGCGATGCTTTGCGGGATCTGTTGATAGCAAGATACCCGGAGGCGGATCTGGCCGCCAAGACCACCGTTGTACCAACCGGATTCGATCAGCGAAGGCATCGCTTTTCGGAATCCTTGCGGCGGCAGGTACGGCTTGAGTTGGGCGTGCAGCAGCGCTTCGTGGTGACGTACATCGGTAACATTTACTATAGTTGGCAGAGTTTCGCTCGTACTGCCCAGATCTACGACCTCCTGCGGCGGCAGAGCGGCCGAGAGTTGTTTCTCCTGCTGCTGATCCGCCAACAGGACCACGCGCTCGCCCTCGACTTCCTGGATCCATATGAGATTCCCGCTGAGGAAATGTTTCTTGCTCAAGTTAGCGGCGAGGAGTTGACAGGTTACCTGAATGCCGCCGACTTAGGGGTGGTGCTTCGACACGAGCACGCGGTTAGTCGGCTCGCGGGCGTCCCCGGTAAATTGGGAGATTATGCTGCGTGTGGCTTGCCTGTGCTGCTGAATCGTGGCGTGGCAGGCTGGGAGGACGTGCTGCGAGTGCGCGGAGGAGCGGTATTGGAGGACATGGACGACAACGCGGAGGTCCTCTCGAAGGTGAAACCGCTTCTGCAGTATGATCGCAACCGGCGGCGCCGGATCGAGGAATGGGCGCACAGGAAGCTTTCCGCCGACGCTCACGGGGATCGCTACGCGGCGGTCCTCCGCGATCTCGCCCAAACGACCACGGGTTCATAAGCGCTGCGGAATCGGGTGCGCCGACAAGAGAAGCTGCGATGTCACTGATTTTCACGGGAGACGTCTACCCCGGGACGGACCCATCCAAGATCTTGGGCGCGGGTTTGGAGGCTTTACCCGCTTGCGAGTTCCTGGTCGCGAATCTCGAATGTGTCCTTGCCCCGCAGGAAGGCGGGGAAATCCGGGACGACAAGAGCGCGATCCTGGTCACGACCGAGATGGCTCTGGAAGCGCTCTTAGAGGCGGCGAGAGTGCCCGCCGTTCTGACTCTCGGAAACAATCACATTCATGATCTCGGCGTGGAAGGCATCGCTGCCACCTTAAAAGGCCTCAATCGGAGGGGGGTTCGTCATGCCGGTGTAGGCTTGCCGCGCGAAGTCTCACGGCCCTGCGTCGTCTCCGATGGCTCCGCCACGGTCGCGCTCCTGCCAGTCTCGACCGATGAGCCCGAGGTGATGTCACGGCGTGCTTCCACCGGAGAGCCGGGGGTTCTCGATTATTACGACCGCGATATCCATAGCATCATCAGTGAAAGCAAGCGTCGGAGGCATTTCGTAGTTGTCCTGCCACACTGGGGGAGGGAACACTTGGATTATCCAGCCGTGGCGCTCCGCAGACGCGCATATTCATGGATCGATTCTGGCGCCGACTTGGTGGTAGGGCACCATCCACACCGAGTCCAAGGGAAAGAACTCTATAAAGGGAAATGGATATATTATAGCCTCGGCAACTTCCTGTTTCCCAATTTCTTCACCAAAGAAGGGCACCGGCGGCGGTGGCAAAAGGCCAGCAATCGAAGCATTGTACTGCGGGTGCGCTTCGCCCAGGGGCTTCAGATCGAGGAACACGGATTCACGTTCGATCCCGGACGATTTATCCTACGTTCCAGTCCCGAGGGGGTTTCCGAGCTCCACGAAAAATCCCGTCTATTGGACGTGACGCGAGTGAGCCACAAGCGCTACTTCCCTCTCTGGGAGCGGCATTACATCACCGTGATACGTAGGCAACGGGCGCCCCTCAGGAGGATCCGCGAGAGCGTGTTTCCACAGCACCGGGAGCATGGCACGGTACGCTTCTTCGCTCGGCGACTGGTTAGCCGGATTGGCAGGATGTTAAATGCGCGAGGATAACCTGAATTCCTTCCTCAAGCTCGGCTATTTCCTGGACTATCAATCGGATTTTCACTTAGATCTTTCCAATCTCTCTAAAGACCGATACGCCGGCTGGACCGAGACCGACCTTGTAGAGCACGGGGCTGACTTGGTCCGCCGAATATTCGCTGCGAGATTTGTCCCCGGGAAGGATATTGTCGTACCGGTCAGTGGAGGCCTGGATAGTCGGGCGATCCTGGCAGGCCTCATCGAGCTGACATCACCGCAGAACATAAACACCTGCACGTTTGGTACTCCTGGAACTTTCGACTATGAGCTTGGCAACCGCGTTTGCAGGGCTTCCGGAACGAGACACGTGGCGTTCCCGCTGACAGAGTACCGGTACACGCTGGCCGAACTGATCGACATCTCGCGCAGGATCGATCATCAGACGTTCCTCTTCCACCACCCTCCTGTACACGAAGCGGACCGGCGGTTCCAAGGGGCCACCGTGTGGTCGGGATTCATCGGCGATTTTTTCGTCGGATCGCACCTGCCGCAATGTCCTGCTCCTAACCTGCGAGAAGCGAAGTCGCGCTTCTTCGAGGAGAACCGCTTTGTGAGATCGCTGGACTTGAGCAGTCTTCCGGACGAAGCGCTGTTCCACTTGATCGAATACAGTGGGCGTGCTTCCGATACATTGAACGTGGAAGAAGTTCTGCTGATCGAGAACCGACTTGGCAAGAACACTGCGCCTCATGTATTGATTCGTGGGCATGACTACGTCACGCCGTTTACCGACCAGGCGTGGATAGACTTCACATTCAGCCTACCGGACAGGTACCGGAGGGGCATGTATCTCTGGAGGCGAATACTGCCGAGAGCCTTCCCATACTTATTTTCGATCGGAGTCAAAAACAATTGGGGACTGCCCCTCAACGCTGGCCTTGCTGCGCGCCTCAGTCGCCGAGCGTGGATTCGGGCCCGTAGGCGCGCAAGCCGGCAGTTTCGTCGCCCGTGGAACCCGTACCTCAACTACATCGACTTTGACGCGGGAATCAGGGAGCGTGACGACCTTAGAGAACTGGTTAGTAAAAACGTGAGGGAACTGCTTCAGCGGGGGCTTGTTTCGTGGATCGACGCAGAAAAGATCTGGCAGGATCACATGTCCGGCCGTGGGAACCATGCGGACGCCCTCGTCGTGCTGGCGTCTCTCGAGATCCATCTCAAGGCGGGGGTCTCGTGACAGGAGCGCTGATTGAGCCGCACCAAGAATCGCCGCGCTCCGGCACCGGCGCCCGGTTTCGGGAACTCGGCCGCGACACCGTCGTCTACGGGCTGACCAACGCGGTTTCCAAATCCATCGCAATTTTGCTGATCCCGATATACACGAGGGTCTTCACGCCAGCAGAATTCGGCATCCTGGACATCCTGGTGATCACGGCGTCGCTTCTCAACCTGCTGATGCAGGTGGAGCTGAATTCCGCGCTCGCTCGGTACTTCTACGAGTACAAAGAGGACGAACGATCGGATGTTGTCAGCACCATCTTCTGGGCCGTCGCCGCCCTGGGGCTCATTACGGCCGCGGCTGGCTTCCTCATTTCCGGCGCTGCCGCTAAATGGTTCGCAGACCCTGCCATGCCGAGCTATCTGCGAATTGTGATCGGCACGGCTCTGGGCGCCTCGACATTCGCGCTTGCCTCACTCCAGCTCCGGCTTGAGCGGAGGAGCCTCCGCTACGGCGGCGTGCACCTCCTCAGCGTTCTGGTCGCTGCCGGGTTGAGCATCTTTCTGGTGGTGGGACTCAGGTGGGGTATCCGGGGGGCACTATGGGGCCATTTCTGGGGAAGCTGGGTGGGGGCGGCCGCGGCGCTCTTCTCAATCCGTAATTACATCAAAGCCTCCTTCCACCTCGCCTTGCTCCGGCGTTCCCTACGTTTCTCACTGCCTACCATCCCGGGAATCGCCGCGGGCTGGATTCGCAGGTATGGTGACCGGTGGGTCATCCTGATGTTCTTGAGTGCCCACGCCCTCGGTATCTATGCCCTCGGTGCAAAGATCGCGATGATCCCTACTCTCCTGACACAGTCCTTGACGCTCAGCTGGCTGCCGTTCTCCATGTCGCTACTGCGAGATCCGAACCAAAAGGAGATCTACGCTCGCTCATTACGCTATTACGTCCTGATTATGGGATCGGTCGCAGTGCTTGTCGCTGGGGCGAGTCCTGAATTGGTTGCGCTCCTCGGGACCGGGGCGTACGCCGGTGCCCATACTATAGTGGGATGGCTCGCGGGTGCGGCCATTGTGTCGGGCGCCGGGCTAATCCTCTGGGTCGGTGCTATGGTGAAGGAGCGCACGGAAGTCAGCTCGATCGCTAGCTGGGCGGCGGCGCTAGCCGTCCTTGGATTAATGGCTTTGCTCGTGCCACTGTTCAGTATCGAAGGCGCTGCCGTGGCTGTGTTTGCGGGGAGCCTTGTGCAGATCACAGTCCTCTATCGGCTTTCCCAGCGGTTGCACCGGATTGAGTTCGCCGTTGGGCGCGCCATGGGGTTTGTAGGTCTCTACGTCGTTTTCATGGGCTTGTTGCACATCGGGGCCCGGCTTTCTGCAGGTGCAGATCTGGCATTACGGGCAGCCGGAGCCCTGGCATTCATCGCCGCTGCCTGGTGGGTACTTTTAGATGTGCAGGAGCGTATGAGTCTTCGTCAAGCATTTCTTGACGTCCTCGTCCCCTGGCACAGTACGCGAACGAATCCCTGATGCATGCGAAAAGGGAGGCGCGTTCGAAGCGATCGTCTAGGAAGGGGATTCCTGAACCGCCGCAAGTACATCATCGAACCATGCGAACTGTCAATGCACGGGGTGACTAACCAGGGGGCAGCGTCCGCTCGCGAGGAGGTGGACGCTGTGGCGCACCTGCTGCAGGACTATGGCTATCCTCCGGAGGTGGGTTTCGTACTGCAGCGGCTACTCGGTGCGCTCCGCCAATTTGAACCGCTCTCAGTGCTGCTCCACGGCAGCGCAGCACGGGGCGAGCTGACGTGGTGGCGCGATTCCGCCGGGCGCGTGCGGGTGGCGAGCGACATTGAGATGTACATAACACGCGAAGATCCATTTCCTCAGGAAGGGATTAGGGCTGTGAACTCACTCGCGGAACGGCTCACTGAGGAGATGAATGCAGGTGGTGCGAAACTCTTCCATATTGACCTCGGTTTTGTCTCCCTGAAGACGCTTCGCCGCCACCCCCGGACTTTTCGTTGCTGGGACACGCGCACATCGGGCCGTACGTTGTTAGGGGTGGACGTGCGGGCTGAGCTACCGGCGCTGGACGCATCGACGATCGACCTCAGACAGTTGAACGAGGTGCCCATCCATCGGCTCTGGGAAATGGTCTTCCGATTGCCGCGGCCTATTCTTTCTGGAGGCCACTCGCTCCGGCAGGACCGGGTCTTCGCGTACGTTTGTGGCCGGCAGGCGCTAGACCTCACGACATGGTTGCTCCCGCACCAGGGCGTCTTGGTACCCACCTTTACGGGGCGCGTGGCGGCCTGGGAGGAAGTGGTGGCTCAGGGAAAGATGGCACGCTACTTCAGCCCCACCTCGACAGCGCTTCTCCAGGAGTGTCTGGAGGCCAAGCTACACTTTCGGTTGCGGCGTCCGGCGGCAGAGCTGCACAAGGATGTCTTGGCAGGTTTCCGGGCTGGCCTGCGCTTGTTGCTTGATCTCGACCATGAAGCCGATGATGAAGCGCTGATGAGAGAGGTACTGCGGCAGGGTCGCCGCCACTGGAACGTCGAAACTCCACGACGGCGTCTGTACGAAGGCTTTCTCGTGTGGCGCCACGGGTTGCTCCCGCGTCACCCCATTCGTGCTGCGCGCTGGTGGTGGCGGCAGAAGCGACCGCAGCAGGTGGCATTTCTTCTGCTCATGAATGCTGCCCTTGCCGGCTTGTTGAGTGACAGCGGGGATGACAGCGCCCTGTCTGCGGCGGAGAGGCTGCTGTCGAAGTTGTGGCATGGGTTTAGCGGAGCGAATGGAACCACTACAGACCGTTTTCTCGCCGCGCGACGCGGGTATCTTGATTACCTGACGCGCACAAGCCGCTGGTTCGCACCACGAAGAGCCTATCTATTGTCGGTAATAGGCGAAACCCCGGAACACCCATCTTCTCAAGAAAAATAGAGTCTCCGGCAAACCCGAGGCAGTTCAGGAGGCGTGCTTTGATCGGGAGCGGTGCCCCCTTGATTCGTTGCTTTGCCGGGTCTATCCTATAGGTCATTGCTGATCGTCCAACTCCAATTGTGACGAACCAATGTAAAGGACGATTGCTGGCTGCTGCCGCCAGAGCGTGCTGCGAGGTACAGAGGTCCACCGCTTTGCCCGTTGGCCTGCCCAGCGAACACGCGAACGCTGCGCCCAGGGACCCGCGGTTATCGCGGAACTCAATGCTGTGTTTTCTACCAACAGAATAGTGCTAATGCGGCCCAGTCTTATCGTTTTCGTTGACTGTTTCCCTTACGATAGCCTGCATTCCAATTTTCTGCCGATTCTGCGCCATCGGGCTCGGGTTCGGCCCGGCTTTGGCTATAGTGTCAACATTGTCGCCGAACTCTTCTCAGGGAAGACTCCGGATGATCTCGGGTACTTCAATATTTTCGGCTACAACGTGGAAAACCGTTGGCTACGGCACTGGGCACCTGCTTTGCGGCTTTTGGCTCCCGTACGACGTTGGTATGTGGCCGACCGTGTCGCGCACCGCCTGCTGGCCAAACCGGCGGGCCCGGTCGCCAATATCCCATTCGAGTACATTGGTTACTTTGAGCGGTCGGGTGTTTACCCATTCTCCAGGGAATTCGGCCACCGGACACTGTTCAGGGAGCCATGGTTCGCGGGTGAGCGCATCTTCCACAGCGATTTGAAGAAAGTTGGTGCTCCTGCGCGAGACCAAGTTCTGATCAATCGAGCTCATGTAGCCATACGGGCCGGGGAAAGCCTGTTTCTTTCGCTCTCCGACCTGGACGCAATCGGCCATGTGCATGGAATTGGCTCTCCAAGCTTTGAGCTGCGGATCCAAGAGCTCAATCACTGGCTTGGGGGCCTCGTTGACCGGTTTCTGAGTGCTAACCCAGAGGGCTTCGTATCAGTGGTGTCCGACCATGGAGCCGCCAACCCGCACGGCACGGTGGATCTTCGCGTGGAGGCCGAGTTCGGCCGGGCACGACCGGACCGCTACATCTTTTTTCTGGATGCCACCCTCGGACGGTTTTGGGTGCCAGACGCAGGGCTGCGTGCGTCGCTTGAAGAGTTTCTGGTCGAAGCTCCGCATGGCCAGATCGTCTCTGAAGACGACCGACGCCTATACGGAATTCGCTCTCGATCCTTTGGTGACCTCATGTGGGTGGTAGACGAAGGATATGGAATCTCGCCGAGCTTTCTGGGCCGCGGACTTGCTAAGTCGCTCCACGGCTACCACCCCGAGTTGGCAAGCCAGCAGGCGGCATTTCTTTCATCCGAGCCTTTCCACCGTGATCTCTTCCTGCCACGCGAAGCGTACAGGCACATGCGCGACGGCATGCAGCTGACAGCCAGCGCCACGGATATGCCAGAATGAAAGAACCGACTGTGAAAGCTCCCCCAGCGCCAGTGGACTTCGCTCAAGCCTGCGCGGGTCGATCGCTAACGCTGATTCTTCCAGGTCCGGTAACCTACGACGGAACCGTTTACCGAGCATTCCGTCCCTACGCCCGTCTCGCGAACACCTTGACGGCGTATTTCGATCGCGTCACTGTCTCGACGCAGGTGGTTCAACCTGGGTCAGAGGGTTTTGAGGCCAATGACGGCGCTTTCTACCCGACGGTGGAGGTCCAGGGGCTCCCGGAGCCGCTTGGCAGTCGTCATGGTATCATAGCGAACATTGGGTACCAGTTGCGACGCGGGTTTTCCCTTCTACGGCTCATGACGTCCTGGGACATTATCTATGCTTTCGTGCCTAGCTTCCCAGGAGCGATTGGGTACACCGCGAATCGGTTTTTCTTCCGCCGACCCATTGCCGTTTACCTAGCGAACGACTGGGAGGAAATTACTCGCTACACTTTTCGCTGGACCGGTTGGCGTCGACGGCTTCTCTTTCCGCTGTACCACGGCACGCTAACGCGCTGGGAGCGGTGGATTGTTCGGACAGCCCCCCTCACCATCACGGCGGGGCGCGCGCTGCTCCGGAAATACGACGGCGAGAACCAACTCGTCTTCGAGGCTGTTCCGTTACTGGAGATGACGCCGGCGGATATGCTTGAACGAGAGGATACTTTCAACCACAACCCACCCCGTCTGCTCTACGTCGGAACTCTGCATCCACGGAAAGGATTGCCGGTACTCTTTGAAGCGTTGGAACTGCTGGTTACGGAGGGGCGAGAATTTGAATTGGACATCGTTGGCGATGGCACCAAAGAGCGCAGATCCGAGCTTGAGGAGGAGGCGCGCCAGCGGGGAATATATGAGCACATCCGTTTCTACGGGTTCATCCCGAGTGGCCCGCTCCTCTACCGCTTTTATCGGGAAGCGGACGCTTTCGTGCTCCCGACCTATAGCGAGGGTTTCCCTCGTGTGTTGTATGAGGCCTTGGGCCATGGACTTCCTGTCGTGGCCAGCAGCGTGAGCGGGATTCCCCACCTCCTCGAACACGAGCGCCACGCTCTGCTGGTGCCACCGGGGCAGCCGCAGGCGCTAGCGAGGGCGATCGGGAGGCTATTCGAAGATCCCGGGCTTCGGTGCACGATAATCCGTGAGGGACGGAACCTGGTTCGTCCGATTATTGGCCGCGACGCGGCGCTTCAATTTGTCGAGCTATGTCGTCGACACCTCCTGGCGAGCGACTTGGAGCGGAGCGCGTAATGGCAAACGGCGTGTCGGTGCCCGCCCTCACCCGAAGGTCTCCAACATGGTTGCTCTGCCTCTGGTTGTTAGCCTGGGCGAGCGCCGCGGCGCTCGGACTGTCCGTAGGAGGATCGGACTTGATTGTGGCGCTTATCGTGGCTTCCGGCCTTCTTGCTTTGGGTCGGAAACTTGCGCGGAAATTGGTGCCCGACCAACAGGTATTCGCCGCTAACCTCTTCACCGGCGCGTTCCTCGTCAGGTTTGTCTGCGCCTCCGTTGTCTTGAGTGCCATCGCGATCACGGGCATTAACGGGCTGGAGGGAGGAAACGACTATCTGTTGTACGAATCCATGGGATGGCGGCTCGCGGAGCACTGGCGCGCCGGGCAGCCAGTATTCAGCGTGCCGGACAGTGATCCCGGCTTTTACTACCTCGTGGCGAGTATCTATACCCTGACTGGAAGGCATCTGATTGCGCCGATCCTGATAATAAACGGCTTTTTCGGCAGCCTTACGGCGATTTTCGCGTTTCTGATTGCCCGGCGCCTGTTCGGGGCGAGGGCCGCCGTTGTCAGCGGATATCTCGGTGCCTTCTTGCCTACGCTCCTGTTCTGGTCGAGCTTGTTGTACAAAGACGTTTTGCTAGCGGCTGCGGTTTCGTTCGCTGTCTACCAGTCGCTCGAGTTGAATCGTGCTCGTTCAGTCTCCCAGCCGGCTTGGCTAGCGCTCTCGCTGTTGCCTCTCTTCATGATTCGGCCCGAGACTGGAATGGTGGTGCTCGCCGGATGCCTGCTCTACCTAGTTGCCTCAGCACAACTCCGGCTCTCCCGGGCCATGCCTTTGATAGTCACGGGTGCCCTTCTGTTGGCGGGGCTATTCGCGCTAGAAACATACGGGCTCGGAGGCAAAACTCCGGTGTTGGAACGCTTCCAGAATCCCGTTGAGGTGGCAGGGCAGAGCCGCGAAACGTGGACCGCCATAGCGGGCGGTAGAGCGGAAGGTTTTTCCAGGATGCTCTATGGGGCAGACCTTCTCTCGCGGCCTCATCTGTTCGTCCTAGCGCTTGGAATGGTCTTTGTGATCCCGATTCCCGGATCCGGGCCGATCGGCATGAATTTCTGGACCTTTCTCACACCCGGTCAGCTCGCTTGGTTATTCCTGCTTCCGGCGTTCTTCTATGGTGTTGTGTTCGCTATTCGCCGCAGGACCAGCGAACGCCTGTTCGTCCTCGGGCTGTCCTCCGCCTTCGCACTTGGAGTCGTCGTGGCCGGTTACTTCAGCAACCCACGGTACCTAGTACAGACGATTCCTCTGCTCCTCATATTCGTTAGCGTGGGACTGAGCAGGATCAGCCGATGGTGGCAGGTATACGGAATACTGCTTTGCGCAGTCGGCATGATCGCGGTGTTCTACCTTTTGATCAGATAGCGATCACACTTCTTATGCTTTCCCAATTGCGTGACGTCAGACCCTCGCAGGACGTGGCTCCAGCGAATCGCCTGCGGGTGGGGATCCCTGCCTTGGTCGTTCGGCCCGAACATAACGGAGGCGGTGAAGTCGCGCTCCGAGAACTTATTCGAGGACTTCAGTACACAGATCCGGATATGGAGCTGTTTGTATTTGTCCGTTCTAGGAGCATGCCACTCTTTTCGCGCGCTCCTAAGACTACACTCATACCCGTACGTGTGCCTGGGGGCCGACTGTCACGGGCAGTGCGGTTTGCATGGGAGAACACGTGGCTACATTTGGCAGCGCGGCAGTTACGATTTGATGTCACGCTGTTTCCGTTTAATCTCGTACCCGCGAAATTTCCGACGAGGACAGTGCTTCTGACGTATGATTTTTCTTCGCTATTCTATCGCGAGTACCTCCCGCACGTCCGACTGCCGTTCTCAAAACGTATACTGGACTTTGAGCGAATTTTCTCGTGTCGGAGAGCCGATGCGATCGTGACTGCATCCCGCTTCACCGCTCGGGAAATTGTGCGGATCGCGGCCGTTCCGGAGCATCACATTCACGTGGTACCACTAGGCGTAAGAAAATTCGAGGCTGGAGCCGAGGCGACCGTTCGCGAGGTTGTGGCACAGTACGGCGTAGAAGGGAAGTATATTCTAGCAGTTGCGAGTCTGATGCCACACAAGAATCTACCTCGACTTATCGCTGCATTCGCTGAGCGGTCAGATCAAGAACTTAGGCTGTACCAGTTGGTTTTGGTGGGCAAGAGCGGTGGCTATGACGATGCCATCCACACGGCTATACAACGTTTCGGGCTCGCTGAGCGGGTAATCTTGACTGGCTTCGTCCCTGACGCACACCTTCCCGCTTTCTACCGAGCAGCGGACATCTTTGTTCTTCCTAGTCTTTATGAGGGTTTTGGGCTACCGGTGTTGGAGGCTGCCGCGTGTGGCACTGCTGTCGCCGCCGCGCGGTCTGGGTCGCTCCCGGAGATAATAGGCGATGCCGGGCTTCTGTTCGATCCGGTAGATGTTCCCGGAATGGCAGCTGTGCTCGCGCGGTTGGCGCAATCGGAAATGCTGCGCACGCACCTAGGTGAGAAGGGGCGGCGTTGGGCCGCTCAGTTTTCCTGGGGGCGCACTGCCGCCGCCGTGGCTGAAGTGCTGAAGGAAACGGCTCATGGGCAGAAGTCAGTCTCCTGAAATGCATTGCGCCCTCTCGATAAAGTCCAGGGACTACCACGAGCTAACAGCCTTGTATTGCGTCGATAGTTTCGATGGCAGACCCAAACACGGGATGGGCTCATTTGAGCCCTATCGGCCTGCATCCACGCACCGGATAAATAATGCATAGTGGCGGCGACGTCCTCTTGATCACCGGTGGCACGGGGTCCTTCGGCAATACTGTGTTACGCCGATTTCTGCGCACGGAGATCGGCGAAATCCGGATCTTTAGCCGCGATGAAAAAAAGCAGGACGAGATGCGCAGCGTGATACGTGACGATCGGGTTCGTTATTACATTGGCGATGTCCGCGACTTCAACAGCGTCAACATGGCCATGGCAGGCGTAACCTACGTCTACCATGCGGCCGCACTGAAACAGGTGCCCTCTTGTGAGTTCTATCCCCTCGAGGCTGTGAAAACCAATGTACTTGGGACGGAGAACGTTCTGAATGCCGCGCGCAATAATGGTGTTATGAAGGTAATCTGCCTCAGCACCGACAAGGCAGTCTACCCCATCAACGCGATGGGTATGTCTAAAGCACTGATGGAGAAGGTAATGGTGGCGCAGTCGCGCACCGCAAATCACACGCTGATGATGGGCACACGTTACGGGAACGTTATGGCCTCACGCGGCTCAGTAATACCTCTCTTCATTGGCCAGATCCGGGCCGGTGATCCGCTGACGGTCACCGATCCTAGTATGACGCGCTTTATGATGTCGCTTGACGACGCAGTTGAACTCGTGCTGTTCTCCTTGGAGCACGGGACGCCCGGCGACATCTTTGTGCAGAAGGCGCCGGCGGCCACTATCGGGGATTTGGCGCACGCGCTGTTGGAGCTATTCAACGCGCCAAACGAGATCCGGGTGATCGGGACTCGCCACGGCGAGAAGCTGTACGAGACGCTGCTGACGCGCGAAGAGATGGCGCGGGCCGACGATCTCGGTGACTACTATCGGATCACACCAGACGGCCGAGACCTAGATTATCGCAAGTATTTCTCGGAGGGTGAGAAGCAGATCTCTGCGAAGCACGACTACGACTCCCATCATACGCACCGCCTGAACTCACGTGAGCTAAAAGAGCTCTTGATGAGCGTCGATGGCATTCGCCGAGAAGTGGAGATCGGCATATGAAGACTATTGTCGTTACCGGCGGTGCCGGGTTTATTGGGAGAAACCTGCTGGCGCACCTGGAGGCGGACACGGAGCTTCGCCTGCTGAGCATAACACGGCAAGATTCGCCGGAAGCGGTTCGGCACAAACTGGGCGAAGCAGATCTCGTTTACCACTTGGCGGGCTCAAATCGACCGGAGCGAGTGGAGGAGTTTTACGAGGTCAACGAGGGCTTCACCCAAGAGGTGGTGCATCAGTTGGTGGAACAGCGCAGGACGCCCCCTATCGTGCTAGCCTCCTCAACGCAGGTGGAGCGAGACAACGAGTACGGGCGGAGCAAGAAGGCTGCGGAGGAGGTGCTCGAGCGCTACGCTCACGAGTACGGTGGTGCGGCAGTGATCTATCGGCTGACGAACGTCTTCGGGAAGTGGTCGCGGCCGAACTACAACTCAGTGGTGGCCACCTTCTGCTACAACGTCACGCGCGGCCTGCTCCTTGAGATTCACGATCCCGGCGCACGCCTCCGGCTAGTGCACGTGGACGACCTAGTGGAGTGCTTCCGCTCGCACCTCCGTGGACAAACGCTTCGAGGTGTCCACTGGGCCAAGGCAGAGCCCGTGTTCGAAGTGACCCTCCAGCAGTTGGCCGACCAGCTGCGCTCATTCCACGCCAGCCGGCAAACGCTCCGCTTGCCGGATCTAGCCGATCGGTTCACGCGCCTGCTGCACTCGACATATCTTTCCTACTTGCCGGAGGACGACTTCGCGTATCCGCTGCAGGAAAGGAAGGATGACCGGGGGAAGCTAGCAGAGCTGCTGAAATCTGACCACTTGGGACAGATATTCGTTTCCACAACCCGCCCCGGCGTGATCCGAGGAAACCACTACCATCACAGCAAGATCGAGAAGTTTTGCGTGGTCCGAGGCGAGGCGGTCATCCGCTTCCGCAAGCTAGGCGCGAATAGGATACTGACCTATCCGGTCTCCGGGGAGCGACTCGAAGTGGTGGACATCCCGCCTGGCTACACTCACAGCATCGAAAACATCGGGTGCGAAGAAATAGTGGTCCTATTCTGGGCCAACGAAATCTTCGACCCAGATCGCTCAGACACACAACACCTGAGCGTTGAGCCATGAAGGCGCTCAAGGTCATGACCGTGGTCGGGACGCGCCCCGAAATCATCCGACTGTCCCGCGTGATCGCGAAGCTAGACGAGTCCAGGGCGATCGGTCATGTACTGGTCCACACCGGACAGAACTACGACCACGAACTCAACCAGATTTTTTTTGAGGACCTCGAGCTGCGGAAGCCCGACCACTTCCTCAACGCCGCGGCATCAACGCCGGGCGCCACCATAGGGCAGGTTTTGCTGAACATCGACGCGGTGCTAGAATTGGAGGAGCCGGACGCGTTGCTCGTTCTAGGCGACACCAACAGCTGCCTGTCCGCGATTGCGGCCAAAAAGCGCAGGATTCCTATCTTTCATATGGAGGCGGGGAACCGTTGCTTTGATCAGCGGGTGCCAGAGGAAACGAATCGCAAGATCGTCGACCACGTATCGGACATCAATCTGACGTACAGCGACATTGCCCGGGAGTATCTGCTGGCCGAAGGACTTCCAGCTGACCGGATCATCACGACGGGCAGCCCTATGTATGAGGTCTTGGGGCACTACCGGACGAAAATCGACGCCTCCGATGCCCTCGCACGGCTGGAACTCGAGCCAGGAAGCTACTATTTGCTCTCGAGCCACCGCGAGGAGAACATCGATGCGGAGCGCAATTTCACGCGCCTAGTCGAGATACTGCATACACTGGCCGAGGACCGCCCAGTGATCGTCTCCACGCATCCTCGGACCCGTAAGATGATTGAGGCGAAGGGGGTGAAGTTCGACGAACGGATCCGCCTCATGAAGCCGCTCTCGTTTAGTGATTACATTCGGCTCCAGGTAGAGGCCAGGGCGGTGCTATCGGACAGCGGGACCATCTCCGAGGAGTCATCCATTCTAAACTTTCCGGCGCTAAATATTCGGGAGGCTCATGAGCGACCGGAGGCGATGGAAGAAGCCACCGTGATGATGGTCGGCATGAGCCTCGAGCGGGTGCTCCAGGGCCTGGCCGTATTGCGCGAGCAGGGGAGAGGCGCAGATCGAACGTTGCAGCTCGTTCAGGCGTACTCTGTACCGAACGTATCAGAGAAGGTGCTGCGGATTATCCTAGGATATACGGACTACGCCAAGCGCGTTGTATGGTCGAGCCCCGATCTATGAACATCGATTTCAATTCCGTCCCGAAGGGTTTCACTC
>JBOGJG010000340.1:0-21238 GCA_050747825.1 Acidobacteriota bacterium | reverse complement strand
GCCGCGACCGTAAGAGAGCGGTCCCCGATTTGCCATTGATGGAAACCGACACTCAGGTGGCCCCCACTCAAGTGGCCAGCCCAGAGCCTCCGATCTTGTTGCCGGCAGCGAAGGCGGCGGCCCCTCGACTTCCCCGGCCTGAGCCGGCAACCGCGCCTGAGCAATCGCAGCAGGAGGAGCAGGACACTTCAGAAGAGGAAACAGCGGACGAAGGGCCCTCCTTGCTGGCCGACGATCAAGTCGTGATGTCTGAGTTGTCGGTTTCTCCCCTCTCCCAGGGATTTGAAGAAGCTGCCGAAAATGCTCCGGAGGAAGAGAGAAGATAATGAGAAATTTTTGCCTCCAACTCCTGATTCTAACGGCGGCTGGCTTGCTCTTCGCGGACCTGTCGGTGATCCGGGGAAAAAGCCGGCAGCAGGCCGATACCGACAGCGAGCCTCTCTACCGCATTGTCGTTGCTCTTCACGTCCTCGAAGGAGAGCAGAGAACTCAGACGCTAACCTATATCTTTATTCTGGAAGAGGGCGATACCGGCAAGAGCCGAGTTCTGACCAAGGTTCCGATTGTTGCCCAAAACGAGGAAGGTTTTGACGATGACGACTACGTCGAAGCGGGCGTGAAATGCGACCTTAAATACGAGGAGAACCGTGGCCTGATTTTTATGGATTTTGAGATGCAGTACACCGAGATTGTCCCTTCCGGACAGACACTCCAGGCCGCCCGGGCGGAACCTCCTGTCCTGCGCGAGATGCAGTGCGGAATGGAGGCAACGCTGGTGCCAGGAGCAGCGACGATCATCGGCGAATTTGACGACCCTGAAGGCATTCGCCGCTACCAGGTGGAAGTCACGGCCGAAAAGCTGAGATAGATGGAGTTTTTCACTCGTGTTTTTCGTGTGATTCGTTGGTCATGCCTACCGCTTTTGCTTTGTACTCTTGTCTTCGCCCACGGCAGCGATACCGATGACTTCCGAAACTGGACTCTGGAGCAGGCCCTCGAGATCCTGAACGACTCCGCCTGGGCGCGACACCAGACCGACACGGAAGTCATAGCGGAAATCGGCAGTGGCGTAGATGGGGAGAAGGAGATCTACAGTCGCTACTTTGTCCGCTTTCTCTCGGCCCGTCCGGTCCGTCAGGCTTACGCCCGTGTCGGTCAGATTCTAAACGACTATGACAGCTTGAGCCGCCAAAAAAGAAGGGAAGTGGATGCTCTGTTTCAGGAAAGTCTCGGGTTGGACATGGAAGACTGGATCGTGATCGCCGTGTCCTTCCGATCCAACGATCGGCGTCTCGAGCAGCGCGTCCGCAACAGCCTCCAGGCGCAAACCAGCGACACGATGAAGAGGCTGGCCTATCTGTCCACCGAAAGGTTTCCGCAACTGGAAATCGCTGCCTACTACCCGGCCATTGAGGACGCCGTAGGCGCCAAGTTCGTTTTCCCCAGCAGGGTCAACGGCATTCCCGTGATCTCGAGCGAGGATGAATCCCTGGCTTTTGAACTGGAGCTTCCCGGACGGGTTCCGGGTCTGCGGGTGACATTTCCTTCGAGTGGTGGAGTGGAAGAGATCATGACGCAAAAGCAATTACCGGAAGAAAGGAACTCGCTGCAGGAGATCAAGGATTACCAGATCGGTGTCGCGGAGTTCAGGCGGGCCGCCCATGCGTCTACTCAGGAATTGGCGGAACTGGTCAACAAATTCCCGGCCCAAAGGCGAGGCCTCTTTCACGGCTCGATCTACGAGTTTCACCGCAACGATAATCTGGATGCCAGAAATTTCTTTGATCACGTGGGAAGGGCTCTGCCCGAGTATAAGCGGAATCAATTCGGCTTCACATTTGGATTCGTTCTTGGACCTCGTCTGAACGTCTTCAGCTCTTACGACGCGCTGCGCATCATTCAGGGATCAACCCTTCTTTCTCATGTTCCCACGCCTTCCATGAAGCGCGGAGACTTCAGCGAACTGCTTTCCGGTGATTTTCAGATTCAGCTTCGAGATCCTCATACAGGCGAAGCTTTTGCGGGCAACCACTTGCCTGAGGACCGGATTCATCCCGTTTCTAGACGCCTGCTTTCCCTGCTTCCCGACCCCAACCGACCGGACCCCTCCAGAAATTTCGTCAATAACCAGCCTTTTGTTGAGAACCGCGACACGTTTTCAGTTCGAGTGAACTTCGAGCTGGACGAAAGGAATCGATTTTCCGTAGACGGCGACTTCAGGCGCCGGGATGAACTCGAAGTTCATCCTGTGCCGACTTTTGGGACCGAGAGCAACGATCTGGACCAGGAGATCAGGATAGGCTACGCAGGAACAATCAGCAGCAACCTGGTAGCCACTATGGAAGTAGATTTCGAACGAGAGGACGAATTCGAGATACCACGCGGAGACCGGCCCGGGGGCCTGCTCGACTCTCTGGGGATTTCTGGAGTCGAGGCCGCCGACCAGCAGGAGGAGGGTTACCCTGAGTTTGAGTTGGCCGGGTACCGCTCGTTTGGCGATTCGGGAACCCCATCTGGAGATGTTTCCAATTCCTATCGCTTCGACGCAGGCATCACTTACGTGCGTGGCAATCACACGCTGCAATTCACTGGCCAGGTTAATGTAGACCAATTAAACAATGACCGCTCACCAGCCCTTAAACGGGGCAGCTTTCGCTTCAGCGGAGCCTACACCGGAGATGCCTTTGCTGACTTCCTGCTGGGACTTCCCGATTCAGCCAGCCGTGCCATCGGTTCCTCGCGGGCGGACCTGCGAAGCAAGTCGTTTGAAGTCCAGTTTCGCGATGAATGGAAAATCAGCCCGCGTTTCAACCTGTCACTGGGTTTGTCGTACAACTATTTTGGTCCGTATCAGTCCATTCACGAAGACGTCTCGCTGTTTTCGCCCCTCGTCTTTGAGCCGCCCGAAGAGGGCAGGCTGATTTACGGGGATCTAAACGGGATGGTAAGGCCCGATCGAAACAACTGGGCTCCGCGTCTGGGAGTCGCCTACCGTCCTTTTTCCAGCAACTGGCTGGTTTTGCGAGCCTCGTACCAGGTCTTTTATGAACCGCTGGAGTCCTGGGCCTACCCGAGATACATGATGCGAAACTTTCCTTTCTTCTACACCGAGATCGCGCAGGCCTCGGTGCAGGGACCCGGCCTGAATCTTGCCTTTCCTTTTGAGGCTGCAGTGCCGGCGGAACTGGCGGTGCGGGGAATTGAGCCTGGCCTGCGAACGGCCTACTTCCAGCACTGGGAGTTCCAGATCGACAACGCGCTCTCTGAAAACTGGGAAATTGCAGTCGAGTACGAGGGGGATAAAGGGACGAACCTGGAGCGGGTTCTGCCGGCCAACGTGCCTGTGCCCGGTCCCGGCTCGATTCAGGCTCGAAGGCCCAATTCGAATTTCGGACAGTTCGCTATTCTGACGGGGAGCGGTTCGTTTTCTAACCACGAAATGAGCGTCTCGGCGGAACGGAGGCTGGCTGACGGGATTTCGGGCCTTTTCGGTTTCGAATGGGGGCGACGTTTCAGTGATGATTTCGAAGAGCCGGCAAATCCGCGGAACCTGAGAGCCGAGCGAGCGCCGGCCGGCCAGCCAGTTCGCTCGCTGTTCCTTCAATACATTTTTCACTTGCCGATTGGACCTGAGCACCGGATGGGCGGGAACTTCCCGCGCTGGCTCCAGCACCTGCTGGGAAACTGGCGACTCTCGGGCATTACCCGATTGGAAGATGGACGGCTCTTTAGCCCCGAACTGCCCGGTGATCCCAACAATGATGGGGTTTCCGGAGACCGTCCCGATCGCCTCGGTTCGGGCTGGATCGAGCCGTCAGAGCGCACCATCGACCGCTGGTTTCGAACCGAGGACTTTGTTTCTCCAGCGCAGTATTCGTTCGGGGATGCGGGGCGGAATATTCTCTGGTCGCCGGGCTACCGAAACTGGGACCTTAGTCTGGTCAAAAACCTCCTGTTTTTGAATGGACATCGCCTGGAAATGCGCTTTGAGTTCTTCAATGCTTTTAACCAGGTCAATTTTGAAGAGCCGGACCCCACTTTCGGCACCTCGAACTTTGGAAAGATCTTTGGCGCCCAACGCGCCCGTGAAATCGAGATCGCGCTGAAGTATTCTTTTTGATCATTCGTGTGATTCGTGTGATTCGTTGGCCCAACGTACTGTCTATCATGCTTTTCCTGCCGGCCTTCACATGGCTGGCGGCTCTTTCGCCCGCCGGCGAGATCCAGCAGGTATTTCCTCATTTAGCCACCGGAGGGGGCATTCGTTTTGAACTCTTCCTGCATAACGTTGGCGATCAGCAGGTCAAGGGAAGCTTGCATTTTAGAACTCCTCAAGGAAAACCCCTACCGATCGGGGGGGCCAATGCAGCCGGTGTTCTCGATTTTTCCATGGCTCCAGGAGGAGTCTTCTTCATTGAAACCAGCGATGCCGGTGATCTCACGGCTGGCTATGCGCTGGTTGTTTCAGAGAGCACTTCCGATCAGTTCCAGGGGAGCGTGATTTTCTCCTTTGCAGGCAGCCAGGTGACCATTCCAGCTCAACCGGTGGGACTAAAATTTCGGGCCGTGATCGAGAACGCTCCCGATGAGCGTTCGGCAGTAGCAGTTGTCAATCTGGAGGCCGAGCCCGCCAGCATCAGCCTGCAGGTTTTGGACTCGACAGGATTGTCGCGCTTTGCGGAGAGCATTGAGCTTGGGGCAGGAGAGCAGAGCGCGCAGTTTCTGGAGGAAATATTTGCCGGCCTGGACGCTCCGCTGGTGGGAAGCCTCCTCCTTTCAGCCGACTCCTGCTTTTCGGCCATGACGGTGAGGCAGCACGCCGGTGGCGCCCTGGCTGTGCTCGGCAGCCGTCTTGATCCGCAGGTCGAAACGCCCCGGGGACCCGAACTGTTTAGCGGCGAGCGCGCTTTGGCGGAAGTTGCCCGGCAGGTCGAACAGGGAGCCCGCCCAACCGGGAGCGCCGAACTCGCCCGCGCCGGAGATCTGATTCAAGAGAGCCTGCGGCAACTTGGCTGGGCCGCTCAAACCGATTTACACACACTGGAGTTCGGCACGCTGTTCGTGCCGGTCCGAAACATCGTGGCCAGTCTGGGCAGCGGCCCGGCCATCATCCTGGCTGCCCACTACGATAGCCGGATTCAGGCTGACCGGGACCCTGACCCTGCTCGAAGAGACGAGGCAGTGATCGGGGCCAACGATGGAGGCAGCGGAGTCGGTGTGCTGCTCGAACTGGCCCGGGTCATCAGCCGGCACTACCGTCCCCAGAAAGAGATCAGACTCCTGTTCTTCGACGCCGAAGATAACGGCCAGATTCCGCCCTGGAGCCAGACTGCCGGCATTGAGGACAACGGATGGATCATCGGTTCAACGCTCTATGCGCAGTCGCTGGATCTGGAGGAAAGTCCTGTGGATCTGATGATCCTGGTGGATATGGTGGGTGACTCAGACCAGCGCTTTCCCTTTGAACAACGTTCCCTTCAATCGGCGCCGGAGGTCGCCCAGGATATTTGGGATATCGCTGCCGAACTGGGCTATCAGGAGCAATTTCCGCAAGTACCGGGCAGCTCGATTCTGGACGATCACGTGCCGTTCATCCGAAGGGGGATCCCTTCGGTCGATATCATCGATCTGGACTACCCCTTCTGGCATACCACGGCGGATACTCTGGACAAGGTCAGCGCTGAGAGCCTGGAAAGGGTCGGGAGGGTCTTGCAGACTTACCTGGAGCGTACGGGCGCCATCGTGAAACGATCCTCTGATTGACGCATCCTTTAAGCGTTGTATATATAGTATCGGGCGTATTAATGAGCAGTATCCTCCAAAAATTTCATATTGATTACAGCTATCCGGTTTACTTCACGCGCGACCTGTTCTCGCAGGCCAACCCCGTTTTCCTGCGCACCGTGGCTCGGCTCGAGCCCGAGAAGCGGCATCGGGTGTTGTTCGTCATCGATCGAGGCGTCTTTCTGGCCCACGAACTGCTGGTTTCGAATATCAAGAGATATTTTCTGGCTCACGGCCATTTTCTCGATCTTGCCGGAGAGCCAGTCATCGTGACAGGAGGCGAAGCGGTCAAGAACGATCCCGAACAGGTGCTTGAACTGGTGAGGGAGTTGGACCGGCGAGGTATCGACCGCCAGTCGTTCATATCGGTCATCGGAGGGGGAGCCGTCCTCGACATGGCCTGTTTTGCTGCTGCGCTCTCACACCGGGGCATTCGAACCATCCGCATTCCCACCACGGTACTTTCCCAGAGTGATTCTGGAGTGGGTGTCAAAAGCGGTGTCAACTTCTGCGGCAAAAAGAATTTAGTCGGAACATTTGTTCCCCCTTTTGCGGTTCTCAATGACTTCTCATTCATCCGGACGCTCGATCGCCGCGAAAAGGTCGCGGGTATATCGGAAGCCATCAAAGTCGCTCTGATCCGTGATGCGGAGTTCTTTGACTATTTGGAAGAGAACGTCAAGCAGGTAGCCGCTCTGGAGCCGGAAGTGGTGCGCTCGATCATCGAACGTTCGGCCAGGCATCATCTTCAGCATATCGGCTCGTGCGGTGACCCCTTTGAGTCCGGCAGCGCCCGGCCGCTCGATTTTGGGCACTGGTCGGCTCATAAACTCGAGTCCATGACGCAGAACCGCATTCGCCACGGAGAGGCAGTAGCCCTGGGAATTACATTGGATTGCATCTATTCAGCCGCTGCCGGCTTTCTTTCGCCGGACAGTCTGGAGAGGATTTTAATTCTGCTGGAGGGTGTTGGATTCCAGTTGTGGGATGATGCCCTGCTGGAGCGTGACCGCGAGGAGTATCTGTTGCTGCAAGGCCTGCAGGAGTTTCAGGAACACCTGGGCGGTGCCTTGAGCATTACCCTTCTGCGACGGATCGGAGAAAGTTTCGAGGTCCATGAAATGGACCAAGCCCTGGTGCTGGATTCGATACTAGCCATGCAAGAGCGGCGCCCTGCCGCAAGCTTTCTGAACAGGTTCTGAAGGAGGAATGATGCAAAACCGGCGGAAATTCCTGGTATCTTCGGATCAACAGAAATTGCTTGCCAGGTCCCCAGATGAAATTGCTCAGATCAGAGTGGAGCCGGTCAACCTGATTACTTTGTGACCTACTGTCATAGAGTCTCTTGAAGGCCGGCTGGTCGAGTCCAGTGCTTTGCCGGCTTATGGGAACGGCTTGAAAACCAGCGAGAGGTCGAGTTGAAAGTCCGGCAGCAGGGGTGAGACCAGGCGGTCCGCACGGCTAAAGGTTTGAATCGCCTTCCACTCAGTTTGCTCGCGGTGCATCACTTCGATGCTTTTGACGTCCGGGTCGGCGATCCAATATTCACGCACGCCGTAGCGGGCATAGAGCTTTCGTTTGGTTTCTCGATCCCGTTCAGGGTCGGAGGGGGAGAGAACTTCCACTACCAAGTCGGGAGCCCCCCGAATGTATTTCTCCTGGACGATCCCTAACCGGTCCTTGGCGATAAAAAGGATGTCCGGCTGGACCACGTCATAACGGGAGAGATAAATGTCACAGGGAGCGTAGAGTATCAGGCCCAGCCCCCGCTCTTCTACAAAGCTGTCCAAGGCCGCTTCAATTCTCTTGGCTACGATTTGATGGTATGGGCGAGGCGCCGGGGTCATAAGCAGATCTCCGTCGATAAGCTCGTAGCGCTTGTCTCCAGGCATCAGAGCGTAATCTTCGTAGGTAAACTTGAGTTCAGGACTGACGTCGCTCATAGGCCCCATGATAGCACGCGCCCCCTCTTATCTCTCCCAACTGACGCGATTTTGTTCGAAGTCCAGATGAAGCTGCTCAGTCCCAATGAGGCGGGACCTGCAACTCCCCGATGGAGCCCTGCACCAAGATGAACTGGCCCTCGAGCTGAGAAATCCGACCTCCGAAATGGTCAATGCCGGCTTGCCTGAGCCAGATGGGACAGGACTGCTTCTTTCCGTCCTTCCGAGATGAGCGGCAGAGACAGACGAGGTTGGCCACTACATTATTGGAAAAGCTGCTCTCCAGGCCGCCGCTGTTGACGGCTGTAACTACGTAGGAGTACCGCTGGCCGGATAGAGCTGTAGTGTCGGTGACCAAAGTCTCATTGAGATGGGTATGTTCAGCCTGCGCGTAATCAGATCGATATACGTTGTATCCGACGACATCCGCTTCAAGATTCTTGTTCCATTCGAGAACGATCGAGCGGGAGGAGCCTGCCAGGCTCCAGGAGGCACTCAGGACCAGCATCAGAAAAATAAAGCCTGGAACTGGTTGCGGTAAACTGTAGCGATTGTATTATCGGTTTTTGCTTTTTTGGCTTTTTCTTAGCTCGGCCCAGGCGGTGACAGAGGCGGCACGGCTGCAAATTCAGGTTGTCGATGAAAATCAGCGAGGCGTTTCCGCTGCCCAGGTTACTCTAAAGCACCTTCAGAGCGACACAATCTTCCGCGGGATCACCGACTACGCCGGCTATTACCAGTCGGGCGGTCTGCCATCAGGACAGTACCACGTCCGGGTGGAGAAGAAGGGCTTCTTTAGCTTTCTAAGGCAGGAGCTAGACCTCGCGGGTCTGCTTAACCTTGAAGTACTGCTGATCCACGAGCATGAATTCCGTGAAGAGGTGGACGTCGTGTATAGCGAGCCGCCGGTGGACCCCAGCGAAACCGCCGAAAGCGAAACGCTCGACAGCGAAGAAATTATCAACTTGCCTTATTCAGCCTCTCGGGATATTCGGAACATTTTGCCGTTCATCCCCGGAGTGGTGCGGGGGAGAGGTGGACAGATTCATGTGGCTGGCTCCGACAGCCGTGAGGTCCACATGCAATTGGATGGCTTCAATGTTGCCCACCCGGCCAGCGGCCTGCTTGAGCTTCGGATGAATCCCGACGCGCTGCGCTCAATCCAGGTCTTGAGCAGCCGCTACTCGGCCGAGTTTGGAAAGGGTTCGGGAGGTGTCTTGCGCTTTGAAACAGCCATGGGGGACGACCGTCTCCGCTACTCGGCTACCGACTTCGTCCCTACGTTCCAAATCGTCCCTACGTTCCAAAACAGGAAAGACTTTACACTTGATAATTGGACGCCGCGAGCCACTATTTCCGGGCCTTTGGCCAGGGGAAAGGCCTGGTTCCTCCAGGCCGTAAATGGCGAGTACGGCATCGACGTCATAGAGGAACTACCCTTGGAAGAAGATCGAAAGCATTCCTGGAGATTCAATACCCTGACCAAGGTGCAGGTGAACCTGGGTCCTTCGAACATCGCGACCGCCAGTTTTCTCTACAATGCTGTTGAAGTCGATCGCGCCGGACTGTCCCGATTTGATCCCCTGGAGACCACCCACCGCCTGGAGCAGGGGGCATACCTGTTTACGCTGAAAGACCAGGTCTATCTGCCCGTGGGCCTTATCGAGACGGGTTTCGCGATGAACAAGTACTGGGGCCGCGAGGAGCCCAGAGGCCGAGCCGCCTACCGGATTGAGCCGCGCGGCAGCAGAGGCAATTTTTTCCGGCGCTCGGACGAGGAAGCCCGGCGTTCTCAATTCTTCATCAGCCTTACTTTCCCTGTGCGGCAATGGAGAGGAGAGCATGAGTTCAAAGTCGGAACCGGGCTGGACCGCCTCGCCTATGCAAAGAGCCTCGAACGAAATCCGATTCTGATTCTGCGCGAGGATGGGACGCTTTCTCGCAAGGTGACGTTCATCGATTCGCCTCCATTTGAGGAACGGAATTGGGAAACCGGCTTCTTCGCGCAGGACCGCTGGTCGGCCTCCGACTCACTACTCTTTGAGTTCGGTGTCAGGGCCGACCGGGACAGCATCATCCGGCAATGGCTCGTTTCGCCTCGATTTTCCTTCAACTATCTCTTGCCGGCGGACGGCTGGACCAAGCTCTCCGCCGGCATAGGAGTTTTCCGGGATGCCACCAGTCTGGAAATGATTGCCCGTCCTCTGGAAGGCCGAAGTCTGGAGCAGGCCTTCGGACCCGATGGCGAAATGTTACGAGGTGTCTCTGTGCAGACAGGTCTCGAGGTGGAGCGGCAGAGTCTTCAGGCGCCGGCTTCCCTGAACTGGAGCCTGGCATTGCATCGAGCCATTTCCGAGACGACTTCGCTGCAAGTGGAATTTCAGCAGAAGCGGGGAAGAAAGGGATTCAGCTTCGTTCCCGGTATGTCTGAGGATGACGGCTTAAGACTTCTCACTTTGCGGAATGTCCGCTGGGACCGCTATCGTGCGCTCCAATTGAGCTTGCGCCGTACTTTCAAAACACAATATGTCATGTTCGTCTCATACACACGGTCCTCGGCCCGCACGAACACGGCTCTCGACCTTGACAGCAACACCGTCATTTCCGGCAGCCAGGCTGGTGGACCATTACCCTGGGATGCTCCCAATCGGCTGATTTCCTGGGGATGGATGCCTCTGGGAAAGGGCTTCAATCTGGCTTATTCCGTCGAATTCCGGGACGGATTCCCCTTTAATGTTGTTAATGAAAACCAGGAGCTGGTCGAACCTCCCAATTCGCGCCGCTTACCCGCTCATTTTTCTCTGAACCTGCATGCGGAGAAGGTTTTTCAGCTTATGAACTACCGTTGGGGATTGCGAGTGGGGCTTAATAATCTCACAAAAAGGGCTAACCCAGAAGGGGTCAACAATAACATCGATTCTCCCCATTTTCTCACCTTCGGCTCGACCCAGAGCCGGGCCCTGGTCGCGCGCATCCGGCTGCTGGGCCGGAAGTAAAAGTAAACAAACAATCTTCGAACCGGTCAGTGGTCAAGCAGGCCAGCGTAGCGAGCCGGGGGGCAGCCGGTCAGCTTCCGGTAGCAGCAAAGCCGAATTGCTAAGCAAAGCCGATGATCAACTATAGTATTCTTACCCCGCCATGATCGTCTTTCGCTTGATCGCCGGGTCGCTGGCGCCTTTGACGCTGGGCAGCGCTGTCGCGGCCTACCTCTACCCGCCGTTGTTTCTTATCTTCCAGGGCTCATTTCTCTGGTTTTTCGCTGTTACTATGGGGGCCATAGGACTGGTTCTGGAGCCAGAGGAATTCAGCCAGACAATGAGAAGCCCGCGGCAGATAATTCTGGGGATCTGCACCCAGTACACGGTGATGCCGCTGCTCGGTTTCGCTGCGGCCTATCTGAGCGGCTTTCAGCCTGCCCTGGCACTGGGATTTATCATTGTGGGCTGCGCGCCCGGAGCAATGGCCAGTAACGTGATCGTTTTTCTGGCTGGCGGGGCGGTGGCTTACTCAGTGGCCCTGACCACGGCCTCCACTTTGCTGTCTCCCCTGGTGACGCCGGCTTTGGTGGAATTGCTCGGAGGAGCGTTCCTGCCTATCCCCTTTTGGCCCATGATGCAGACGATATTTTGGACAGTCGTATTGCCGCTCTTTGCAGGCATGTTCCTGCGACGAATCGCAGGCTCAAAGCTCTCGCTGGCTCTGGAGGCCGCGCCGGCCGTCGCCGTGCTCTCTATTCTGGTCATTTGCGGTTACGCCGTGGCGGCAAACCAGGAGAGGATCGCTTCGGTGGGTCCGCTGGTCCTCCTGCTGGTTGCCCTACTGAATGCGGCAGGGTATGCGGCAGGTTGGTATCTGGCCCGTCTCTACGGCTTTGACCGCAGGCACCAGACGACCCTGGCTGTTGAGATTGGAATGCAGAATGCCGGTCTGGGAGTGGCGCTGGCTCTTCGCCACTTCAATCCCGAAACTGCTCTTCCAGGCGTCCTGTTCGCCGTCTGGTGCATCATCACGGCTGCGGGGGCTACGGCGTACCTGCGCCCTCGTGGCGTCCACCTGCAGGCCGCCGCAAACCGCGCCAGGCCAGTACAGCCATCCATATTGCCACGATAGCCAGCCCGATCATCTCCCGATTCTCTTCAATTTCAGGCCTCCGGGGGTCCATCGAGCCGAGCAGCTCGGACCCGTTCACATAACCTCCGGTTGTCGCTGCCAGATAGAGGGCCCATGCCAGCGCCACCGCTCCCAGAATGGCCGGGGCCGCTACACACGCGGCTTTCAGACGGCCGTGGGCCAGGGATACCAGTCCTGCCAGGCCATACATGACCACCCATCGACCTGGATCGGGATCGTTATATTGCACCGCCACCGCCAGCAGCAGCAGGAGTCCCATGGTGACTTTGACTATTTGAAACCACATCATATTTAGCCCCGGATTTCAGTAGAGTAGAAGAGGGTTAGCAGCACCAGTACCACAAAATCATCCGCATATCGAACTAACTTCGCCTTGGCCCAGTAAGCGGGGCCATCTTCTCGATGAAATACCACGTCAAACCAATGCAGGAAGAGGTTGCTTACCAGTGGGGATATCACGACGCCTTGCCGGCGTCCCCCGGTCGCTACGCTTTCTCTGACTCCCTCCACTGCCTCCGCGTCCGGTTGGGCCACCGGGCACTTCAGCCACATTCGGATCAGCTTCTAAAGGCTGTGATCCGCTATGCGTTTCTCCGGACACTTCATCGGCTTCTCGTGGGGAATGGTATCGAAGTGGCTTTTCAGATCTGCATCGTAAACCGTGCGCTATCCCGCTTGCACATGGGATCTTACTTCTTCCAGCGCCTGCTGGGCGTTTCGCTTGGGTTGAAACCCGTACGAGCAGTCCAGAAAATCCGTGGCTCAATGTTTTGCGCCTTGGAGGAAGGCCATGAGATCAGCCAAATCCTGGGCCGTCATGCTTTCCTCCAAACCCTCCGGCATGAGAGAAATTTCTGAAGCGCGGATTCTTTCGATGTTAGAGCGCAGCAGCGTAATCTGGCCGGCCTGGTTGCTCAGGCGAAGCGTGCCGGGAGTCTCGCCGCTGATGATGCCGTCGTGAATACTTCCGTCTTTGGCCACCACGATATAGTTCACATATCCGGGTTGTATGTAGCTGGAAGGTTCCAGGATCGACTGCAGCAATTGCTCCCTGGTGTGGCTGCTCACTCCCGAAAGGTCCGGTCCGACTCGGCCGCCGGCTCGTGACAGATGGCAGCGGGCGCAACTCTCTTGGAAGACGAGGCGTCCACGCTCCGCATGGCCCTCCATCGCCAGCGCTTGCTCAAAACGGGCGGCCGCATACCGCGTGGCACGTCCGGTCTGTGCCTCCTCCAAAACCTTCCGAGCGCGCCGGACAATGTCAGGATCGGGATTGGTCAGGAGCTTGGTTCTGTGAGTCACATCCAGCTCGGTAGCGGCAATTGTTCCGCTTTCGAGCGCCTGCATCAGATCGGGCAGGCGGTTCCGGTGGTTTAAAAGAGCAGTCAGCACCTCCTGCCGGCCGGCAGGTCCCAGGCGGCTCCAGTTCGAGAGCAGCAAATTGCTGACTGGCGGATCTTGAAAGGAGGCCAGCGAATGAACCGTGGCAGTCAACAGCTCCGGCTCCAAAGGAGTCTTTAACAGCTCTTCGAAAGCAGGGCGGACCTGCTCGAAAGATCCGCTGGAGAGAGTTTGCACCTCCAGCACGCGCTGTGCTGTATCCAGCCTGGAGTTGAGCGCCTGGCGGATCGAGGACGCAATCAGGGCAGGCATCTCAAAATGACGCGCCACGGCGCGAGCAGGCGCCTGGACTTCCGCGGAAGAAGCGGCTATCAGACGATTCAGTAGCGCTTCTGCAACAGGCACCCTCATCCGCTTAGCCCCCGCCAGTTCCAGGCCTTCGGCGAGCCCGCTCAAGCCCGCCACTTGCCAGGACTCTCCGGCAAGCGGGCCCGGACCGGAGAGAAGCCTCAAAAGCTGAATAATCTCCTTCTGTTCATTGCGCGCTCCCACGACAGCCGATAATTCCTGGAGGAACTCTCTCCTTCCGTCCGAGATCTCCTCGAAAAAGCTCGACCCTTGCGCCAGCTCTTCAGCCAGCGCCACGGAAGATCCAGGCTCCGAGCTGAGAACCGCCGCGCGCAACCAGTGATCGTCCGCCCCGGACATGACCAGCCGGGCCAGTCCTTGCGTCACCTGCCGCAAGGACGCAGTATTATCCGACCCGCGACCGTACACCCAGAGGGTACCCGGCAGCCCCACGAACTCACCAAGACTCAACGCCAGTTGAAATCTCACCTCGGGCTCCCTGGAGTCCAGCATCGCCAGCACCTGAGGCAGGTTCCCCGGGAAGCGCTCGGCAAGACGGAGAGCGTGCACCCGGACGGCGGGATGCCGATCTCGCAAAGCCGCCTCAATCAGAGACGAATCCAGAGCTTCCATCCCCTCGAGAGCATAAAGCGCATGCAGCCGTGCCTGTGGAAAACGGCTTTCCAGCGCCAGCTTTCTCAACTCGACAGTCACCGAGCGGTCTTGCCGTTCCAGCAGGAGTCGCTGAGCGGTAAACCTCCACCAGGCGTTGGGATGGGAGAGCAGATCCACCAGCCTACGGCTTGGCGCCTGGTCCAGCTGAACCCGCGCAGATCGTGTCGGAGGGGCGCTCTTGGGAACAATCCGATAGATCCTCCCCAGATCGTCTCCATTGTAAAAGTCCATGTTCTGCTTCAACTCTTCAGGTATCGATTCGGGCGTCTCAATGAACTCCCGGTAAATATCGACCATGTAGAGATTCCCGTCCGGGCCGGTGGCGAAGTTGCAGGGACGAAACCATGAGTCGGTCGAGGCCAGAAATTCGCGGTCTTGTTCCCCCGGGGGGCGGCTGGCGGTAAAAGTTACGCCCGATCGCTTCAACAGGTCACGGTGCACCAGACTTCCAGCCACATCGCCGGTAAACAGGTTCCCCAGAAAGTTTTCGGAAAACATATCGCCGCTGTAAATCGTGCCGCCCGAAGCACCCGTGATGTATCCGCTGGCGATTTCAGTTGAAGGGTTCAGCTCGCGAACCCGGTCCAGTTCGTTTTGCCGGTAGCGCTCCTGGCGCATCTGGGTGCGGACCTTGCGCCATTCCTGGGGCTCGGTGAGCTGGAACATGGGAACCGAAGGCCTGCCGTGATCCGAAATATCCTGAGCCGCCTGCCCAACTGTGAGATAGGGATTTCGCGTCAGGTAACGCCTGGGAAGGACCACATGCCGGACGTGAATCGTATTCTGGGTGATGAAGCGGTTTCCGAAATCATCAATGGCCTGGCCGAATTGAGTAGGACCGGAGGCGGCTTCGAACTCCCCCCGGTCCAGCCGGAAGCGAAAGTCGGCCCCCAGAACCGATACTGGAGCTGCATCCGGACGGCGGGTGAAAGTGATATCTCCCTGCTGGCCGTTATTGGAAGCGTAAATCCAGTTGTCAACATTGAAGCGCAGATTAGTGATTCGACCTTCCGGATTAACCAGCGCAAAGCCGGTGAACAGGACCTCCCGCACATCGGCTCTATTGTCTCCGTCTGTGTCTTTTAAGTAGAGAATATCGGGGGCTGCAGTCACCAGCAGTCCGCCCTTCCAGGGGAGCATGCTGGTGGCCTGAAGCAGGTTGTCGGCAAAAATGAAGGACCGGTCCACCCGGCCGTCTCCATCCGTGTCTTCCAGCAGGCGGATGCGGCTGCGCGGCGGCCGGCCCTTGGGGGGATCCTCCGGATAATCCCGCATTTCGGCCGCAAAAGCGCGCCCCCGCTCATCAAAGACGACCTCAACCGGATCCACCACATACGGCTCGGCGGCAAATACCTCGACTCGAAAATCCGGGTGCACCTGAAAGCTCTCGATCGCCTCCTCAGGCGACAAGGGGCCTTCTGTTTCGCTGGAGCAGGCTGTGGCGGCCAGACTAACGAGCACAAAAAATAGCTTCGTTTTCACGGGACAGATATTATAGCCACAGATTTCACAGATTACACGGATTCCAATCTGTGCAATTCGTGAAATCCGTGGCTGCAGTTATGACTAAAACCCATCGTCTGGACTGCGACTGTGGAATCCATCGTCGAAAAGCTCTCACGCTGCCGCCAAACCTTGGAACAGATTCTGCCCGGATGCACCGCGCCCAGATCGAGGAAGGCGAAGAAATAAATGGCCCAGTTATTTACTGGACACTACACTAGCGTGTATGAGAGGGCGGCTCAGGGCGACTGGGAGGGGGACTCGCCAGGCGAATGGAAAAGTCCTCGCACTGCTCGATGCTTTGAGACTTCCTTCCCGACCTCCCGGCGCTCCGATCGTCGCCTCGTTCAAATGGGTGCTCCGCGAGCTGGGCATCATTCAATCGGACCGCGTTTTTGCTCCCTTGAGACCCTTGAGCGAGGAAGAGACAGCGCATTTGCGAAAGAGAGTCCTTCCACTGGCAGTAGAACTGAACCCAAGCGCGTCCGAGGTATAGATGGCGAAGGCACTTTTCGCATAGGCCGGGCCGCCGCAGGATGGTTTAGGGACTCACGCCGGGATCCCAGATGGTGGCGGCGATGTAACGCTCCCGGTCCGCGTGGTCGTTGAAGTAATACACCGTCACCAGTTTGCCATCCGGCCGCTCGACGGTCCGGGGGTAGCCGAGATCCCAGTTCCCCCCATCCTCCCTCAGGATGATTTCTTTCTCCCACGTCCTACCCTGGTCGGAGCTGATGCGGGCCCGAATTCCATAAGGTTCCGCGCGATAACCATAACTTAAGACGAGGCGGCCATCGCGGAGCCGAATCAAGGCGGGCGGATTCCCTCGACCGGTGCGGCTCACTTCTTGCTCGTAACTCCAACTGGAAGCGTTATCTTGGGAGCGATAGCTTTCAATCCAGCCCCTGCGCCGGACGGCTGTGAGAATCTCCGTCGCGGAAAGGCGGACCGAAGAGGGCATGATGGCATATCCTCGGCCCTCGGGCTCCGGTGTCACGTCGGAAACCCGCTCCCAGTTTTTTCCCCCGTCCCGCGTGCGCACGCAGATGACCCGCCCCTCGCGCCCATTGAACTTGGCTGCCGTCAAGAACACGGTCAATTCGCGCGGGCCGTCGATAAGATAATCAGTTCGGGCAGCAATCCCGGGCTGACCAAAGTCGGGGAGGTGATAAGGACCTTTCCAGCTCTTCCCCTTGTCCAGAGTGTAGTAGAAACGAGAGGGACCGGTGTGAATACTGGCCATTCGCGCCGTCAGAGCAAATCCGGGGTGCGTGAAGTCCATTTCCCCATCGAAGTCCGCCGGCTCCGCGCCGCCGGGCGGTGCGGGGACCCCTGCGACTTTGATCCCTGGCGGCGGCTTCAATCCGTTCGGCTTTTCCAGCGCCCATGTCTGGCCCCCGTTCAGGCTTCGGGCCAGTACATGCTCTCCGGGCCGGCCGTAGTCGATCGCGTGTCCCCGATCGGTTTCCCTGAAGTAGCCGACTTCAAAGCCCACGACCAGTTCCTCTCCCCAAGCCCACATCCCGTGATTGGCCGGCCATCCTGCAAATCGCCCTTCTTCTTTGTAGACGATGACGTGCTCGAGGACCTCGGCTGGGCGCTCAGCCAATCCGAGACCACCAAAGAACATCAAAAGACCGACAAACATGCTCCGTTGATTATGAACGATGAGGCGAGGAGTGCAAGTGCTTCTTCAAAGAAAAAGGAAGGGACGACGTAATGCCTGTTGCCGATCTTATCGTTTTGGGAGCTTACTTTTTGGGAATCCTCGGTCTTGGAGCTTATTTTTTGCGCCGGAACCGCAATACGGAAGCCTTTATGGCGGCCGGGCGCGCCCTTCCGGGCTGGCTTTGCGGAATGTCCATTCTGGCCACGTACGTCAGCAGCATCAGCTTTCTGGCTCTGCCGGGAAGCGCGTATGAATTGAACTGGAGCCGCTTTGTTTTCAGTCTGAGCATTGCCTTTGCGGCTTGGATGGCCACTCGGTTTTTTGTTCCCCTTTACCGCCATCGGGGTAGTATCTCCGCTTACAGCTATCTCGAGGATCGGTTCGGCCCGCCGGCACGAATTTACGCTTCGTCCTTTTACCTTTTGACTCAGTTGTTTCGAATGGTGGTGGTCATGTACCTCATGGCCCTGCCGCTCAGCGTGCTTCTCGGCTGGCCCGTGTGGATCATCATCTGCATCACCGGAGCTTCGGTGGCTCTTTACACGATCATGGGCGGCATTGAAGCGGTCATCTGGACGGATGCCGTCCAGGGCTTTGTGTTAATCGGAGGGGCACTCCTTTGCGTGATCCTCCTCCTGGTGGGGATGCCCGAGGGGCCCGGGCAACTTTTTGCCATCGCCTTTGAGCATCAGAAGTTCAGCCTGGGCGAGTTTCGCTTTGACCTGGCGGAAACAACTTTCTGGGTCATCCTGCTCAATGGTATTTTCATCAATCTTCAGAACTTCGGAATCGATCAGAATTACATCCAGCGCTATATCAGCTCCAGCTCGGAGGCGGAAGCCAAAAAAGCGGTTTGGATCGGGGCCCTGCTCTATATTCCTGTCTCTCTGCTCTTTTTCTTTATCGGAACGGGCTTGTACGCCTACTATACAGCTCAGCCCCACCTGCTCCCGCAGGATCTAGTGGCCGACCGGGTGTTTCCCCACTTCATCGTAACGGCCTTACCCCCGGGATTGTCCGGACTCATGATTGCTGCTATTTTTGCCGCCGCCATGAGCACCGTTTCCACCAGCCTGAACAGCTTGGCTACCATTTTTCTTGCCGATTACTACGAGCGGTTTTTCAGACCCACTGCCGGGGAAAAGGAAAAAATGCTGGCTCTTTACGGTTTCTCCATCTTTCTCGGAGTTCTTGCCACCTATCTCGCGGTCAAGATGATCGACGTCAGGAGTGCTCTGGACGTCTGGTGGACTTTCTCTTCCATCTTCAGCGGCGGAATGCTGGGGCTTTTCTTGTTGGGCTATTTCTCGCGGCGCGCCGACAACCGTGCGGCGATCATCGGGATGAGCGTGGGCCTTCTGAGTATTGCCTGGATGGTACTTTCCCGGACTGAGGAGTGGTCGCGGCTTCCCTGGATAGGAGCCTATCGCAATCCGCTGCATGACTGGCTTGTCATCGTGGTGGGGACCGCCATCATTTTTCTCGTCGCCGAGCCAGGCAGTCGGCTGCTGGCAGGGCGGGCGAAAGAATAGGTTGTTTACTGTGGGCCTGCGCCGGCGAGCCCCAGGCGCCATCTCGAGGAACGTCTCAGCCGGCCGTCAGCTCTTTCGCAATTTCCCTGACCACCTTTTGCAAGGCGGCAATGAGCTCTTCTTGCTCGATTTCTTTAGGAACCCTCGTCTTAGGCATGGAAATACTGATGGCTCCAATGGCGTGGTCGGCTTCTCCCAGAATCGGAACACCAAAGCAGCATCCTTCCCTGGTGCTCTCTTCCTGGTCGGTGCTGTACCCTTCAGCGCGAACCTTCTCCAGCTCGCGCTTCAGCTCCACCTCGTCGGTGACCGTTCTTTCTGTAAAAACGTGCAGACCATAGCTGCGCAGGAGCTTTTCTCTTCTCTGTTCCGGTTGATATGCGGTGATCGCTTTTCCCAAAGAACTGGCGTGCGGAGGAATAATCCGGCCAACCGTGTTTCCCATCCGCATCAGGCGAGGGCTTTCTTCGACCGCAGCAACCTCGATGTGGTTGGTGAATAAGATGGCCAGGCTCACCGTTTCAGAGAATCGGCGGTTGAGCTCCTTCATACGTGGGACGGCCGCTTCGATCAGCTTCCTTTGCAAATAGGCGGGCACCAACGGTCGGACGTCAGAGGAGAGCATGTACTGGCCCGCCTCATTCCTGTCCAAATAGCCCGCCACGTCGAGAGTATGAAGGATACGGAAGACAGAACTCTTGGTCAGCCCCACCTCACGAGTGAGCTCGTTCAGCGACAGCGGCGTTCCACTTCGTTTAAGAATTTCCAGAATATCCAGCGCCTTTCCGACGACTTTGGAAAAGTATTTGTTCTCTTTTCGCCGAGTCCTTTTCCCTCCACTCGGCGGAGACAATGAAGCTTTCACTTTACGAACGACCATACGTCCAACTTTCCAATGGTATGACAGTGACTGCGCGAAAGTCCATGACGCCCGCAAGTTGTTCCATTTATTCACATTGATATGCTGTTTTTGACAATCTGTTCTATTTTTTCCACTGTATTTCGAAATCTTGACTCCACCGATGATATTCATTAGCATGACCTCGGTTCAAGCGGAATTTCGCAACCCTCGCAAGGTATTAGGAATCGAAAATGAAACTCTCGGGTGTGTTCGTTGCTCCTGTGACTCCGCTAGATTCCGGCGGCCGGCTTGATCTTGCGGCCTTCGAGCTGCTCCTGGATTTTCTCCTGGAACAGGGAATCGACGGGCTCTGCATCGGCGGCGCCACTTCTGAGTACCCCCACTTCGACCTGCAGGAGCGCAAAGAACTGATCAGCCGTGCCGTTCGGAAGAGCGAGGGAAAGGCGATCGTCCTTGCCGCCGTCGGAGCTTCGTGCCTGGAGCGGGTTCGGGAGCTCGGCCGGCACGCCGCACGCGAAGGGTGCGCGGCAATTCTGCTGCCCATGCCTCATTTTTTCCGATATGAACAGGAGGATCTGGAGGCTTTTTGCCGAGAGGTGTGCAGCTCCGTCTCTTTACCCTGTCTTCTTTATAATCTGCCCGATTTCACCAATCCACTCCATTTGACCACTTCCATGCGGCTGCTGAGGCAAATCCCGAATCTGGTCGGAATCAAAGACAGCAGCGGCAGGCTGGAAGCGCTGCCGAAACTGACCGAGATTGCCCACGAGAAAGAGGTGACCCTGTTGATCGGCAGCGATGACTTGCTGTTCCAGGCTTTGACTGCCGGTTGGGACGGCGTCATCTCGGGGAGTGCCAATCTCTGTCCGGAGCTTGTGGTCAGAGAATACCAGAGCTTTCGCGCCGGGGACCTCGAATCTGCCCAGTACTGCCAGCAGCTTCTCGATGCCCTGGGCGACCAGTTCAGGCACCTGCCTGTTCCCTGGGGCATCCGCGCCGGTTTGGAAGTGAGGGGCTTCTCCACCGGGCATCTAGCCCTCCCTCTCTCTCCTTCTCGCCGCAAGCAGATCGAAACGTTCCAAAGTTGGTTCGCCAACTGGCTCGAGAGGCATCTCCCCTACATCGTCGAAGTCCAGAAGAATTGAAGACAGGATGTCTCGACACACTACGGCCTTCGCTCGCACGGAAGGGTTTCAGGTCGTGCCGCCGGGCCTCTTTCCCGCTTACAAAATTGGTACGCAGAATGGGTCAAGCAAATATGGTAAACTGGGGGGGTTCTACATAAGGCGCCGCGCGAGCTTCGCGCGAGCTTCTAGCGGGAGTTTACTGGGAATGGTGCGCGAAGATCAGTAATTATTTGATATTGCAAAGAGTTATACGGACGAGAAGGTATTACCGCGCTGGCAGGCCACCAGCGAGTTCATTCAACCCCAGGACCCTGGCCAACTGT
>JBOGJG010000339.1:0-7626 GCA_050747825.1 Acidobacteriota bacterium | reverse complement strand
CCTCTTTTCATCCCCGAAAAGAGGTGACCGTCCCCCAATTTTCCTACGCGATGATATCTTTGACGACGCGGCCATGCACGTCGGTCAGGCGGAAATCGCGGCCGGCGTGGCGAAAGGTGAGCCTGGTGTGGTCCAGGCCCAGCAGGTGCAGAATGGTAGCGTGAAAGTCATGGAGATGCATCATATCTGAGGCCACTTCGATCCCATAATCGTCACTTTCTCCGTAAGTGGTGCCGCCTTTGACACCCCCACCTGCCAGCCATGAAGAGTAAACGCTGGAATGATGCTCCCGTCCTTTGGCGTCAGCGTTTTGCACGAACGAAGTCCGGCCGAATTCGGTCGTCCAGACCACCAGAGTATCCTCCAGCATTCCTCGAAGTTTGAGATCCTTCAGTAACGCCGCAATCGGCTGATCTACGTTTCTGGCCAGCGGGACATGTGACTCCATGTCACCATGAGCGTCCCAGTTATTCGAAGCGCCCGTGTCGATCAATTCAATAAAACGCACTCCTCTTTCGGCCAGCCGCCGCGCCACCAGGCACTGCCAGGCAAATCCCTCAGTACTGCCGCGTTCCAGTCCGTACCATTTAAGGGTCTCATCCGATTCCTGTGACAGGTCAAAGGCCTCCGGCGCCTCCTTTTGCATGCCGAAGGCAGTCTCAAAGGACTTGATGCGCGAAGCCAGCTCAGGGTCTCCGTCACGTTCAGACAAATGCCTGCGGTTGAAGAATTCAAGCAGGCTCAACTCCTTCTCCTGCAGGTCGGGGGAAACAGTCCGGGGTGAAATGTTGGGAATCGGTTGCGCGCCAGGAATGATGCGGGTGCCCTGGTGTGTGGCCGGCAAGAAATCGGATCCCCAGACCTGTCCGCCGGCATAAGGCAGCTTGGGCGCCAGGACGAGAAAGGACGGCAGATTCTGGTTGCTGGTCCCTAAACCGTAGCTGACCCAGGAACCAATGCTGGGCCGGTTAAAGGTGACCGATCCCGTATGGATGCCCAGGGTTGCCTGGAAATGATCGTTGTGATCGTTCTTCATCGATCGAATCAGGCAAATATCATCCATGCATTCCGCTATGTGGGGGAAAAGGTCGCTGACGTAAGTGCCACACTGCCCGCGCGGCTTGAACTCCCATTTAGGACGGGAGAGATGAAACTGCTTCCCGTTGCGGCTGATGGTGTTGCCGTGATCGCTGAACAATTTCGGCTTGTAGTCGAAGGAATCCACATGAGAAGCGCCACCGGTCATATAGAGAAAAATCACGCGCTTGGCTTTGGCGGGAAAATGCGGATCTTTTGGAGCCAGCGGATTGACAGCAACATCCCTGGCTGCCTCGGCTGCCAGCAGGTCGTACAGGATGCCGGGAAATAACAGCGATCCTCCTATGAGGGACCGCAGCATCTGGCGGCGAGTGCATCCACATTTCGTGTGATCCATGGCTAAGCTCCTTTAATCAACGTACAGAAACTCATTACTGGACAGCAATGCCCGCAGGTAGCTGGCCAGCGCCTCCCGTGGCTGTTCGGAAGCAGGGACCTCCGTCTTTTCCAAAAGGCCACGCACCTGATGCAAGTACTCCTCCGCTTTTTGCTTCTCCTCGGGGGTAGCCGGTCGTGCCAAGGCCAGCCGGTGGGCCTGGTCGATGCGGCAGCTCTCTGGAACTTCGGCTATCAATCTGGCTGTGAAGTGACGGGCCTGCTCGTGGAGGAAGTCACTGTTCATCATGAAGAGCGCCTGAATGGGAGTGGTCGTCACGGCCCGCTGAGGCGTGGTTAAATTCGGATCCGCTCCGTCAAAAGTGGAGAGGTAAGGGTGTTTCTGAATCCTCTGGGTCATCATGTAGACACTGCGGTGCTCAGTTTCATAGACATCAAAATACGGCCGGTGCTGGGTGAAGTTCCAGATACTGTGATGGGGGAACGGATGGTCTTCCGCCTGTCCTGTCTTGAGGCGGCCGCTGATAAACAGAATCGAATCCCGAATGGATTCCGCGTCCAGGCGATGGCGCTTGAATTTCCAGAAGAACCTATTATCGGGATCGATCACAGCATTGGCAGCCTTTGCCTGGCTGGAGAGCTGATAAGTGCGGGAATTCATGATGAGTCGATGCATCTTTTTGATCGACCACCCGCTCTCGACAAATTTGGATGCGAGATAATCCAGGAGTTCGGGATGGGTTGGAAGCTCTCCTCTGCTCCCAAAATTACTGGGACTGCGCACGATTCCTTCCCTAAAGTGGTATTGCCAGATGCGATTGACCATGACGCGAGCGGTGAGTGGGTTCTCTCGATCGACCAGCCATTGAGCCAGTTCGAGACGGCCGCTGCCCCGCTCCCAGGCCGGAAGGTGCTGGCCTCCCAGAATCCGCAGGAATCGCCGCGGAACTTCTTCCCCAAGCTTATTGGGCTCGCCTCGCAAATGGATCCTGGCATTGTGGGGGTCCTCCGATTCAACCACGGCGAAGGCCATTTCCAAAGGCGGCTTCGCGGCCAGAAGAGCTTTGCGCTGCTGCTGCAGCTCTCGCAGCTCGGCCCTGATCTGATCGAGGCTGCGCCCGTCCTCGGCCTTCTCGTTTTTCTGAAGCGCATCCCTCTCCTTCTCCAACTGCTCAATCTTCTCTTGCAGAGGCGCCAAGTTTTCGCGAAAAGGCTTGAGTATCTCGTCCACCTGGGGCTCCGGAAGGCGGGTGACCAGGTCCATCTGGTTCTGTATGTTTTCCGAGCCGGCAAACGGATAGCGAGTGCTGTCGAAGATACCGTACAGGGCGTAATAATCCTTGTTGGAAATAGGGTCGTATTTGTGGTCGTGGCAGCGGGCGCAGGCTACTGTGAGCCCGAGAAAGGTTTTCCCCAGATTATCGATGCTGTCTTCGATCGTCAGGTGCATCATGCGTTCAGGCCTGACGCTAAAACGACGGGCAACCGCCAGATAGCCGGTGGCGATCACCTGCTCCCATCTTTCTTCGGCAGTTCGGCCGGTCAGCAGGTCGCCGGCAATCTGCTCGCGGATGAACTGATCGTAAGGTTTATCCTCGTTGAAGGCATCAATCACATAATTTCGGTACAGATATATCTGCGGGATCGGATAGTCGGCGCTGTCTCCTGCGCTATCGGAGTAGCGGACCAGATCCAGCCAGTGTCTTCCCCAGCGTTCCCCATAATGCGGCGAAGCCAGCAGCCGATCGACTACTTTGGAAAAAGCATCCGCAGAATCGTCCGCCAGAAAGGACTCGACTTCCTCCGGCCTGGGAGGCAGCCCAATGAGATCGAAAGTGGCTCGGCGAATCAGGGTGCGCTTATCAGCCTCCGCAACCTGCGCCAGATTTCTCTCCTCGAGTTCCGCCACGATAAACTGATCGATGGGAGTCACGGTCCAGTCCTTATGTTTCACTTCCGGGACCGGTTGCTCCTTCACCGGCTGAAAGGCCCAGAAGGCCTTCTGCTCCGGAGTGATCACATAATCGGGTGTCCTGGAGACCTCAGGAAGATCACCTCCCCAGACCGCACCCGCTTTGACCCACTCCACCAGATCAGCGATTTGAGCTTGGGGCAACTGCCCTGCGGGCGGCATCTTCAGGCGTTCGTGAGTATGGTGAACGGCCTGGATCAGAAGGCTGCTGTCGGGATCACCCGGAATCACGGCAGGGCCGGAGTTGCCTCCTTTGAGCATCGCTTCTCTGGAATCGAGTCTCAGTCCGCCGCTCTGCAGGTCGGTATGGCAGGTATGGCAGTGATTGGCCAGCACGGGGCGAATGCGATTCTCAAAGAATGCTTCATCCTGGCTCTGGGCCATCGCATCTGTAAAGCTGGAAACAGCCAGAAAGTAGAGAACGGAGCAGCCCAGTCCAAGACGGATCACAACTCCAATAATATGTCGTGATGTCCCCAATCACAAGGCTTTTTGCGGCCACTGTCGCGCGAGGCTTGATGTTATATTAGGCATCGATCATCAGCTTCCACGGGTAAAATTTCATGAAACGAATACCATCAGTAATCGCTGTCAGCCTCTTCCTATCGGCCCCTTTCTTCATCTGGAGTCCTGCCCAAACTGAAGGGAACGAACCTGCAAGAGAATGGAGGTCCTACCAGGGAGGCCCGCATCGCAACCAGTATTCCGAGTTGGACCAGATCAACACGCACAATGTGGATCAGCTCCAGGTTGCCTGGGAATACCATACCGGAGACAAATCTGAAGATGGCCAGTCGCAGATCCAGTGCAATCCGATCATAGTGGACGGAATTATGTACGTCACCTCTCCGGCCGCCAAAGCGATCGCGCTGGACGCCGCAACCGGCAAAGAGATTTGGAAGTTTGATCCTTTTCAAGGCGAAGGTGCGCCCAAAGTGACGCTCATCAACAGAGGTGTAAACTACTGGGAAAGTGATGGTGAAAAGCGGATTCTCTTCGCCGCGCATTCCCTGCTCTACTCTCTTGATGCGAAGACAGGCAAGCCCGATCCGGGCTTCGGCGAGAGCGGAAGCGTGGACCTGCACAAGGGCCTGGGGCGCGATGACCAGCCTGGACTTTACGTCACGGCTCGCACCCCAGGGGCCGTTTACAAAGACCTGCTCATCCTTGGTTCAGTAGTTTCGGAGGGCCACCCGGCGGCCCCCGGAGACATCCGCGCCTATGACATTCGCAGCGGGGAGATCAAATGGATTTTTCACACGATTCCTCATCCCGGCGAGTTCGGCTATGACACCTGGCCTGAGGATGCCTGGAAGAAAATTGGCGGCGCCAATTCCTGGAGCGGCATAAGCGTGGATGAAAAGCGGGGCATGGTCTTTGTCCCGACCGGATCTCCTGCTTTTGATTTCTATGGTGGAAATCGCCCCGGCAAGAACCTGTTCGGCAATTGCATTCTGGCTTTGAAGGCAGACACCGGCGAGAGGGTGTGGCACTTTCAGGTAGTCCGACATGACATCTGGGACAGAGATTTGCCCGCGCCGCCTAATCTGGTGACCGTCGAGCATGATGGAAAACGGATAGATGCAGTGGCCCAGATCACCAAATCCGGTCACGTCTTTCTGCTGAACCGCGATAGCGGCGAGCCCCTTTTCCCGGTGGAAGAGCGTGTTGTAGCCGAGTCGGACCTACCCGGCGAAGTCACCTGGCCCACGCAGCCTTTTCCTGTGAAGCCCAAACCCTTCGCCCGCCAGATCTTTACCGAGGATGAGATCACGAATATCTCACCGGAAGCGCATGCTTTTGTGGCCGAGCGCTTTAAGAAACTGAGAACGGGGCCACCGTTCACGGTTCCGAGCAAAGAGGGCACCATTATTTTCCCCGGCTTTGATGGAGGTGGAGAGTGGGGGGGCGCCGCCTTCGACCAGGACTCCGGGATTATGTACGTTAATGCCCAGGAAATGCCCTGGGTCTTGACGATGCTGGATGTCATCCCCAGGGGAGATGAGAAATCGACTTCCCTGGGGGAAAGTCTTTACAGGATGCACTGTGCCAGTTGTCATGGAGCGGATAGAAAAGGAGACGGCGAGTCGTTTCCGTCCCTGGTCGATATTCGAGGCCCTATCTCGCGGCAGCAGTTTTTTCGCCTGCTCGACTACGGAAGCGCAAGAATGCCGGCTTTTCAGCACCTTTCACCTCAGCAGCAGCACTCAATCTATGCCTATCTGTCAGGCTCCGATGAAAACGTGGAGGAGATCGATGCCGCCAAAGTGCAGGAGCAGAGGCAGGCGGCCGCCTACATTCCGTACACGATAACCGGCTATCACCGCTTTAATGATCAAAACGGCTACCCCGCCGTGAAGCCGCCCTGGGGAACTTTGAATGCCCTCAACCTGAATACGGGAGAAATTCTCTGGCAGGTCGTGCTGGGAGAGTTTAAGGAACTCACGGCAAAAGGGATTCCTCAGACCGGAACGGAAAATTACGGGGGACCTGTCGTCACGGCCGGCGGGCTGATTTTTATCGGAGCCACCAAAGATGAGATGTTCCGGGCCTTCGATAAAGAGACAGGCGGGATGCTGTGGGAAACGAAGCTGCCGGCAGGAGGCTATGCTACTCCGGCCACCTATGAAGTGGACGGCCGCCAGTTCGTCGCCATCGCCGCCGGCGGAGGCAAACTCGGAACAAAGCCAGGTGATTCCTACGTGGCTTTCGCCCTACCTGCGGGGCTACGTGCGGGACCAGACCGTTAAAATTTAATTCTTGGGATCAAACATTAAATTTTAACGGTCTGGTCCCTTCGAAAGACTGGCGATCTTCGACCGACGCATACGCGGTGAGCGGGCAAGCCCCAATCTCAACCCTCATAACTCGATGGCGCCCAAAGCGGCCAGCACGACAATGGCCAGGATGTAACGCAGCAGCGGAGGGTTACGCAGATCCATGTCCATCCCCCCGATATGCGGCACTCAGCAAATCCATCATCTCAGGGATCCGGTCGTAAAGGCGCTTGGGCTCTCGCCGGCTGTGATTGGCAAAAGCGTAGGCGGTGATAACGGGCAAAGCGACGGTTGAATCCAGGTAGCATACAACAGCATCGGGCAATTGGTCCGGGTCTACCTTTCCCCAGCTTACGGCTTCTCCGGGTGTGGCGCCGGAAAGGCCCCCTGTATCAGGTCGGGCGTCGGTAACCTGCAGAAAATAGTCGTGTCCCTTTTCTTCAATCCCTAATACTTCCTGAAGCTGAGGCTCAGTCTGAAGCAGAAAATTTTTGGGAGATCCGCCCCCCAGGATCAGAACTCCGCTCTTTCCTCCAGACCTTTTGCTAGAGAGCACGATTGCTGCCGTTTCGTTTACATCCCGGCTTACATCGAACAATAATCTGTTCCCATCCAGGCTTTTGGCCGCAACGTTCATACCGATGGAACTATCGCCCGGAGAGGAGGTGTATATTGGCACTTTGTAGTGAAAAGCTGCCGCAAGCAAGGACTTGTCCTGCCGCTCCAGCAGGCGTTCTCTTTCGGCAACATACTTCCCGACGAGGTGATGGAATTCCGCAGTGCTCATCTCCTTTTGAAATTCCGGCGCCGAGATTATCTGCCGATAAAACCTGTCGGTGGAGAGCAGGACTTCGTAATCAAAGAAAATGTCGTAAATCCGCACCACCCCCTCTTCTCGCAGAGTCACGTCATCTATGGCTGCAGTCCCGCGGTGCATATCGAGGCCTATTCCAAAATGGGTGTCGTGATAGAGATTGGCTCCGGTCGAAACGATCCAGTCGATGAATCCCCACTTGATGAGCGGAATGAGACAGGATATGCCGAGCCCGGCAGGCGTGAGGGCTCCTGTCATGCTGATCCCAACGGTGACGTTCTCCTCCAGCATTTTTTGGACGAATAAATGGCAGGCCTCGCGCAGCCTGGCAGCGTTGTAAGCTTCAAACGCAGCATCCACCAATTGCGTAATCGTCGTATCTTTGCCGATGGGCCCAGGATCGATCTTCTTGCCTTTGAGGTAGTCGGTCGTCGTCATCGTTCTTTAGTTCTTTAGTTTCTTAGTTTCTCGGTCTCTTAGCAACCACGACAGCGTGGCTAGTCCCATTTTTCGCGGGTTGCAATCGATTAAATCTCCCTTCGTGAGCCGCTGACATCGGGGTGGGGCCGAGTAACGGAGCGTCGAATCTGATCCTCCAGGAGCGGGAAGTTGAGCTGGTTGAGGATTTC
>JBOGJG010000338.1:0-2274 GCA_050747825.1 Acidobacteriota bacterium | reverse complement strand
GCGATGAACTTCCTCGAGCCGAAGCCGGCCGGCTTCCAGCACTCCAATAATCACCCGGCCAGATTCCGCCCCGAGATCAACGGCAATGTAAGCGTTGGGCATGGTTGATCGACATGGCAAAGAAAAGGATTAACCACAGAGACACAGAGAGCACGGAGAAGAGCAGACGAGTAATCGCTATTGATCACTAACCATGCGCTAATCCTTCTCAGCCGAGTTATTCAGGAACACTAATCTTCACTAATCTCCGCTAATCCGGATTAGTGTCAATGAGTGGCGATTAGTGTTCCTGCCTTCACAATGGAAGAAAACGAGCATGACGTTGTGCATTCGAAACCATTAACATTCACTAACATGCATTAGCGATTTCTCCTGTTTGTTTTCTCCGTACTGCAAACGTTCAATTTCTGAGCGCGGTGCGCGAATTTTTCAGGCAGCAAGTTTGTTAAGTTGTTCTGTGCTTGCATTTCGGGCGGCGATAAAGGCTGGAAGCGTACGACGCCCTTGGGCGGTGAGTTGGTAACGATGAGTCCCTTTGATTTTGTAAATGAGACGATGTTCTCGGAACAAGCGCAGCAAGCGACTGACTTGCGCACTCTGCCGACGCTGGTCCTCGGGGGAGCGGGTTCCGCGGTGCAACAAGAGACGGATATCGCGATTGCGAAATCCGTAGATTGCGAACTCCCCACGCAGCAGAATGGCAGCCAGATCGGCGTCGGGGCCGGAGAGAGGATTCAGGCCTCGGAATCGGCGCGTGGAACGAACGACCGGACGGCGGATGGTGTCCGCCGCTTTCCCCAAGGGTATGCCGGCGTCTGCCTCAGAAAGGGCGGTCAAATAGCGTCCATTCGCCGATTGCGAGATCTCTGCGCGACGCGGCAGGTCGACCACCCCCTTGCGGAGCCGCTGCCACTTCTTGTCCCCTTGCGGATCGGATTCAGTAGTCCGGTAAACGCTCAGGTCGCGGGCGTCGTTGATCGTGGTCTCGATCCTGAGCACCGAACCTTGTTTATCGTACATCTTGATCGAGTTGTGATTCATGCGATGTTTGATCCGCAAGCCCTCGGGACGCTTCGACAGGTCGCTCGTCACTTGGCCGTTGAACCGCACATCGACGCCACCCCCCGCTGGAAGGCGAGTACGGCCCAAAAACCGCATCACCTCGCGGCTGCTGAACGTCGTCATCGCGTGCCGGATCAGCGAAGGATAAAGCTCCGCCAGCGCGCGCTCCGAGCGGAACATGACGTCGGTGGCCCACTCCGTTTCATCAGCCGACCAGTAATACGACAGCGGTCCGTCTCGGCCTGGCAACCGGCAAAGCGCCGGACAGGCGCGCTGCACCAAGCCGTTCAAGATGCGCTGCCAGTTAGCCCACGGCTGACGAAACAACAGCCGCCCGGCGGCCGGGACGTCCGCCACATGAACGAGGCAGTTGTCGCTTCGCCGGAAAGCGATGCCCGCCGCCTCCAGAGAGCGGCAGAGCCACTCCCGGCCATTGACGCAGATATGCACATTGAACGGCAGCCACGACTGAATCCGCACATGACACAGCCCCAGCCGCGGATCGAGAAAGTAACAGTACCAATGCAAGCATTTTCGCAAGCATTGAACCAGTTCGATATGTTTCGTCTCGCGGTTCTTGTGGATGTCGTACGACCGACACGGCTCGACGCAACTCAGCACACACACCAACCCTTCCTTGATCCCTTCCCGATGGATCAGCTCTCGAACCAGGTCTTCTTTGGAAAGCGCGGAGCTGGCGAGGTACGTCACCGCCCGCCCGGCAGTCCCGGCCACCTGCTCGACCGACGCCTTGAGCCCAGCGGTAAGTTCCAACGCAAACGATTTGAAGTGCTTAAGCATCACCCGCCGATCCCAAAGCCAACTTGTCATCATGTTCGTAACAGCCAGCGTGCGGATCGTTCCCCGAAAACGAATCCTGTCCCAGCCGCTCAGCACACCCACAATATTTCGTTCGTGTTTTGTGATAAACTGTCTCATGGCGTCGTCTTTCCTGAAGGGAATGAGGTTGTTACGAACCATTACCCTAACGGAAAGCGACGCCATTTGTCATTTGGTTGCGGCCAAAAGCCGCGCCAAGTCCTCTGCGCCTCTGCGTGAGATTTTTTACAGTTTAGGTATGGAGCTATTCGACGGCGGGTTTGCCGAGGAAAGCCGGTTCTCTTTCTAACAGCCGCGGCGATTACGGAATCGGCATGGCGCCGACATCGCGACCGCAGCAAAGACAACCGCGAAACAGGACGGTTCCGGCAC
>JBOGJG010000337.1:0-1841 GCA_050747825.1 Acidobacteriota bacterium | reverse complement strand
TTCGCCGCGAGATTCTCAACCGGGTGGGCGGATTCGACGAGTCTCTACCCCGCCTTCAAGATTGGGATCTTTGGATCCGGCTTGCCGCGACCACAAGATTTGCCTTCATACCCCTACCACTTGCGCGGATCTACCATAGCCCGGGAAGTATTTCGACACAGCCTGATGCGCTCTTACATGCTGCTAAAATAATCACATCCAAAGTTCAAACCTGGCCCGATACCTCGCAAATGGATTATGCAGCGTGGTGTCATGCCATTGGCCACCTTCTTATGATCTCAGGGATGCCATCGGAAGGAAGACGAAAGCTGTGGGATTCGATACGCATTCATCCGTGGCCACTCCAACGTATCCTCGCTGCAGTAGTTGCGAGGCTAGGCACTAGTTCCTATAGAGTAATCACAGCCCTTCACAAACGATGGGCAGAGCAATGAACCACCAGACAGGAATCAGTGTTTGCTTTATTTCCCACAGTGCCCGGATGCGGGGGGCAGAACGCTCATTGCTCGAAGCAGTCACTGCCCTCACCCACCAGGGAATTCGCTGCTGTGTTGCTATACCGCGCCATGGCCCGCTGGCTGTGGAGTTGGAGAAGCGGGGGATCGTCTGGAACGTCATCCCATACACTTGGTGGATGGGCTCCCACGCGCCCTTTCGGAAACGGGCAGCTAAGCTCTTTATCAACTTAGCTGCAGTGCTCTTGCTGATTCTCCAGATTCGGCGGTGGGGGTGCAATCTTATCTACACCAATAGCCTGACCGTCTGCGTGGGAGCCGTTGCAGCCCGGCTTCTGCAACTCCCCCATGTCTGGCACATCCATGAATTTGGATATGAACACCATGGGTTGACCTTCGATCTGGGAGATTCCTTCTCTTTGCGTCTCGTAGATCGGTCTTCTACCGCCTGTGTTATGGCGTCCCATGCCCTCGCAGCGAAATACCAGCCACACCTCCCCTCCCCTCGAGTCTCTGTGATTTATCAGTCGGTGAGTACACCACTTCAGGTCAATGACTCAACACGTCCAGATACAAAGTCTTTACGGTGCGTGATAGTTGGAGCACTGCAGGAAGGTAAAGGACAAGAGGAAGCGATTCGCGCCTTTACCAGACTCGCCTCTGAAGGACTAGATATCGAACTGTGGATCGTCGGTGGGGGAGAAAAAGAAGAGGTGCAACGTCTGCGAGCGCTTGTGGACACCAGTGGATTCGGGAAGCGCATCTTCTTCACCGGCGAAGTAGAGAACGTGTTTCCATACCTCAAGGCCTCGGACGTGGTACTCGTCTGCTCACGCTTTGAGGCGTTCGGTCGGACGACGGTGGAGGGGATGCTCCTGGGCAAGCCGGTTGTCGGCACTCGCAGCGGAGCCGCGGCGGAGTTGATCCAGGAAGGAGTGACAGGACACCTTTATGAACCCGGGGATGATCGAGAGCTAGCGGAAAAGATACGTTATTTCCACTCGTATCCAGAAGAGGCACGAGCGATGGGAGCAGTTGGTCGTCGATGGGCTGCACATCGTTTTACTCCTGAGCGGTACGGAAGGGATTTGTCTACGCTCCTCCGGTCCGTTTTGACAGAATATTCGGGGAGTGTTTAAGGAATCTGTGTCATGACCCCGCTCACCATCAGCATCGTCAACTGGAACACGTGCGAGCAGCTCTGCACCTGTCTCCTCTCCCTGAGGGAGGCAACCCGGGACATCGGAGCGCGCGTAGTCGTGGTGGACAACGCGTCCGAGGACGGAAGCGCTCGGATGGTTGCCCGAGAATTCCCGGAGGTTTGTCTACACGCCAGCCCCCGGAACCTGGGCTTTGCAGGTGGCAACAACGTAGTGCTGCGGGAAC
>JBOGJG010000336.1:0-2237 GCA_050747825.1 Acidobacteriota bacterium | reverse complement strand
TTCGCCGCGAGATTCTCAACCGGGTGGGCGGATTCGACGAGTCTCTACCCCGCCTTCAAGATTGGGATCTTTGGATCCGGCTTGCCGCGACCACAAGATTTGCCTTCATACCCCTACCACTTGCGCGTGTATACGATACACCTGGGGGTATATCCAGCCATCCTGAACTTCTCGAAGCAGCTGCCGAGGCCGTTGCAGCGAAGCTAGAGGGGCATTCTTCAACACGTGACGCGGCCGTGTTCCACTATACCGTGGGAAATCAGCTGATGCGGATTGGCGCACTCGATTCAGGCAAGCGGCACATCGTCCGATCGGTGCGGCTTCACGCTTGGCCCCCGCAACGGCTGATCGTCGCAGCACTCGCTGCACTCGGGCGCACGCCTTACCATGCAGGCACTACCTTTAGCCACGCCATTCTATCTTGGCTGGCGCACCATCAAGCCCGCTCGTAGCATGGAAAGTCATCCCTCTCGAGTCACGAGGATGCCTTCGCTGTCCTTTCCAGCCGACGGCTATCCAACGGCTCCTCGATCTTCTGCCGGGTTACCACCGAGCAAGGCTTCGGGGAGTGGTGAGGCCGGTAAAGTATCGGTAGTTCTTCCAACACGGAATCGAGCGATGTTTGTGGAGCGGGCCATCCGCAGCGTACTGCACCAGACAGTTCAGGACTTTGAGATCTTGATCGTGAATGACGGTTCAACCGACACTACGGCTGAGGTGCTGGACGTGCTTGCCATCGAGGATCCCCGAATCCGCGTCCGTCACCTGTCGCAGTCGGTCGGCGTTTCTGCGGCTCGCAACGCAGCAATCGAGCACTCAAGCGGATCGTACATCGCATTCTTGGATGATGATGATGAGTGGCTGCCATCCAAACTGGAAGTACAGCTTGCTGCCTTGCGGGAGGCCCCTCCGGACGTGGCTGGGGTCTACTCTCCGTATTGGCGGGTGGATGCTTCAGGACGTACTGACGTTTGGGGCGCCGTGAATGTCTCCGGATCGCTATCGCGGCGAGAGTTCTTCCGACGCAATCTCATCGCGACACCATCCGTCGTTCTCCGGCGGGATATCTTAGCGAAGGTGGGTGGATTTGACGAAACCCTTCCCTGCCTAGAAGACTGGGATCTCTGGGTACGCATCTCCGCGGTCGCGAAGTTTATCTTCGTTCCAGAACCGTTGGTGAAAGTTCACTTCACCCCCGGCAGCCTTACGATGCAGAGTGATGCCCATATCAAGGCGTGCCACATATTGGTAGCGAAGGTTTCCGCACGAGATGATATCAACAAGACTGAGCTTGCGGATTGGCACTACGCCCTCGGCCATGTTCTCATGATTAGCGGAGTTCCATGGGAAGGAAAGAAGCTTCTACGACGTTCGATTCGGCTGTGGCCGTGGCCTCCCCAGCGGCTAGGCATGGCCCTACTCGCCGAATGCCAAACGGATCTGTATCAGTTCCTTTCCGCGCTACACAGGCGCCTCATTCAACCGTGAGTCCCCGTGGCCCCAGCTCTGTTGGTCGGACTCAGGCAACCATCGTCATCCCCACCTGGAATGGTCTCGACCTACTGCGTGGGGCACTAGCATCGCTGGAAGAACAGGCATTCCGCGACTTCGAAACAGTCGTTGTGGACAACGGGTCTACCGATGGGACAGTCGAATGGCTGCGCCAGAACCGCCCATCGGTGCGCATCGTCACCTTCTCCGAGAATCGCGGCTTCGCGGCAGCGGTCAATGCCGGTATCCGCACGGCGGAAGGGGAAATTCTCGTGCTGATGAACAACGACGTAGAGGCGGAACCTGCCTGGCTCGGTGCCCTGGTAGCCGGCCTCGACCGGCATTCGGAGGTCGGCGTATGCGCGTCGAAAATGCTCTGTTGGGCCGATCCGGCACGTATTGACTCGGCGGGGGACGATCTCGGCTTGCTGGCCTTTTCCATCGGCCACGGTGCACCGGATAGTTCAGCCTTCCGAGAGGCAAGGTACGTATTTTCGGCGTGCGCGGGTGCCGCTGCGTACAGACGTTCGGTACTCGACGATGTGGGACTCTTCGACGAGCGATTCTATGCCTACCTCGAGGATGTGGACCTGGGGGCTCGCATCCAGATGGCGGGGTGGCGATGCCTGTATGTCCCTGACGCGGTCGTGTACCATCGAGGTTCCGCTACGGCCGATCGTCTCCCATCGTTCAAACTGCGTTTGCTGCTGCGCAACTCCCTCTTTCTGTTCTTCCAGTACATGCCC
>JBOGJG010000335.1:0-5001 GCA_050747825.1 Acidobacteriota bacterium | reverse complement strand
CGCTTGGACCCGTCTTCAGCGTTGCTCGTCAGTTGCCTATTCCCGATAGGCGCCTTCCTCGCGCCTTGAATACGGGTCAAATCGCCTCCAGCGATAGCGCACTTATTTATGTTACGAAGCACTAGATACTCCGAAGATAACAGATGTTTCAGCTTGATCATTAAGCGCACTGCTTTCTATATCCGATAAAGGTCCGGCCTTTTATAAGGATTTTTCAGATGATTCTGAGAATACTCGCAGGCTATCCAGGATCCGGTGGAGTCGATCATCTGGTGCCGGCGATTTCGTGGGCTGCCGCACCCGCTACGCTGATGAGTTGCTGAACTGGTTTTTATACTGCAGCGGGGTCATGTGAAAGAGGTTTTTGAAGGTTAGCCCGAAGTAACTTTGGTCGCAGAAGCCGACATCCTGGCTGATTTCCGAAATCGACCTGTCTGTATAAGTCAGCAGATACTGGGCCTTTTCAATCCGAAAATGGTTGAGATAAGTGACAAAAGACTGCCCCGTGATCTCTTTGAAGAGGCGCATGAAATGCGACTGGCTCATGTAAACTGTGGCCGCCGCATCTTCCACTCGGATGGGCTCGCTGTAGTGATTCTCGAGAAATTGGAAAAGAGGGCGAAGGCGTTCGATTGCTCTCTGCTTTCGCAGGAAAACGTTTCTGGATCCGGCGTAATCCGTGTAGTGGTTGACCAGCAGCATAAGGATCATCTTGAGGTAAGTCTTCACCGCCAGGCGGCCTCGCACGGAGGTGGGGGGCAACTCCCGGTGAATTCTGGCTATCAACTCGTAAATCTCGGCGGGAACTCCTGTGCCGGCCTGAATCACATGTGGGAAGTCGGAGTCCTGAAGATGAAAAGGGCTCAGGTACTCGACCTCATCTCCGGAGGTGTCAAGGCCTCGAATCAACTCGGGCAGAAAATAGAGCACGGCAACTTGGGTTTTAAATGAGCTTGGCTTCTGACTGGGGAGGTGAGCTGTATGGTACTGAGTGCTGCTGATGACCACCATGTCATTTTCATGCATGGGGAACAGGCGATCCTGAATCTGATAGACCACTTCTCCCGAGTGGACGTAGAGAATCTCAAAATAGTCGTGGCGGTTCATGCGGATGTTTCCCTGCCGGTCGAAAATGAAGAAACTTACATCCACGGGGAAACAGGGATCGAACGGCCACTCATGAACCCCTTCTCCATTAATCTGGGGTTCAACTACCGAAAAAGCGTTTTGCCACTTCACGTTTTGCTCGAGGTGGCGTAAAGCTATCAGAGAGGGAGCAGATTTACAACAAATTTGAGTGCCATCCTTACAGAACCTGGCGCAGTCGGGAGTATGATTAAGGCCGGAGGCGGGAGTCCGGCTCCTGCCTGATTTCGGAGGAAGAGATGAAAATCGCGGTGCTTGGCGCTGGAGCCATGGGAAGCGTATTCGGAGCTCGATTAGCCCGAGCCGGCCAGGATGTGACTCTGATTGACGTCCGGCGAGACACCGTCGAAGCTGTCAACGCGGGCGGGCTGCAGCTCAAAAATTCATCGGGAGAAATCGAATCGATCAGCCTTCGAGCCACAACCGAGCCGAGGGACGTAGGTCCGGTTGACCTGATTATGGTCTTCGTCAAGTGCTATCACACCCATGCCGCCGTTTGCGGGGCCTTGCCTTTAATCGCTTCCAACACGGCGATACTCACCCTCCAAAACGGTTGGGGAAACATTGCTCGCATCGCTGAGATCATCGACCAGAAACGAGTGTTGGCCGGAGTCACCTACCACAGTGCCACCCTGCTGGGCCCGGGGCATGTGCATCATGCGGGACAGGGCATGACTATCATGGGCGAACTGGACGGCAGGATGTCCGGTCGGCTGAGCCGAATCGTGGATGCCTTTCAGTCTGCGGGCCTCGAAGTCACTCCGACGGCCGGCGTCGTTCAGGCCATCTGGTCCAAGCTAGCTTTGAACGTCTGCACTTTGCCCACCTCCGCATTGCTGAGATTTTATGCGGGCCGACTCGGGGAACATGCCGGGACGATCGATCTCATGCGTGAGCTCTTGCGGGAAACGGTTGGCGTCGCCAACAGGCAGAATATACCACTCGATTACGACGAACGCTGGGAGGCAATTACCGGAATGCTCAAGCGTGCCGGCGAAGCGAAATCCTCCATGTTTCAGGACATCGAGAACCGGCGGCGTACCGAGATCGACGCGGTTAACGGCGCGGTGGTCGAGGCGGGCCGCCGGCTCGACTTTCCAACTCCTTACAATGAAGCGATGTTCTGGCTGGTTCGGTCACTGGAGGAGACTTTTTAGTGATTCAGATCCGGTTTTTCGGCGTCGCAGGCTACGAAATTATTAACAATCAGGGTCAGCATATTCTGATCGATCCTTTCCTGGACGAAAATCCCGGGTGTCCGGTTAAATCCTGTGATCTGGGCCAGGTAGACCTTATTCTGGTGAGTCACGCCGCCTTTGATCATCTGGGGGACACGGAATGCATTGCCCGGCGCAGCGGCGCCCCTATCGTGTGCGGCGGTGAGGTCAAGTCGTACCTTTATGCGAAGGGCATTCCTTCCTCGCAGATCCGCGCAACCACCTGGGGGATTGCCGTCGAAGTCGCCGGAATCAAGATTCAGCCGGTCGAGTGCCATCACTGGTCACAGATTGAGATGCCTGACGGGACGTATGCCTCCGGTGTGCCGATGGGCTTCGTCGTTTATGCAGGTTCGGATGTTCGGTTTTATCACTATGGAGATACGGCCCTCTTCAGCGATTTACGATTGATCGGCGAACTCTATCAGCCTACCATCGGCTGCCTGGGGATTGCCAATCCCGTCGAAATACTCTCGAGAGTCAGTGGACCCGGCCGACTGCTCAGCGCTGAGATGAATCCCAGAGAAGGAGCTTTGGCCGCGCGTTGGCTGGGACTTCGCACGGTTTTGCCTTGTCACTATATTGATCCCGATTGTGATGAGGTTCGAGAATTCATTCGCCACCTCAATGGCTCGGCCGCCCCGGGGGAAAAGACGCCGCGTCCGGTGGTGCTTGAGCCGGGCGAATGGTTTGTAGTGGAGTAAGAAAGAAACCAAGAACTATGCGTGCTGCGATCATCCATGCTCCGCTGGAGATGAAAGTCGGCGACTGGGAAACTCCCCGGCCCAGGCCAGGTGAAGCCCTGATTTCAGTGGCGGCGGCAGGAATATGCGCCGGTGACATGTATTTTTATCTGGGCAAGAATCCATATGCCTGTTATCCGCAGATCTGCGGCCACGAAATTGCAGGGGTCGTGATCGAAGTGGCCGGTGATGGTTCGGATTTGAGGCCGGGCACGCGAGTAGTGGTCGAGCCTTTTATCGGATGCGGCGCCTGCTATCCCTGTCGGATCGGCAAGTCCAACTGCTGCACTCGGCTGAAAATTATCGGTGTCCACCAGCCGGGCGGGTATGCCGAGCTTCTCACGGCGCCCGCTAAAAACCTTCATGTTGTGCCGGACGATCTTTCACTGGCGACTGCTTCCTTTGCGGAGCCGGTGGCAATCGCGCTCCAGGCCTGCCGCCGTGCTGAGTTGGCCGAGGGAGAACGGGTGCTGGTCCTCGGTAGCGGTCCCATCGGCCTGGCCCTGATTGAGGTGGCCAGAGCTCGCGGGGCTCGAGTGGCTGCGACCGATCTCTTGAAATCCAACCTGGACGTGGCGGCCCAGTTGGGAGCCGAAGTCTTACCTGCGGATGAAAAGCTTACCCGCGCCGTCTTGGACCTGACCGGTGGCGAAGGCATGCCTGTGGTGATAGAGGCCACCGGAAACCCGAGGGCCATAGAGCGGACAGTAGAATTGGTAGCTGCAGGCGGGAGGATCGTCATTGTAGGACTGATAAAACAGGGTATCGGAGTGATGTTTCCGGGCCTGGACTTCACTCGTAAGGAGATGACTGTGCTGGGGTCTCGAGCCTCGGTAAATTGCTTCCCTGAAGCCCTGAGTTTGCTCTCCCATGGATACGTCCGCTATCCCGAGGTCACGGCAAGATTTGACCTTTGGGAAGCTCCGCGGATTTTTGCCGAACTGGCGGCCAGACCGGGTTCGGTTCATAAGGCAATTTTGGTGCGGGAGGGATTTCAATGAGGCTTTACAGCTATGAAGTTGAAGAACGGCGCAGGGTGGGAGTCGAACACGAGGGCCGGCTCATCGACTTGCGCGCGGCTTACCGGTCGATGGTCGCTTAGTGCAGGACGGCTCCACCAGGGATTGGGTGTTTACTCTGCCCTATCTGCTGGCTTCGCTTTCCCGCGTCATGACGCTGGAGCCGGGCGACGTGGTCATCCTCGAAATCGAGGGAATCGGCCGGCTTAAGAATCACATCATCAGCAGGTCCACACCGGACACCTGACACCGCAACCGCGAGAGGCGTTATATGACTGGTAAAGATTTTTCAAGATTAATCCTCATCCTTACAGCTTTTCTCCTGGGCTGCAGCTCCGCTTTAGATGGAGACGGCCGTCTCACCGTCGGTGTTGCCTTTGAGACCCTGCAGAGGGAAGGGTGGGTGGCAGGCTTTGAAGCCATTAAGGAAAAAGCGCTCGAGAAGGACATCGAAATCATTGAGGCGATCGCCGACGGCTATCTGGATGCAGACGGCGTTCAGGATCTCTACTACGAGAGCGCCGCCGCCGTTCAGGCGATCCTGGATATGATCGAGGGCAGGGAAAGTGCCTCCCATCATCGAGGACGCGGGCTTCGTTATTCACCAAGACAACCTGGAAGAACTCTCTCCTCGCATGTGGGGCTCTCGATGATTGTTTTCTTACAGATTCAAATGTGATCTTTACAGAAGCCCGAGGAGACGCGAGACTAGACTGCGCTGATGATCCCAAGAACTATTTTTTTGGTGTTGATCCTGGTGTTGGTTAATGGTGGTGAAATGCGCGCCGAGGAGTCCGTAAAACCGCTGGCATTACATCCCGAGAACCCGCACTATTTTCTATTCCGGGGCCGGCCGACGGTCCTGATCACGTCCGC
>JBOGJG010000334.1:0-21208 GCA_050747825.1 Acidobacteriota bacterium | reverse complement strand
CCACCGGGACGGCAAGTCTTCGGAAACGGGCCTTCTCACGCGCTGGACCTCCCAAAAACCCTCAATCGTGTGGAAAGTCCCCGGCGGGGAAGGTTTTTCCTCACTGTCCGTTTCCGACGGCCAGATTTACACCATGGTTGACCGCGGCGACCGCGAGTGGGCCCTGAGTCTGGATGCAGCCACGGGAAAAGAATTGTGGGCCGTGTATTCTGCCCAATCTTATAAGGAACACCAGGGAGGCAACGGCCCGCGCGCCACTCCCACGCTGGACGGTGATCGAGTTTATACGCTGGGCGCCACCGGGGCATTGATGTGCCTGGACAAGAAGAGCGGAGACATCCGCTGGCAGCGGAACATCCTCAAGGATTTCGACGCTCCCAATCTGCAGTGGGGCGTCTCGACTTCACCGCTGGTAGAGGGCGACCTGCTGCTGGTCAACGTGGGAGGTCCTGGCGCTTCAGTTGTGGCTTTCGACAAGCTTACAGGCGACGTTGTGTGGAAGGCACATGATGAGGTGGCAGGCTACTCCTCGCCCATCGCCGTCACCATCGATGGCCTGCGCGAAATTGTCGTGTTCGGCGGCCGGGCCGTAATGGGACTGTCCCCCAGTGACGGCAGCCTTCACTGGAAGCATCAGTGGACCACCGCCTCTGACATGAATATCGCGACTCCGATCTTCTCTGATCCCCTTCTGTTCATCTCCTCGGGCCGTGGAACAGGCGCCGGCGCTTTTCTGCTGGACCGAGCCGGAGACCGGATCAAGGCCGACGTCCAGTGGACCAGCACGCAGATGCAGAACCATTTCAACAGTTGTGTCCTGGTGGGGGATTATCTCTATGGCTTCCACAACTCCGCTCTCAAGTGCATTCGGTTGAAAGACGGACAGGAGATGTGGGCTGACCGCAGCGTCGGCAAAGGCTCTCTGATTTTCGCTCAGGACCACCTATTCCTTATTGGCGAGCACGGCGATGTCGGTGTGGCTGAGGCTACACCGGACGGATACCGGGAGCATGGCCGGCTAAGTGTCCTGGAATACAAGAGCTGGACACCCCCCGCCCTCTCCGGAGGAAGGCTGTACCTCCGGGACCAGAAGAACATCGTCGCGCTGGACTTAAGAGCTGACAATCAGTGAAGATCCATCGCCGAAAGTTTCTCTCTGTCAGCGCGGCCGCGGCAGCACTGCCCACGGGCGGCCCGACGGGAGCCGCAGCCAGTCAGGCTCCGGCAGTTAAACTGCGCATGCACGTAGGCACTCAGCGCAGGCCAACCAGCAGCGAGATGCTCCAGTATTTCAAGCGACATGGCGTAAACAACATCTGCGGTTATCCGCCCGACCCCGGCGAGAGAGGACACTGGACGGTTGAGGACCTGGAGAGGACACGCGAGCTGTGCGAGCGCCATCAGGTAAGCCTGGACCTGGTCCAGCTCCCCATGCTGCACTCCTCGCATATCGATCAAACGGACCGTCCCGCCATCATGCTGGGACAGAGCCCCGAACGCGACAAAGACATCGAAGACGTGTGTCTAATGATCCGCAACTGCGCCCGGGCAGGCATTCCCGCCATCAAGTACAACATGAGCATCCTGGGAGTCCTTCGCACTGAGTCTTCGGCTGGCCGCGGTGGCTCCAGCTACAGCACATGGAAGCTGAAGGAGACCCGGCCCGATACCCCTTTGACCCGGGCCGGTGTGGTCACGGCGAACCTGTTCTGGGAAAGAATCAGTTATTTTCTGGAGCAGGTCATTCCGGTGGCCGAAGAGCACAAGATAAGGATGGGCTGCCATCCCCATGATCCCGGAGTACCTCCCGAAGGTTTTCAGAGGGTAGACCGCGTTTTGGGGACGGTCGAAGGATTGAAGAAATTCATTTCCATCCAGAAGAGTCCTTACCATGGTCTGAATCTGTGTCTGGGAACCACGGCGGAAATGCTTCAGGAGCCGGGCCGCGAGATCCACGAGGTCATCCGTTACTTCGGTGCGCGTCAGAAGATATTCAACATTCATTTCCGCAACATCCGGGGAAGGCGTGACGATTTTCAGGAGGTCTATCCCGACGAGGGAGACATGGACATGGTGCAGGTGGCGCGCACGCTCAAAGAAGTCGATTACCCCTACATGCTGATGCCCGATCACATGCCGCGCCACCCCGACGACCCCAACGGAAGGCAGGCGTTTGCCTATGGCTACGGCTATATCAAAGGGATCCTGCAGGCAATCTCGTGAGGCCTACAGGCTGGCTGTAGCGGTTTGAGGAAGCGTTTCGGCATCATCCCTGTAATCCGTGGCTCAATTCCGGCCGCGCACGGTAAATTCCACGCTGTCCAGGACCTGATTGCGGAAATCAACCAGGGAGAGCGTGTGCGCTCCTGGTTCAGGAATCCAGGGCAGCAATGAGGCAGCCGGTCCCATCAGCTTGCCGTTCAGCCACCGTCTCGAGATCGTCCTTCAGAGTAAAAAGGCACTCAATCCCAGCAGGCAGATCTCTTTCAAAATCAAAGGCCCAGTTTTGCCCATCGACCCAGCGGGCCGTCCCTGTCTGGGAACAGTCGATCTCAAAGGGTTCCTCGACCTCCCGCGGGTGGCCGAACGGCACGATCGGCTCAGAAAACCGCACCTGCACCTGGCGGACGTTCTTCACGGTTCCCTGAGGAGAGAAAAACTCGATTCGTGCCGGGCCACTGGTGTCTGGCTGCTGGGGAGAAGCCATGGCGAACGTGGTCAACAAGACGAAAAGAGCGATCACGGCAAGTTTATAAGCGTTCATCTCTAACTTCCCTAGATAACCCGACGCACTCGTTTGTTCCTCGATAGGACTTCGCCTCCATCATAAACGATCAGGAGGCGAAGATTGCGATTTCCAGGTCCAGCCGGCGAACAACTTTTAGAACTTGCGGGCTGATCCGGTCAACCCTTTTTGCTCTCGCAAAGAGCCGTTCTTGCGCGAGAAGCCGCCGGGCCGTTATACTTGCGCACGGAATTTCCAAAATGATTCGAGCTCTCCTGTTTTTTATCCTGGCGGCCTCTTCATCGCTTTTCTCACAGTCCCTCGACATTTATTTCATAGACGTGGAGGGGGGCGCGGCTACGTTGATTGTGACTCCTCAGAAGGAGTCGGTGTTGATCGATTCCGGATGGAGAAGAGATGACGGCCGCGATGCCCAGCGGATCGTCGAGGTCGCGACCCGCGAAGCCGGACTCCAGCAGATTGATTATCTGGTGACCACTCATTTTCACCGCGACCATTACGGCGGGGTGCTGCGCCTCTCGCAGTTGATTCCGATCCGGAACTTCCTCGATCACGGCCCTATGGCCGAGCTCAAGGAGGACCCTCAGTTCCCGATGCTTTATACGGAGTACCTGAAGGCCAATCGGGGTGAACGTCAGACCTTGAAGCCTGGACAGACGATTGCGCTCAAACAGGGAAAGGTCCCCCTGAAGCTCACCTGTCTGGCCGCCAGGCGCCAGACCCTGACTCGCGAAGGGGCCCCCAACCCCCTTTGCTCCCAGTCCCAGCCGGCCAAAGAAGATCTCACCGACAATGCCGCCAGCGTCGGTCTCCTGCTCCGGTTTGGGGATTTCGAGTTTCTGGACAATGGAGATCTGACCTGGAATATCGAGTCGAAGCTGGTTTGTCCCACCGACGTAATCGGCAACGTGGACGCTTACCAAGTCACGCATCACGGCCTGAGCAGCAGCAACAACCCGGTGCTGCTGCGCAGCGCCAGTCCTACCATAGCCATTGTCAATAATGGTCCCAAGAAGGGCGGCCAGCCTGAGGTTTACCGACTGCTGACTTCACTGGAGAGCCTGAAGGATATTTTCCAGGTGCATCGGAATATCGAGAGCTCTGACCAGGACAATACATCCCCCGACCTTATTGCCAATCTGGGACCCGAGGAAGGCTGCGCAGGACACTGGATTCGTCTGTCGGTCAGTCCAGACGCCTCTACCATAACCGTGACCAACAGCCGCAATGGCGTTTCGAAGAGTTACCCCGTAACCCGTTAGCGGGGCCGCCCCTGGCATTGATAATAGAGCCATGATCGAAACTCCCAAATTGACGGTAGATGGACTCGAAGTGCGCCTATCCCGGCTGTTGGGGATCTACTCAGACCCCCAGCGGGATCCGCGCTTTCACACCGCTTCCGCTGTCTTCGTGGGCGAGGCCACAGGAGAGCCGAAAGCTTCCAGCGATGCCCGGAGGGCGCGTATTTACCGGCTCGAGGATATCCCCCTGAATGAGTTGGTTTTCGATCACCGTCAAATTCTGATGGACTATTTGCGGAGCTGAGGCGCCAGCGGGGAAACTACTGTTTCGGGTACTTCGATGATATGTTAGAGAGACATTCATGGGGAGGAAAATATATGAATCTACTAAAAATCCAAACTTGTGCTTTAGCAGTCTCTCTGGTCCTTTCTTCTGCGATACTCCTGTCCTGCGCTCCACCCGGCGAGCAGGAATCTGTCGAGCCACAGGCAACACAGGAATTTGATGCCGTCCGGATGCGCCAGCACCTGGAGCAGGTGAGCCAGCAGTTCAGTGAGGCGGTCCGCCAGGGTGATGCGGCCGCCATCGGCAACTTTTATGCCCAGGACGCAACGCTCCTTCCGCCGAATCATGAAATCGTCGAGGGCAGGCAAGCGATCCAGGACTACTGGAACTCTTTTTTTCAAATGGGCCCGGCTGACGCGACTCTAACCACTGTGGAAGTTGACGGAAGCGGCAATCTCGCCTATGAAGTGGGTCAGTTTACGATGAGCATCCAACCGGAGGGACAGCAGGCCATAACCGATTCCGGCAAATTCGTGGTCGTCTGGACCCGCCAAGACGGCATGCAGGAGATGGGAGCGGAGACTGCCGCCGAACCTGGAACGGCTGAGACACTCGAGACTGAGGCCGGCGAAAGCGGAACCGGCGAAGCCGGGGCCGACCAGTGGAAGATCAAAGTAGACATCTGGAACAGCAGCCAGCCTCAAAGCGAGGCGACGCCCTCTCAGACGCGGTGAGGGTACCAGCCAGGGAGGGAGTGAGGGAGGGCAGAGGGGACCAGATCTTGCGTTTTACGTTCTGACCCCCCTCCATTGCCCCGGGACCGTACTTTTGAGAAACTCTCTCTATGAGTCGAGAACTGGGCGCTCAAAATATCCACTGGAAGCTGGAAGACCTGTACGACAACCTTGACAGGCTGGAAGAAGACATCCGTAAGGCCGACGCCCAGGCGGATGCCTTTTCTGAAAACTACAAGGGGCGGGTTTCGTCGCTGGAGGCCCCGGCCCTGGCCGATGCCCTGGCAGAATTCGAGCGGATTCTGGACCGAATTGGAAGAGTCTCCACTTACGCCTATCTGAACTGGTGCACCCATACCGACCTGCCGGAACGCGGCGCCCTTTTTCAGAAAACCCGCGAGGCGACCACTCAGATCCACCAGAAGATCCTGTTCTTCGAGATCGAGTGGGTCCATGTGGATGAAAACAGGGCAGATCGCCTCCTAAAGGAAGAGCGCCTGAGTCCGTACCGGCACTACCTGGAAAACCAGCGCCTCATGAAGGACCACGTGCTGAGCGAGCCGGAAGAGAAGATTCTCTCTGAAAAGTCCATTACAGGCAGCGGCGCCTGGAGCCGCTTCTTTGAAGAAACACTGGGGGCCACTCGCTTCAGCTTCCGCGGCCAGGAGCTGACTGCACAGGAGGTCCTGTCCAATCTCTATGAGACCGACCGCCAGCTCCGCCGGGATGCGGCTATGGCGCTCACCGAGGGTCTACAGAGCCGCCTTCGTGAGTTGACGTTTACCTTTAATATTATTTTGGCCGATAAGGCCTCGGATGACCGTTTGCGACGTTTTTCTTCCTGGCTTTCCAGCCGCAATCTGTCCAACGAAATCTCGGACGAGTCGGTAAGCGCTCTCATCGAGGCAGTCACAGGGCGTTATGACCTCGTAGCTCGTTTTTACAACCTCAAGCGCAAGCTGCTGGGCCTGGACGAACTTCACGACTACGACCGCTATGCCCCACTGGAGCAGGTCCGCAAAACCTTCAAGTGGGATCAGGCAAGAGACATCGTGCTGGACGCCTATGAAGCTTTCGAGCCTCAAATTGCCGCTATTGCGCGCCAGTTCTTCGATTCCCAGTGGATTGACGCTCCCGTTCGCAGCGGGAAAAGAGGCGGCGCTTTCAGCCATAGCGCCGTCCCCAGCGCTCATCCTTATATCATGCTCAATTACACGGGGAATATTCGAGACATCCAGACTCTGGCCCATGAGCTGGGACATGGAGTACACCAGTACCTGTCGCGCGAACAGGGTCTTCTGCAGTGCCGTCCTCCGCTGACTATGGCCGAGACTGCCTCAGTCTTCGGCGAAATGCTGGTCTTCGAAAGGTTATATGAGATGGAGACCAGTCCTGAGACCCGACTGGCTATGCTGGCCAGCAAAATCGACGATACCATGGCCACGGTTTTCAGGCAGATTACCATGAATCTTTTCGAAGACAGCATTCACACAACTCGCCGTACAGCCGGAGAACTTTCCTCCGAGAAGTTCGGTGAATTGTGGCTGAAGAGTCAAAACGAGATGTTTCAAGGGAGTGTCAGCCTGGGGGATCACTACAAGATCTGGTGGAGCTACATTCCTCATTTTATTGAAGCACCCGGTTATGTTTACGCCTATGCGTTCGGTGATCTGCTGGTGCTGGCGCTCTACGCGCGCTATCGGGCCGAAGGGCGTCCGTTCGTAGGCAAGTATCTCGACCTTCTACGGGAGGGCGGCTCCGACTGGCCGCATGTGCTGATTGGCAAGCTGGGAGTCGATCTGAACGACAGTAGTTTCTGGCAGCAGGGCCTTTCCGCCATCGAACGCCTGATCGACCAGGCGGAAGAGCTGGCGGACTTTAAAGGCCTGAGGCTTGAGGCCTAATTACAGCGCCCGCTGAAAAAACCAGATGAATCCGATGCACAGGATAACCAGCGAAAACATGGAGACGAGCCTGGGCTGCCAGCGGAAGCGGGCCGCATAAAGCAGCAGGGGAAACACAAGCAGTACGATAGCGAGCTGGCCAATCTCCACTCCTGCGTTAAATGAAAACAAAGAAAGCATCAGCCCCTACCGGGGCAATTCCAGGTCCCTGAGAATCCCGGCAAAACCAAATCCGTGGATCAACCCAAAGCCGAAGGTGATCATCCAGCGCTTGGCGGTTTCCGTGCGCAGCTGTGCCCGGGCTTTCGTCGGCAAGCCTCCCCGGATGACCGTCTTGTCCGGTTTCATCCGCAGAAAATCGAAACTGTGAATGAATTCCTTCAGTACCTTGAGCTGCCGGCGCAGGGCCGCACTGCCGCCTCCGGGCTGTGAATCGGGATAGGTGAATGTCCCGTCCTCATGGCCGACAGTAAAGGAGTAATCCAAATTGTTGTAGAGTCCTCCGCCCGCCAGGATGAACTCCCATCCTTCCATCCGGTAATGCGTGTCTCCAGTGCCGGCGAAGCCGGTTTCATTGTCGCCGATCACCATTAAGCCCATAGTTCATGGCCACAACATTGGGGGGAGTTGCGTAATGGAAGTTAAAGATTGAAATTGCCGGATGCGGATTTTCAATGTTACCTTCGCCGTTTTTGAGATTCTTGAGCCGGGCATTGGCGATGTTCTGGGAGATCAGGTGCGGCGCGTATTTCATTCCCTCTGAAAATCACAAGCGCCAGCATCAAAAAAGAAGCTCTTCGAATCATACTACTGAAATCTGGAGCCCCACATGCGGGGGCCCGCTTCTTTCAGGTTGTCCTGGTGGATGATGAAGCCTTCGTCTCTGATGATGGGAGGTACTTCCTTGCCTTCGATCAGGTCCAGGATCGCCTGGACGGAGGCGGCGCTTTCGTAATAAAGATCCTGAACGCCGTCTGCGTCCAGGTAGCCGTCCACCAGCATGTGGTAGGCGGTGGCGTCTCCGTCAAATGCTCCCAGCAGCACGTGCCCTTGCTCGCCGATTCGCTTCCATTTCCCCAGGCTTTTCAAGACCGAAGCAATGGGGGCTAGCATCTGGTCGGAACAGGTGAAGATGAAATTGATGTCAGGATGGGCTTGGAAGGCATTCGTGACACCGGCCAGGGCCTTCTCCTGATTCCATTCGGTGGGCACGCGCGCCACCACTTCAATCAAGTCTCTGTGCTGCTGAACTGCCGCTTCAAAGCCGTCGCGCCGATTGACGGCATTCATGTCTCCCAGGTCCCCGATTAGAACCATGGCCTTATATTGACCGCCCAGCTTCCTGGCCTGGCCGGCCATGTACTCGACCGTCCCTTTGGCCAGCTCGAAATTGTCTGCCACCACTGCGACGTACTTGACGTCACTCTCGGCAGCGGGCCGATTGTACAGAACGATGGGAATGTCTGCCCGGTTGGCCTCCCGGATCATCGGGATGGCCGTGTGCGCATCCTTGGGAGCTACAATGATTCCATCAACCTGTCTGACTACAAAGCTCTTGATCTGCTGCAGTTGGCGGTTAGCATCTCCGTCGGCAATGGCCTCAATGATTTCGATATCCTTCTTGGCTGCTTCCTCCCGGATGGCTTCAAAGCCGGCCACCCAGCCTTCCGTTTGCAAGGTTTCGAAGGCCACGCCGATGGTGACGCGGCTGTTTCCGTCAGACGAAGAGCTGCAGCTCAGCAGGAAACCTGTAAGGATGAGGACTAACTTAAAGAGGTGTTTACCCATCATATAATGCCTCTCTTATCATCCGATTTTCCAGCCGTCCGATTCCGTCAATCCCCGGTGGAGCCGTCCTGCATCAAACGGCCATTGACGAAGTACGCAACCCCAAATTGGCGGGATCAGGCCATTCGTCGGAAGTGACTATACACGGTCCCATAGGGCAAAGGTACAAAAGTTTTTGGGATCCCGGGCCTGGGTCAGCTGCTTCCCTGAGGCGCTGGGTCTTCTCTTGAATGGATCCATCGGCCCCGGATTTCACGGATTGATGCCGACCCGAGCACTTGACCTATGATAGCGTATTAGCTATCATAAATCCATGGATCGAGAGGCTGCCGGCCTTCTCCGAGAGGCGCGGATGCGGGCGGGCCTGAGCCAGCGGGAACTAGCCAAGCGCGCCGGAACGGCACAATCCGTCGTGGCCCGCATTGAGCGAGGTCTCAGCAGTCCGAGTTGGGAAACGCTTGCCCGGCTCGTTGCGGCGGCCGGGTTTGAGCTCCAGGCCCGACTGTCTCTGCGCCCGGCCGCACATTCGCATATGTTGGATGACGTGGCGCGCATCCTCAGTCTGACTCCCGAGGAGCGTCTCGCCGAAGTCCGAAACGTCAACCGGTTTCTGGCGGCAGTGCGCCGTGGCTAAGGGCGCCCCGCTTGACCCCGAGCGGATCATCAAGGTGCTGGCCAAGCACCGCGTCCGTTTCGTGCTCATCGGCGCTCTGGCGGGACGGCTGCAGGGATTTCCGCGGCTTAGCGCCGAGGCCGACATCACCCCGGCTCGCGATCCAGACAACCTGAAGCGGCTTGCCGCCGCGCTCCGCCGACTAGCCGCGCGCATTTTCACGGAAGCGGTGCCCGAGGGTCTGCCCTTCGATTGCACGGCGGAGATGCTGACGCGAGCAGAGCTATGGAATCTCGTCACCTCGGCAGGTCGATTGGACGTGGCATTTACGCCCTCCGGCACGGCGGGTTACGAGGACCTGGCCGAAGGCGCGCTGCGGGTTGAGGTGTACGGTGTCAACCTGCTCGTGGCGTCTCTCGAGGACATCATCCGCTCGAAGGAGGCAGCCGACAAACCGCAAGATCGGCAGGATGTCCTCGTGATGCGCGAAATGCTGCAGCGCAGACATCGGTGACGCGCCACATCTGGCTCCGGGGCCGTCTGGCCGCAAATGGTCAACCTATTTCGGAGACAGGGCACCAGAAACAAGCGTATTCTCAGAATGATCTGAAAAATTCTTATAGAAAGCCGCTCTGTGATCGGTTATAGAAGGCAGTGCGCCGCAATGATCAAGCTCAAGCACCTGCTATCCTCCGAATATCTGGTCCTCTATTTGAGTGTGGTCTACTTTCTGCTTCTCTGGCCTTTTACGCCTGGGCTCGCCTCTCCGCAGAACATGGCTAATTTTTTCTCCAATATGCTCCCGCTGGCCGTGGCCGCCATCGGCCAAACCCTGGTTTTAGTCACGGCCGGGATCGATCTGTCGGCGACCGCGATCATCGCGCTTTCCAGCATTACGGGAGCGTACCTCATGAGCTCCGACAGCAGTCTTCTGCCGGACAGCACGCTGGTGGTACCCATCGGAATTATGGCCATGCTCTCGGTCGGCGCCGCCCTCGGATTCATCAACGGCACGGCCGTCTCCAGGCTCAGGATGCCCCCTTTTATGGTGACTCTGGCGGCCATGATCTTCTTCAGCGGTTTTGCCGTTTGGATGACGCAGTCCGGGAACATCTACAATCTTCCGCCGGCATTTAATCAGATCGGTCAGGGATCCCTTCTCTTCATCCCCTTTGCGCTTCTTATAGTCCTGGCCGTTGGAATCATCGCCCATGTGACACTCAGCAAAACGGTCCTGGGACACAGACTTTACGCGGTGGGCCACAACCTTCGAGCCGCGACCGTTTCGGGCGTGCCCGTCAACCGGACAATCACTCTGGCCTACATTGGCAGCGGCATCTGCGCGGCGGTGTCCTCCATCATCTATACGGCGCGCCTTGAAACGGGCTCTCCCGTCCTCGGTGAGGGGGTTCTGCTGGACATCGTCGCCGCCGCGGTCATCGGCGGCAGCAGCCTCTTCGGTGGGAAAGGCAAAGTACTGTGGACCGTTTTCGGGGTCCTCTTTATTACTCTGATCGACAACAGTCTGAATCTGCTGGGCCTGTCATATTTCGCCGTGCTGACGGTCAAAGGCCTGATCATTCTACTGGCTGCGCTTCTGGACGCCGCGCGCCTTCGTTGGAGCCAATGAACGCTCTCGAGTTTCAAAACATTTACAAGAGTTTCTTTGGCGTGCCCGTGCTGCGCGACATCAGCTTCAAATTGAAAACGGGCCAGGTCGTGGGAATAGTGGGTGAAAACGGGGCCGGGAAAACCACTCTCATGAACCTGCTGGGAGGCGTCCTCCCGATTGAATCCGGGCAGATGATTCTTGACGGACAGCCCTACGGCCCCCAAAGCCCCCAGGAAGCCCTCGATCGCGGCATTGCCTTCATCCACCAGGAGCTCAATCTCTTTAACAATTTGACGATTGCCGAGAATATCTTCATCAGAGGCTTTCCTGAGCGGCGCCGGCTGGGGTTTCCGGTTATTGACTGGAAAGCTGCCTATAAGCAGACGGCGGCGCTTCTTGAAGCCGTACAGCTTAAGGCGTCTCCTTCGAACCGCGTCGGAGATCTCTCACAAGGCGAGCGGCAACTGATCGAAATCGCCAAGGCGCTCAGCTTCGATGCCAGGCTCATCATCTTCGACGAACCCACCACCTCTTTGACGTCGCGGGAGTCGGAGCGCCTCTTTCAGATCATCGAACGCTTGCGATCGGAAGACCGCTCCATGATCTACGTCTCGCATAACCTCTCCGATGTGCTCCAACTGTCGGATGAAATCGTCGTTCTGAGAGATGGAGCGATCGCCGGAAAAGGGAGCAAGGCCGACTTTACTGAAGAGCAAATGATCGCGCTGATGGTGGGGCGGAAGATCGAGCAGCTTTATCCTTCCAGAGCTCCAGCCGGCAGGCGAAAGGCTGCGCTCGAGGTCCGGGAACTCTCTCAACCGGGCACCATAGAAAACATCCATTTCACCCTTCATCAAGGTGAGGTACTGGGTCTCTATGGCCTGATGGGAGCAGGACGGACCGAGCTGGCCCGAATTCTCTTCGGGTTGGACTCTTACAAGGAAGGAGAAATCCTCATCGGAGGCATTCCATTAGAGAGCCTTTCGGTTCAGCAAAGCCTGCGCCACGGCATGGCCTTTCTTACCGAAGACCGGCGGGCGGAGGGACTGCTCATGGAGGCCGGCCTCGCCGACAATATCACTCTGGTCTCCCTGGATTTGTTTGCGCGTTCCCCTTTTCGGCTGATCGATTCCGAGCGAAAGCGAAGCTCCATTGAAAAGATCACGCAATCACTTCAGATTCGCGGCGCGGCGAGGGATAGCCAGCCCGTCAAAACGCTGAGCGGAGGCAATCAGCAAAAGGTAGTGCTGGGCAAGTGGCTTCTGCAGGATCCCTGCATCTTCCTCCTGGATGAGCCGACACGCGGCATCGACGTCGGCGCCAAGTACGAGATCTATAAGATCATCAACGATCTTGCCGGGAAGGGGACCGGCATCCTTTTTATCTCCTCTGAAATCGAAGAGTTAATTGCGATGTGCGACCGCATCCTGGTCATGGCACGCGGAGAGATCACCGAGATCACCGAAAAGCCCGACTTCCGGAGAGAACGGATCCTGCGCATGGCGCTTCAGGAGGAGACGCTTTCATGCTGAACACCTCGCGCTCGAGAATCCTTCCGGTCTTACTGGAGAATGCGCCCATCATCCTCTTCGCCGGTTTATTTGCGGCCTTTAGCCTCCTGTCGTCCCAGTTCCTGCAAGGGCAAAATTTCGTCAACATTCTTACGCAGACTTCTTCAATCGCCATCATTGCCATTGGCATGACCTTCGTGCTGCTGACGGCCGGGATCGACCTCTCGGTAGGATCGATGATGTTCTTGTCGGCGGCGGTCCTGGGCAAGATGGTTTTTCAAGATTGGCCTCTGGTCCTGGTGCTGCCGGCCGTCCTGGCAGCCGGCGCGCTTTACGGCGCCGTCAACGCCTTTTTCATCGTCCGGCTGCGTATTGTCCCCTTTATCGTCACTCTGGGGACGCTCTTTATCGGAAGGGGCCTGGGCCTGTGGATCACCGAGACCCGGGCTATGAACCTCCCCGATCGCTTTTCAGAACTGGCCAGCCTTCGAACACTCGGAATTCCGGCGCCCATACTGGCATTTGCGCTGGTTACGGCGGTCGCTCACTTCATCCTGACCCAGACCACCTTTGGACGCCAGATCTATGCCGTGGGTTACGATCGCGAGGCGGCTGCCAAAGCGGGGATCAACGTCAATCGCATCCTGGCCGCCGTCTACGTGATTTCCGGGCTGTGCGCCGTAATGGGCGGTATGGTCTCGCTGGCCCAGCTTGGAGCAGTGGCGCCGACCTTTGGAAGCCAGCGAGAATTCGCCGCCATTGCTGCGGCCGTACTCGGCGGCGCCAGTCTGTTCGGTGGGCGAGGCCGGATCTTTCCCGGAACGGTGCTGGGAGCGACCACATTTCAGTTGATTGAAAACGGCATGGTGATCCTGAATGCCGATCCCTACCTCTATCCTCTGGTCACAGGACTGATCATTTTCATGGCAGTATTCATCGACAGTCTCCGACACACTCAACTTTCAAAGCTCCGGCGGCGCAAAATCCGAACTGAGAAAACAACATGAGCAAATTACGATTCGCAATTTTTGGAACTGGCTTCTGGTCCCGCTTTCAACTGGCCGGCTGGAATGAGTTGGACGCAGTCGAATGTGTCGCCGTCTACAATCGCACTCGATCAAAGGCTGAAGCACTGGCATCGGAATTCGGAATCGCCGGCGTTTACGACTGTCCTGAAGAATTATTGGATCGCGAATCGCTTGATTTCATCGACATCATCACCGATGCGGACTCGCACGGCCGCTTCGTCCAGATGGTGGCCGAGCGCCGCCTGCCCGTGATCTGCCAGAAGCCGATGGCCCCCTCCTTTGAGAGTGGGCAACAAATGGTCAGGACCTGCCGGCAGGCGAAAGTTGCCTTCCTCATTCACGAAAACTGGCGCTGGCAAACGCCTATTCGCAGCCTCAAGAAAATATTACAGGACGGCTCCATTGGAAGGCCCTTCAGGGCCCGAATCCAATTCTGCTCCAGCTTTCCGGTTTTTCAGAACCAACCCTTCCTTCGCGAGCTGAATCAATTTATTCTGAGTGATATTGGAAGCCACATTTTGGATGTGGCTCGATTTCTGTTTGGCGAGGCTGAAAACCTGTACTGCCATACCGAACGGATCAATCAGGGCATCAAGGGAGAGGACGTCGCGACCGTCGTTCTGAAGATGAGCGGCAACCCGACCGTGATTTGTGAGATGAGCTATGCCACCCGGATGGAGCATGAGCGCTTCCCCGAGACTTTTATCTTCGTAGAGGGGGAAAAGGGATCTGTCGAACTGGGCCCCGACTACTGGATTCGTCTTACTACCGGCTCGGGCACTCACGCTAGACGCTGCCCTCCGCCGCGCTACGGCTGGGCCGATCCCGCCTATAACCTGGTGCACGCCAGCATCGTGCCCTGTAGCGCCAACCTGCTGGGAGCGCTGCAGGGTAAGGCCAGGGCCGAGACCTCGGGCGAGGATAACCTGGAAACGATGCGCCTGGTCTTTGCCTGCTATGAGTCGGCACGCTCCGGCCAGTCTGTCAGAATCAATGGTGAGGATTTCGAAGTAGGTTTTGTGAATGTCCGTACCCAGTAGGAATTTCCTCTACTACGGTAAGGAAGATCCGCCCTCGCGCCAGGTGGAATTACAGGCCGGAACTCTGTCGGCCATATTCGAGCCCGAGCTGGCCTTTCTACGCCGCATCAGGCTCGACGATCGAGAGGTCATCCGCGGTATCTATTGCGCCGTTCGAGATCGCCAATGGGGCACCATCATGCCCAGGGTCTTTGACCTGGATATCCAGAAAGGGCCGGAGAGCTTCTCGATTTCCTTCTGGGCCGAGTGCAAGAAGGACGATATTGATTTTCTGTGGAAAGGCTTAATCCGGGGAGATGCCCCGGGCCTGATCACCTTTTCGATGGAGGGAACGGCCCGCCGCACCTTCTGGCGCAACCGTATCGGCTTTTGCGTGCTCCACCCGATTCGCGAGTGCGCGGGAAAGCCTTGCGTCATTGAAAAAACAGATGGACGCAGAGAAAAGGGAGTCTTTCCGTATCGCATCTCTCCGCACCAGCCTTTTCAAGAAATCAGGGCCATTGCGCACAAACTGCTTCCGAATTTGAGCGCCGAGATCCGAATGGAAGGGGATGTCTTCGAGATGGAGGACCAGCGAAACTGGACCGATGCTTCTTATAAGACCTACTGCACTCCTTCGAGTCTTCCCTTCCCGGCTCAGGTGAAGAAAGGAACTTCTATTACCCAGTCAGTAGCTTTGGCCCTTCGGGGCCAGATCTCGCGCCGAGTCTCCAGTTTGAAATTCGGCGCGGGCGACGTGACCGTGAGCATCGCCGGCGCGGCTTCCACTGAAATGCCGCGCATCGGATTGTGCCTGTCCAGGCATGAGCGGCCGCTGTACAACACGGAAAAGGACCTCCTGACGGCGCTCAATCCCGCTCATCTCCGTGTGGATCTCAGGCTCTCTGAACCGGGTTATCGCGGCCATCTCAGGAGAGCTGCCAGCGAGGTGAATTCTCTCGGACTGCCGCTCGAACTCGCTCTGTTTTGTACCGACCAAGCTGAGGATGAGCTTCGCGGTCTTCTCAAAGAAGTTAGGGCGCTTCAGCCGCAAATCGCCGCCTGGCTGATCTTTCACGTTCAGGAGAAATCAACGCGCCAGAGATGGGCGGCGCTGGCCCGGCAAATACTTACTGGATATGACTCCGGAGCGAAATTCGGGGCTGGGAGCAGTGCGAATTTCACCGAATTGAACCGGGAGCGCCCTCCTGTGCAAGTTCTCGATCTGGTCTGCTATTCGGCCAACCCTCAGGTCCATGCCTTCGACAACAAGTCGCTAGTCGAAGCGCTGGAGATGCTCGGCCAGACTGTCGCCAACGCCCGGGAGTTTTCGAACAATCTGCCCGTGGCCGTCACTCCCCTTACCCTGTGCCCGCGGCCCCGGGCAGACGTCCGGCAGAGATCGCTCTTCGGCGCAGGTTGGACGCTGGGGAGTCTTAAATATCTCTGCGAGAGCGGGGCTCACAGCATCACCTTCTTTGAAACCACTGGCTCCGCTGGAGTCATGGAAGGCGGAAGCACGGCCTTTCCGCTTTACCACGTACTGGCGGACGCCGGGGAATTCGCCGGAGGCCGGGTCATTCCGTCCCGATCGAACCAGCCATTAAGGGCTGAAGTGTTTGCCGTGCGTAAAGGCAACCGTACCTGTATTCTCCTGGCTAACCTGTGCCCGGACGTGCAGCTCATTCAAATCAGGAGCGCTGAACTCAAAGGTGATGTGGCCATTAGATATCTTGATGAACAGAGTGTCACCGAAGCGATGCGCCATCCTCAGAAGTTTCGCAAGAGTGCTGGAACCACCCAAAGAACCACTGGCGGGCAATTGCAGCTAAAGCTCCTGCCTTTTGCAGTTGCGCGAGTGGATGTGCGTTCGGATCCGGTAGGGACTCCTCCTATCGGGAATTTTATATGGTCATAGTCTTATGACCATGGTAATATCAGATTCTGGAGGACCTGAATGCGCAAGTTAACCATAGCGGCCGGTGAGTTCAAGACCCGTTGCCTGCAATTAATGGACGATGTGCAAGAGACCCACAAAGAGATTGTCATTACCAAGTACAGCAAACCCGTGGCCAAGCTCGTGCCGGCGGATGATGAGGTTCCCGATTCGTTCGGCCACATGAAGGGGACGGTAATCTATCACGGGGACATAGTCGGTCCGGATCACAAGTCTTGGGATGAGTAGGTTTCCAAGCGTCTGGAGACCCGACAGGCAGGAAAACTTTGCGGGTCCTGCTCTGATCGATACTCATATTTGGATATGGTACCTGGACGCAGCCTCCGGTCAGATGTCGGCCAGGGCCGTCGATTTGCTGAGGCAGTGCATACGCCGAGAGGGGCTCTTCGTCTCGGACATCTCCGGTTTCAGCTTCCTGCCGCTCGACCGCGGAATTTTGCTCCTGAGCACCGAGCTTCCGGGGGCACCGCACGGAGATCCAGTTGATCGGATGCTGATCGCATCCGCTATGCTGGCAGGCATTCCCTTGGTAACTGCCGACCAGTTGATTGTGGACTATGCCGCTAGTCAAGAGGGGATTTCCGTATGTGATGCCCGGCCTTAGCGCTTAGCCACGTCTTGACAGCTCTTACGGGTGGCCGCTAACGCCGGGCTGGAAACTGCGTTGCATCTATTCTAATAAGGGGAGCTCCGTTGGCGGAATTAATAAATGTATTGAGCGGGCCTGGCCGGGAATTCGCGAGATGAGGCCGCGCCTTTCCAGTGTGAGGACCATTTGATGCACCGAAGGTGCTGTTAGGTCAAAATATGCCTGCATGTCAGCCTCAGACGGTGCCCGGCGGTGGATCTTCGTGTACGCGTAAATGAACGCAAGGTACTGGCCTTGAATGCGCGTGAACTTGTTCATCGAGTGAAGAGCGATTCCTCTCCCTGCTGGACCTGCCCGATGACAGGCAGGACCTGGTTGAGATCATTGATAAAGCCGGTGACTTTCTGATTTCGATCCAAGCATACGGCGACGGTCTTCAGTTTGCCGAAAACCTCTGCATCTGCAACTCGCAGGCGCCGACACAGGTCAGCGGCTTCCCAAGCCGCGGTAGCGGCCGCTTTGCTACCGGCGCCTTCAGGAGTCCGCCCCATCATAAAGCTGGTAGCCCCAACGAGAGTCGAACTCGTGTTTCCGCCTTGAGAGGGCGGCGTCCTAACCACTAGACGATGGGGCCGTCGGGATGGAAAGCACTCGTTTTAGCAGGACAGCTCCGAAATTGTCAAACCAGGTAAACGAGTGGAGCGTCCCTCTATTTTCTCTATTTTAAGTGCCCTGCACCCTGCCGGGACCATGGATAAAGAAAAAACTGTCCGCCGGTTTTTCAGTAGCCAACCTATCACTATCGGCGGTGAAGTGTAAGCTGGTGGAGCAGAAAGCGTTCAAGCTCGTCGGGTTTGGCAAGCAGGTCTTCGAGCCGGTGGCGGTCAAGAGTGAATTCAAAAGGGCTGACGCGGCGATGCTGAACCGAGATGGACAGAGCGCCGGGCTGCTCGCGAAAGGCCACTTCGGCATCCGCCCCCAGATGAAAAAAGAGAAAAGCGTCCAACTGTTCTCTAAGCCTGGCTTTCAACTCTTCCTGATGTCCCTGCACGGGTTGGATTTAATAAAAATTGGTCAAAAATTGCCAACTTTTTGGGCGGAGGCGCATCCTATACAGTGGACTCAGAAATGAGCCTCTGCATGGGTCCTGGAAATGGTTGCCCTCCCCCCTACTCCAGGACCCAACTTTTTTGCCCACTTATTCATAACTTATTTTCAGGGAAAAGAAAATCAATATTTTGCCCGCGGAATTCAGGGCTGGGCTATTTGAAGTGCTTGATTTTGAGCTGTTCGGACACGATATCGCTCTGGTCCACCACGGAGGCGGCAGCAACGCCCATGGCAATGGATAGGGCTTCGCTGATCTCTTCCTTGCTGGCGCCGTATTTTAGGGCTTTCTGGAGATGCCCGCGCAGACAACCCTCGCATTTAAAGCCCAATGAGGCGGCAATGGCAATCAGTTCCTTGGTCTTACGGTCGATCTGGGACGACTTATAAGTCTCGCGGTAGAATTTGAAATAAATCTCCTTCATGCGGTCTTCCACCATGGTGTAGGAAGGCCACTGATCTCCCGGCTTCGCCTCCGGTGTCACTCCCGATTTTTTCAGTTTTTCTGCCATTCAATCTCCAAAAACATTGCCAGTGCCTGGCCGAGGACGGCAGGAAAGCATGTTATCACAAGCCAATGCTGTGAACGAGTGGAGGCCTTTTGATATCTTAATCAGATGCGTCTGATGCTGTGCATCCCGGTTCTTTCGAGCCTGTTGATCACCTCTTCTGCGTTTTCGCAGGACCGCGCCCGGGCGGAGCTTCCTTATGAGGGCGGCACGGTCGTCATTGAAGCAGATCGGCTGCTGAGGGAGTCGGAGGAGCGCTGGGTGGCCGAAGGCAGCGTGATCGTCACCTATGGCGACGCCCTGCTCAAGGCGCCGCAGTTGATCTACAATCCAGTCAGCGGACTCGTCCAAGTGGAAGGCGGATTCGAGTTGACACGCGGGCTCCAGTGGCTGCAGGGGAGCCGCGCCGAGATCAACCTCAAGACCAACACCGGAACTCTCTACGATGCCAGCGGCTTCACAGAGCAGGAGCTTTTCATCAAGGCCGATAAACTCATCAAAACCGGCCCAGCCACTTACGAAGTCCAGGACGGATTTCTCACGGCCTGCGAAGAAGCCCTCCCCCTCTGGAGTTTCAAGACGGGCGAAGCGGATATCGAGTTGGATGGCACAGCCCGCCTGAAGCACACTCTCTTCAGGATCAAACAGGTTCCTCTCTTTTACTTCCCTTACCTGATCATTCCCACAGCGGAAAAGGAGCGTTCCAGCGGCTTAATGCTCCCCACCACCGGGAACTCATCGGATAAAGGCCGCCGCATCAGCGAAAGTTTCTACCTGGTTCTGGGCCGGAGCGCCGACGCCATGATTCGCGGCGACTACTTCTCCAAGCGCGGATTCGGCTACGGGCTGACTCTTCGCGCCCGCCCCAACCAGGTCTCCTACCTGCAATTCGACGGCTACCTGGTTAACGACCGCAAAGGGCAGGGAGGCGCCAGTATCGATGGAATCGGCCAGACGCGCTTCGGTGAGGGCTTCCGAGCTGTCGCCGACTTCAATCTTGTGACTAATTTCATTTTCCGCCAGGTCTTCTCCGATAACTTTTTCGCCGCCACACGCCCTACTGAAAACTCGCGCGTCTTCCTGACTAACAACTCAGGGGCCAAGTCATTCAACCTTTTCTTCTCCAGCGATCAGACGCTGTTTCCGGTCCGGGACGTTGAAGGCGCGGCTGCTCCCGTTTTCGACAATGTGGTCATTCAGAGCAAGCCCACCTTCAATTTCAAGCTGCTTGGGCAACAGGTGTTCGACTGGCCAGCCTACCTCGACCTCGACACTTCGGCAGGCGCGCTCAGCCGGAGCGATCACTTTGCCGAAACACCCGGCGTGACGCAAAGGTTCGATTTCTTCCCTCAACTGTATTTCTCAGTTCCGCTCTTTCAGGGACTGCGTCTCACGCCTCGCCTGGGATTCCGGGATACCTTTTATAGCGACAGCCTGAGCGGAGATTCCGCCGAGGGAGAGCCGCTTAGTGTCCTTGGCGAGGATCTCAACCGCGAATACCTGCAGGTCTCCGTGGATCTGAAAGGCTGGGGCCTCTCCAAAATTTACACAGGAGGGGATGGCATTGCCGCCTGGAAGCATCTGATCGAGCCCACTTTGAAGTATCGCTACATTTCCCGCATCGACGAATTTGACCGTGTCATTCGATTCGACGAGCGAGACGCAATTGCTTCAACCAACAGCGTGGAGTATGCCCTTTTTAATCGTTTCTTCATCAAAAGAACAGTAGACGGCGCCGGCGTCAACCACGAGTTGCTTTCGATCAAGGTGGCGCAGCACCATTTTTTCGATCCGGATTTCGGGGGCGCTCTCAAGCAGGGTGCCATCAATCAGTTCTTTCCGATCAACACTTTGACCGGCTTCCCTTATGGCGCGACTGCGAGAGACTATTCTCCGCTCGTTACGGCGGTCCGAATCAATCCCACTCCCAGTTACAGCTTTGACATTCGCGGCGATTTTGACCCCCGCTTCGACCGCATGCGTAACTTTTCAGTGACCGGCTTCTTGAATCGACAGGGGTTCAACCTGGGCACCACTTACTTCGTCACAGAAGAACTGGAGCCGGGAACCTTTAACAGTGAGCAGATACAGGGACACGTCGCCTTCGGGAACTTTGACCGCGGCTTTTCAGTGTCCTCGCTCTTCAGCTACGATGCCGAAATCTCCCGCTTTCTGACCTTCCGGTCGCGTGTGAATTATTTCTGGGACTGTTTTGGTCTCTCTCTGGAATACCAGGGCTTCAATCTTGGGATTGGCGGGGACAGCGAATTCATACGCCAGGAGCGCCAGTTTCGCTTTTCCTTCTTCCTGAAAGGCATTGGCGCCTTCGGGACAATCAAGCGCCCGGACATCAGCATATTCTAGTGCTTCGTAACATAAATAAGTGCGCTATCGCTGGAGGCGATTTGACCCGTATTCAAGGCGCGAGGAAGGCGCCGATCGGGAATAGGCAACTGACGAGCAACGCTGAAGACGGGTCCAAGCGCCCCAGCCCTTCGGGTCGCGGCGGCACTGGCCATCAGACCGCACCCATAGGGTACCCGGCTCGCGACGATAGCGCACTT
>JBOGJG010000333.1:0-2500 GCA_050747825.1 Acidobacteriota bacterium | reverse complement strand
TCCGCCGGCGATGACAACGTCGCGCCTGCGGACATCTTTTACATCGTGAAGAGGGGATTGACCTGAGGCTTTCTCAAGCCGCACGAGCGCAAGCTCGTGCTGAGAGAGTCGCCTACCCCGGTCAGCGAAGCTAACCGCCTCGCTGTTGGGTCAGTCTCGATGAAAATCTGGTCTTAACGTCGATGTCTGTGTTTGGCGCAAGCCAAGGACAGGCATTGATTTAAGAACGACTCAGCATCGTGCTCATCTATCTTCGGATGGGTATTGATGATGAGAGCAATCAAGTGACCTAAGAGCATCTGGTGGATGCCTTGGCGCACACAGGCGATGAAGGACGTGGTACGCTGCGATAAGCCATGGGGAGCTGCGAACAAGCTTTGATCCGTGGATTTCCGAATGGGGCAACCCACCGCTTCGGCGGTATCGTCATCTGAATACATAGGATGGCGAGGCGAACCCGGGGAACTGAAACATCTCAGTACCCGGAGGAAAGGACATCAACCGAGACTCCGCTAGTAGTGGCGAGCGAACGCGGACTAGGCCAGTGCTTTAGCAAGGACAACTGGAACCATCAGGAAAGTTGGGCCTCAGAGGGTGACAGCCCCGTACAGGTAATGCCTTGCTGAAGACTCGAGTAGGACGGGACACGTGAAATCCTGTCTGAACATGGGGAGACCACTCTCCAAGCCTAAGTACTCGTGTGCGACCGATAGCGAACCAGTACCGTGAGGGAAAGGTGAAAAGCACCCCGACGAGGGGAGTGAAAGAGACCTGAAACCGGATGCTTACAAACAGTCGGAGCGGGCTCACCAAAGGTGAGCCCAGGGGTCAGAAATCAGAAATCAGAAATCAGAACGAGCGCGCGGCAACGCGCGAGCAAGAGATTGCACCGTCTGACTGCTGACATCTGATCTCTGATTCCTGAGGGCTCGCCTTCGGCGAGCCCGTGACGGCGTACCTTTTGTATAATGGGTCAGCGAGTTAGTCTGCCGAGCAAGCTTAAGCCGTTAGGTGTAGGCGCAGCGAAAGCGAGTCTGAATAGGGCGTCAAGTTCGGCGGATTAGACCCGAAACCAGGTGATCTAGGCATGAGCAGGCTGAAGGTGAGGTAACACTCACTGGAGGGCCGAACCCACCGTCGTTGAAAAGACGGGGGATGACTTGTGCCTAGGGGTGAAAGGCCAATCAAACCTGGAAATAGCTGGTTCTCCGCGAAATCTATTTAGGTAGAGCGTCGGACGAATACTCTCGGGGGTAGAGCACTGGATGGGCTAGGGGGCCTCACCGGCTTACCAAACCTAACCAAACTCCGAATACCGAGAAGAACTATCCGGCAGACACACGGCGGGTGCTAAGGTCCGTCGTGGAAAGGGAAACAGCCCTGACCGCCAGCTAAGGTCCCCAAGTAATGGCTAAGTGTGAAAGGATGTGAGAATCCCAAAACAACCAGGAGGTTGGCTTAGAAGCAGCCATCCTTTAAAGAAAGCGTAACAGCTCACTGGTCTAAATAAGGATTCTTGCGCCGACAATGTATCGGGGCTTAAGCCATTCACCGAAGCTGCGGGTGTCAGGAATCAGTTATCAGAAGTCAGAAATCAGAGGCCACGAGACGAAGTGGTGAGCGCATCTAAGCTCTCGTCTTTCGAGGACCTCGAAGTGTTTCAGCGAGCGTATCGCATCTCGCTGGATTTGCATCAGGCGACACTGCAATTTCCCAAGATCGAGCAGCACGCGTTGGCGGATCAAATCCGCCGGGCGAGCAAGTCGATTTGTGGAAACATTGCCGAGGGCTTCGGCAAGCAGCGCCGTTCGAGTGCGGAGTTCAAGCGCTATCTACTGATGGCGATCGGCTCGGCGGACGAGATGCAAGTCTGGTTGAGATATTGCTCGGATCTGAAATATATAGATCAGGAGAATTGTGAGCGTTGGCGCGACGAATATCACCAAATCGCACGCATGTTGCAGGGACTCTATACGAGTTGGAGCAACCCTTCTGATCGCTGACTACTGATATCTGATTCCTGACGCGGTAGCGGAGCGTTCCGTAAGCCTGCGAAGGGTGCCTGCGAGGGTACCTGGAGGTATCGGAAGAGCGAATGCTGACATGAGTAACGATAAGGAGTGTGAGAGACACTCCCGCCGTAAGTCCAAGGGTTCCTGCGCAATGCTAATCAGCGCAGGGTTAGCCGGCTCCTAAGGCGAGGGCGAAAGCCGTAGTCGATGGGAATGAGGTTAATATTCCTCAGCCAGTGGGTGTGTGACGAATCCCAAAAGTTGTCAGTCCTTATCGGATTGGATTGGCAGCGAAAGGGTTCCAGGAAATAGCCCCCACATCAGACCGTACCCTAAACCGACACAGGTGGACTGGTAGAGTATACCAAGGCGCTTGAGAGAACTGCGTTGAAGGAACTCGGCAAAATACCCCCGTAACTTCGGGAGAAGGGGGCCCTATGTCTGGGCAACCAGGCGTGGGGGGCACAAGCCAGGGGGTGGCGACTGTT
>JBOGJG010000332.1:0-1566 GCA_050747825.1 Acidobacteriota bacterium | reverse complement strand
TCCAGTAGGTTTGGCGATACTCCTTAACACCCGCATTAAACTTTTTAACACTCATCACTATCTCCTTTCAGCAGAACGCCACAATCAAAGATGACGCATTGTTTCAACTCATTTGGCCCAAGTTCCGAAGCTTCCAGCCCGGTTCGGCATTTGTGCCTACTATAAATAACAAAAATCATAATTGATAATTAATAATTATTATGTTATCCATACACTATACTGTATGTATCATGGCTAACCAGCAGTCCAGCACAACGGTAATCCCCCCAGAAAACATGACCCTACCCCACAAAACAGTACCATTTAAAAGTAGAATTTCCGGCATGATTTTAACCTTGATGAAGGAGTCATGACGTGAAAAGGAGCAAGTATACGGAGCAGCAGATTGCCTTTGGGCTGAAGCAGGCCGAATTGGGCACACCGGTCGAAGAGGTCTGCAGGAAGATGGGCATCAGCGATGCCACATTTTACAACTGGAAAAAGAAGTATGGCGGGCTGGGTCCCTCGGAACTGCGGCGGTTGCGGCAATTGGAGGAAGAGAATAGCAAGCTCAAGCGGCTGGTGGCGGATTTGAGCCTGGACAAGACCATGCTGCAGGACGTGTTGTCAAAAAAGCTCTGAAGCCTTCCCGCAAGCGCATCCTGATCGACGAGTTAGGTGACCGTTACCGCGCCAGTTTGAGACAGGCCTGTAGGTTGCTGAGGATGTCGAGTTCAGTCTATCGGTATCAGTCACGCGCCCGTGATTCAGCAGTGTTGCGCATGCGCATCAGGGAAATTTCGGCAGCCAGGGTGCATTATGGCTATCGGCGCGTGCATGTCATGCTGCAACGGGAAGGCTTCAGGGACAATCACAAGCGTGTTTACCGGTTGTATCGGGAGGAAGGGCTCTCATTACGGTTCAAGCGTCCCAAGCGCAACAAGTCGGCGCGACTGCGCCAGCCCAAACACTTTGTTACGGCAATGAATCAGATCTGGAGTATGGATTTCGTGGCCGATGCATTGTTCGATGGCAGGCGCCTGCGTGCTTTGACCGTCGTGGACAACTATACGCGCGAGAGTCTGGCCATCGAGGTAGGCCAGAGCCTGAAAGGAGAGGATGTCGTGAATACGCTCAACCGGATTGCAACGAAGCGGGGGTTACCTGCCATTATCAAAGTTGATAACGGGAGCGAATTCATTTCCAAGGTCATGGACAAATGGGCCTATGAGCGCGGCATCGAACTTGACTTCAGCCGCCCGGGTAAACCAACGGACAATGCGAAGGTAGAGAGCTTCAATGGACGGTTGCGGCAGGAGTGTCTCAACGCACATTGGTTCTTGTCTTTGGAGGATGCCAGGCGCAAGATTGACGAGTGGCGGCAGTACTATAATGAGACGCGTCCCCACTCTGCATTGCAGTGGGCAACACCCGCTGAATTCGCCCGCCAGGCAAGGGAGGCCCACTTGTCCGGCAGGCCTACGGAGCCGGAATTTTCCATTTTAGACCGGTGCTGATTTTGGGGGCGGGTCAGGAGCCGGAATTTTCCATTTTAGACCGGTGCTGATTTTGGGGGCGGGTCAGTAC
>JBOGJG010000331.1:0-29012 GCA_050747825.1 Acidobacteriota bacterium | reverse complement strand
GTTTTAAGCGTAAACGCCTTTGAGGAAGTTCCAATTTACCAACTACTTGCACGAGAAGCGTCCCAAATCTATAATGTTAGTCACTCTAACCAGCTGAAATTGTGGGATTTATAACCGGACACCCGTGGGAAGAGATACCTAAATTATCATCGAAGAAACAGAATCGGATGTGTAAACGACTCATCGCTTGATTGAGGATGAATTTTACGAAGTGGGGGCCTTTAAAAATCGAGCCGACTTTCTGACCAAATCTACCACTTACAACCTCTGGTTCAACGCCGCTCGCAAAAACAGCTATAAAAACCACCCATCCCCCTGGGAGATTCTTCAGGCCCGTGATCCTACTCTTCCCAAAGAAATCGTCGCTTTTCCGCCCCTCTTTTTAGATGAGCTCTGTCAACAGCAAATTAAAATGACCGGTTTTTATAGCAAATGAAATGTCCGGTCGGTCTTGGCTGAATGAGATGAACCTCCCCATGAGGATCGTCGCAGTAGTAGGGCCTGTGGAAAAGTGTGAAAGGGCAGCTTTGGGCCGTTGATCAATCATGACAGGCGGCGGCGCATTGGATTACCGGCAACTTGATCAATCTTTGACTGAGTTGCCGGTTCTAAAAAAAGAAAGGAGATGATGTTGATTACCACCACGATACTCAGGTTTCTTGACGGATGTTGTCCACCTGAGAGAGAATACTGACGACCCAGCGTCGCTTCGCTCCGGGGGGTGGACAACTTCCCCGGAATCAGTGGACAACTTGCCCGGAATACGCAAACAGATGACGCAGGAAACTTTCGTAGGCCGCGCGACTCTCGAATTCGCGGCTCCCCGGCAAGATCAGTTCCTGAGCCAGGGCTTGCTTGAACCGATGATGCGCCTGTTCGATGTCTCCGATCTCGTGGGCCTGGCCCGCCTGGCTGTGACCGGCCCGCAGGCCATAGTGATCTAAGAGGCCCTGGTAGCGCTCCGTGAACTCCTTCCGATCCTTGAGATTGTTGAGGGCCGTCGACAGACTGTCGGTGCGATGTTCTTCGGGAACTGCACCCAGCTCCCACAGCGCGTTTTGCAGTCCGCTCCACAGACCTTCAAACGATTCCGAAAAGCAAATAGTCGCATGCTCCCAGTTCGAGTAGGCGAGCACACAGTGATGAAGCAGATGCTCAAACAGCTGCCCCTGAATCGTCACTCCGAGTTCCTCACAATGCGTGAAGTCGGATGGGCATTGTTCTCCCGGTCGGTAGCTTTGCGCAAAGATCACCTCTTGGGGTTCTCCTTTTTGCGCACGCCAGACTTTGATCTTTCGCTGCAGCGTGCGCAGTTGTCCTTCCTGAAAACGCCCTTCTTGGGTCCGACCCGGATGATCGAAGATCGTTTTGGCTTCCACCGTCGCATCGGTGGTGAGGATCGATTCGACCTCCGACCAAACTTCGGCGAACGGATCCGAGCGCGTACACCAGGTCCGCGGCTTCTTCATCCGGCTCGAAAGCTTTCCCGAATCCCGGTACTTTCGAGCCGTCTTCTCATCCATCCCCGCTTGGGCAGCGGCAGTGCCCAACGTTTTCTCTTTCTGCATAAATCTCCTCAGTCTTCTGACTTGTTCATCTGTGATCATGCCGGTAGGCTGCAACACCTGTCCGACATGCCTTCGACCTCGTCAAAAAACCGGGGATTCTAATTGTCGTCGTTCGGGAATTCTAATTGTCGCTGAACACCCGGGCTGCGCTGGTTCAACCCGCTGTCTTTGCGGCGATGAGACGGTCCGATGTTCAAGCGCTGGCAGGGCGCAGAGCCGAAGATGGCGCTGAGCATTTCCAGAACGTAATGTCGAAACAACTGGGCGAGGACTGTTTTAATCACGCGATCTGTAGCGACAACCCGTTTGACGACGCTTGCCCGCAGAGGTCCCGGGACCGGATTCTTGGCTTAAATTGTATTTTGCTTGAGCAGAAGGCGGTTGACGATTGCGCTACTGAGTGTTTTCCAGTAGGTGGTGGACCTGATTGAGGCCGTTGGGGCCGTAGAGAGCGAGCAGGCTTGGGGTGCGCTCGATTCTGCTTTCCGGCGAGTCGTCGCCTCACAGCAGCTTCTGGCACTTTTGCGCCCGGCTGCACAAGGAAAGAATCTCGATCGTACTCTGGGCCGGGGGCGCGCTTCTGAAAGAGAATGCGGATCTGGTCGGGCATTACTGCAGCCGCGTGCTGGTCTCGTTAGAGGGCAATCCGCCGATTCACGACCTGATCCACGGCGCCGCCGGAGCGGCGGTCGAGCTGGCCAACGGGGTCACGGCGCTCAAAGACGTCGAGCCTAACATTCCGGTCAGCCCGCACAGCGCCGTCCAGCAGCTGAACTGCGGCAAGCTGGTCGAAATGACAGCCTATGCGGACTCCCCAGGCGGGGTGGAGCAGTTCGAGCGCCCCAGCAGCGTTGCCGCGGCGACCGTGAATACCACCGGCAGCAGCACGAATCAGACCACTTTTGTCAGCGACAGGTCGCATCGCGGATCGCCGTGCTAAAATTTACTTCCGGTCCCGTCAGAACGCAGAGAATCGGCTGGCGAAATCGTGATTGCGCGGTAACAAGGAACCAGAGACGTGATCAATGTTACGGAAAGGAACACAACCCCCACAGCACCGAGTGTAACCGGATCATTCGCTGTAATGCCATAAAACAGACTCTCCATGAATCGAGTCAGAATAGCCGAGGCGAGTATTCCCAGTGATAACCCGATTGCGCTTAAAACAAGAGCCTGCCGGAGCATGAAACGTACCAAACGCGCTGGACTAGCGCCAAGAGCGACTCGGATGCCGATCTCGTGCCTTCGGTTGGTCAGCCAATACGCTAGTTGGCCATAGTACCCCACAATCGCAATAGTAAATGCGATTACGCTCAGCACACCAAATAGAATACTGCCTCTTTTCCAGATTCTGAGCTGAGGCTCAAGCTCAGAGTCCAATGATCGCGTCCTAATGTAGGGGACATTCGGCAGGTTACTGAGCGCTTCTGTTAAGTTTTGACGAACCGTGGGATCGCTCGGTGCCCGAATAACAAGGGCTCGGACCTGAATCGGGAATTGATATCGAGACGATTGACCTAAAGGAATGAAATATTGCATTTTACTCTCCTCTTTAAAGCCCGAAACGACTGAATCCGCCACTACGCCTATAACTTCCGTACAAATCATGCTTCTGGCTATGTAGAGGCACCCGCCTATTGGCTTTTGACCGGGCCAAAAAAGACTTGCCATTTTTTGGTTGACAATAACCACCGGTTTGGAAGATTCGGAATCTGCCCAATCAAAACTCCGACCGTCTAGCATTTTCATACCCATCGTCGCAAAATATTCATGCGTTACTGCATAAAGATAGGTCTCACCTCGAGCCGGGACTTCACGGTCTAGCGTCTTACATCCTACGACCATGTTAAGCCGAAACGGTAGACTGCTTGTCTGACTTACGGCCTCCACGCCCGGAATCTGCGTGGCCCTTCCAGCAAGCTGGTTGTAGAGCTCCCGAATCTGATAAGCAGTGTATCCCAATTTTTCCAAGCCCGGCAGCTCGACAATGACTGACCTAGTCGCGTCGAAACCCAGATCCACTTCAGCCGCGTTATGGAAGCTGCGCCAGAAGAGTGTAGCTCCGGTCAAAAGAATACACCCCAGCGCCAATTGTCCGACAACTAGCGCTGCCCGGAGTTTACTAGTTGCAAAGGCAGGCTCACTGATGCGATCCCGCAGAGCCTCGATCAAGTCAACCTGCGTAGCACGTAACGCAGGCAGCATTCCCGTTAAGAGCGTAGTCACCACGCCAGTTGCAATAAGAACAATTGCAATACGGCCACTAAACAATTCGGTAAACACGAGGCTCTCACCAATGAGGATCCCCGTGATCAACGATGAAGTGAACCACACAAGGCATAGAGCGAGTGCCGCTGCCAGACCGCTTAGAAGAAAACACTCAATCAGTAGTTGTCGCGCCAATCTCCAAGGCGTAGCACCAAGTTGTGACCGGATCGCAATCTCATGACTTCGGTAGATGTTCCGCAAAAGCAAAAGATTGGTGACGTTTCCGCATGCCACCAGTAAAGCGAGGAAGGAAACAGCTGTGCCCCATCCTGCTAAACTGACGCTACTGGCGCTGTCATATCGGATTGGCTGTATCGGCCTCACACGTACGTCCAAGATAGGCTGAGTAGAAAACGGGCTGACATCGGTAGAACTGAGCCGGTTCGAAAGAAAAGTCGCCAATGCCTCTGGGGAAAGTTCGGGAGTTAGTCGCACGAGAAGCCGGATCCAATTTGCCGAAGGGTTGAAGATGATTTGCGCTACAGGCAAAGGATACGCGTCATCAGCAGCGGCTTCGACTGGAAGCCAGACATCTATAGATCTTAACTCGGTGCCGGCAAACCCTTCTGGAAGAACACCGATGATCGTGTAGGAACGGTTTGCGAGCCAGCAGTCAGCTCCGACGACAGATACATCTCCGCCGAACTTCCTCTTCCAAAACTTGTAACTTAATACTGCAACCTGCGACCACGAATCATCGGTTGTAAAGCTGCGTCCAAATAAAACAGATACACCTACAACTGAAAAGTAATTAGTGCTGACTAGGAGCGCCCGAATCTCTTCTGACACTGCGCCTTGGCCAAAGCCGATCTCGTATTGAGCTTCAGCAGCGAGCCCAGAAGCGGTTGCCAGAGTTCCTTTTAAATGCTCGTAAAGAGGGTAGGAAACATTCGGAGAATACCCAGACTGCCCTGTAACCGCCATATATTTCAATTCAATCCAGAACAGCTGGTCTGGATCAGGAACGTGCTTCGGAGAAGTCCAAAGTACGCGGTTCAGAATAGCAAATGTAGCGGAATTGACTCCGAGTCCCACTGCCAAAATCAGTACAGCCGTAATCGTGAAACCTTTAGCCGCTGCGAGCGTCCTCAAGCTATACTTTATATCCGCAAATACACTCACTATCGGCTCTTAAGCTTTTGACTCATTCCGGGCAAGTCCGGCAGGGCGTGGGGCCGCCCGCCTCTCGATGCAGAATCATGACTCGATCAAATCTAAAGCTCGTTAGACGACTCGCAGTCAGAGCGCAAAGTGCATACGGTACGTTGAAACAGTCTACTACAATGATTTTGAAATGATCTAAATCGATTGGACCGCGCGCATCGAGCTCATCTACAGGTATGTTGATTGAGCCCGGCCAGTGCCCTAAAGAATGTAAATCCCGGTCGCGAATATCCACTACTAGCAACTCATCCTTATGCCTGTTGAAAAAACTACTAAACTCGACGCCTGAGATAACCGGCGGTATATCGAGCCCATCAGCAGTCTTCGGACTGAGAGGGGACTTCCCTTGGATGATTCTTAACAATGAATGTTGATCACGAAATGAAATGGCTCCCGGCCATAAATGAGTCACTGTCCCTTTGTTGTCCAGTAACAGAATAGTCGGTACTATCATGAAGCCTAGGTGCCGAAGATTACCCGAATAAACGCCATCAGGTGTGATGCCACGTGATCGTAACCATTTCGTTGCGGCGGCTCTTGATTGGGAAAAGACAGTTAGGACAGGAACTCGATTTGCACGAGCCACGCTGATCAGGCGACGATAAAAAGGCAACTCATTGGTGCAGGTACTACAGTTTACGGATAATGTGAGGAGTAGTGTAGCTTCTGACTCGGCCCACTCTACGCCAGAGAGCTTAAGTTGCGAGCCCAACTGCAGATTCTGATCGTGTTGGCGGTCAGTCCCCCAAACCTGCCAAAGAACATAAAGAAGCGAGCCAATCAGTACGATTATAATTGCGTCCGCAACGCGGCCGTGAGCTATTCGAAAGGCAAATTTCATAGAAAAACGCCCATGGCTAGCGTTTTGTCTTCTCTCTGCGTTCCTTCACCTCGGCTGGCGAGAGTACCAGTCCTTTTCCATTCTCAATCAAAAAGTAAAAAATGACCTTTCCGGACATGAGAAGCGGTTTCTGATCAATTGTTACCGGTGTGAAGAGCCACTTTTTTAACGCTGCTTGCATCGAAGCTGCTGTCTCTGGATCTGGAGCCTGTAAAACCTTTACCGAATTGACCTCTCCGGTATCACTGATGTCGACCTGAGCTACCGCGACGCCGCTAGCCTTTCTTCTTAAGGAAGTTTCTGGAAACTGTGGCTTCATTGCTCTCGTAGCTCGTTTCCGAAGTACTTCGTCACCAATCCTGACCTTCCTCAAGGGTTGCGCCTCGAGCATGGGGGTCGGCGCGAGGCCGACCACCAGAGCTAGAAAGACGAGACCTTCAGATGCTTTCAGCATGGGCCTGCCGAATTTGCGCTAACAGGACCCGGAGATAAAGCAACCCAAGCCATTGGTCTCAGGGAGGCATGTGCTCCAGCCGTCACCCGTACCGTCCATACATCCGTGAGTTCCATCGTCGAATTGGACGCATTGGGAGCAATGATCCGAGTAGGCCCAAACGGATAGCAGCCCAGTAAGCAATCCGATGATACTAAAGAGGCGCAAAAGAGATAGCTTCATTGGAGTCTCCTTGTGCGCCGGGATAAACCGGCGCGTTGTTTGCGGATGAAAGTTCCGCACGGTGAAGGGTTAGCCACCCACACCGGACTTGAGTCATGCGTGCTCGCCCTAGGAGCGAACCAGGGCCCTGTCGGGAAGCCGAAAGGCGCACCCCGATGATGAACGGGCAGGGGAAGTCGGACGGAAGGGGAGTACCCGCGAAGTCTTCGAGCAAAGCCGGACTGCCAGCGGCAGCGGAGGAGATGGAGGGAAGCCTTCCGACCAAGGGAAACTCGCCTCAGCAAAACACCTGCCGGATTCAAGGCCGGGAAAGGATGCAAAGCGCGCTGGGGCGGGTACGCCAAAGAGCAGTGAGGGACCCAAGGGCTTACCGAGCGAAACCCGTCCGACGAACGTACACTCCCAAGGCCGATGGAAAACAAATGCATGCGCTGATACCCGAACAGGGAAGGTGGCTTCGCTCTGTGGTCGTCGGATTTGTCCGCTACGATGGCGTGCCATCCAACAGCGCAGCCATCAGCCACTTTCGATTTCAGATCGGCCGCTACTCGCACTTCACGCTTCGGCGTCGCAGTGAGAGAAAGCGGCTGAATTGGAAACGCATGTACCGGCTGATGACCCAGTGGCTTCCGCCAGCCGACATCTGCTACCCCTATCCCCTCCGGCGAATAGACGTCATTACCTAAGGGGGGAGCCGGATGCGCTAGCGCCGCACGTCCGGATCTGTGGAGGGAGTTATGAGCAATCATCAATCTCTACTCCGACTCGTACTCTCAAGAATTTATTAATGAAAGATTACGACGAAACATCGGCGTGTTCAAGTAAATACAGGTTGCACTTTGGAGCAAATCTTAGCCTGATGGTATTAAATTAAATTAGTCCATTGTCATCTTCACCTTCTTTTTATTCGAACCTCGCTCCGTTAGATGTGCGAAATCCGAATCTTGCTCGCTTGGCTGCGTCTGGTGGGGCTGCTTTCGAAGTTGGCTAGGAGTTGTACCGGTAATCCGTTTTACGAGACGATCGAAAGCCTGGGGAGATTGGTACCCCAACGTGATTGCAACTTCTTTAATGGTTAAATTGGGCTTGGCAAGAAGCTCTCGTGCTTTCTTGAGAATGATCTCTTTCTGACGCCTACGGAACGACTGTTGATAGCACTTTCTGATTACTCTCGCTAGAGTGTGACGTTCAATTTTCAGGTCCTTCTGAATACTCGTTAGGCTCCGCCGGGGCTCTTCCGCGAGCATCGCTTCAATCGTTTTTAATAATTCCTCTGCATTATAGGCCATCTGGTCCCGTTCGCCTCCGTTTACCACCGTTTGAAGACACCATCTGACGGCTTCGGTAAAATCATGTTTTATGAGGTTCAGGCATCTAAGTGACCAGCAGTTATTTTCGACGCCAATAGCTGCTCATAAATTCTTGTGATGGCGTCTACCTGACCCTCTAGGGAGAGATTGATAGCCACGTAGTCTCTTGCAGCTTTGGTCATTCGCACGCAGAGGGACTCGTCAGTCAATACCTCCAGTATGCAACGAGCAAGATCAGAAACATGGCCAGCCCGAACAACCAAGCCGGTCTCGCCGTTCTTTACCACCTCGACCTGTCCACCAGAGTCGGTAACTACAACCGGGAGTTGCATGGCCATGGCTTCGGTTACACACCTTGGAAACGCTTCTTGATCACTACACAGCACAAGAGTGTCGGCGGCCGAGTAAAGCGGTCTCACATCTGGAACAAACGGTATCCACTTGACACGGTCGGCAAGCCGTAGGGCTCTGGCCCTTTCTCGAATACTGTCCTCGTAGCCGGTTTGGCCAAATGACTCGCCGTTAAATATCAAACGTAATGATGGCAGAGTTGATTTCAGCTGAGACGCAACCTTCAGAACGAGATCGTGCCGTTTCTGAGGATGCAGACGCGCTACTACCAAGACGACTTTTGCATTGAGTGGGATTTCCAGTTCTTTCCGTATTTTCTCTCTCGAGAATCTTGCAGGGCGATAATAAGAGCAATCCAGTCCGTTGTGAACCACATGGACTATGTCTTTCGAAATATTAAATCTGAGCACCTGCTGACGCACAAACTCAGAAACCGCGATAATTCTGCCCGAGGCAAGAAGAGACTGTTCATAGGCTTCGGTCGGAGAAACGTGGACATGTTGAACGATTGGAATACGTAAAAGCGTACCTGCGTACAGAATCGGTAAGCCGTCGAGACCACTGGTGTCCGGTTAAAAGTTGAATAAATTCAATTGGTTACAAGGTTCATATTGTTCATTATGTTGACTCGGATGCGTAAGTACCTGTGAAATTGGAGTTTTCTCGAAAAGCGTGAGGCTCAAAATTTGCAAAATTGTGTAGAGGCTGAGTTCGATTTTGAGCTGTTTCTTGACAATAGCCACGAGCAGGTAGACGCAGATGGCAGTCCAGACTTGTGTTTTGACGGCATTGGAGGATGTACCGTAGAACCTTTGGATCCGCAGATGCTGCTTGATCCATTTGAAGAACAGTTCGATTTGCCACCGGCATTGGTAAAGTTGGGCTATGGTCAGTGCCGGCAGCAAAAGGTTGTTGGTGAGAAAAGTGAGATGGTGATCGGTCTGGGCATCCCAGTAGCGAATGCGGCGCAGTTTGTCGGGATATCCTTTCAAGGGATAAAAGCTTTTCAAGCGGATGTGCTGATCGCATCGCAATCCGGAGGCCTTGTCGACCGGAAAGGAAGCGACTCGCCGGAACGTGAAATTGCGGCGTGCCCGAGTAATAAAAAAGGCCGAGGCCTGAGTGAAACGAAAGAGACGAGCAAAATCGAGGTAGCCTCGATCCAGGACGTAAAAGGCTCCTGGTTCGGGAAGCAGCTCGTCGAGGATATTGACATCGTGAACGCGGGCTTCGGTAATGCGGATAAAGCAGGGAATCGGCCCGCGCAAATCGAGCAAAGTATGCAGTTTGACGGCGTTCTGTTGACTTTTGAAGTGAGCCCAGGGAAACAGACTCAGACACAGGTCTATGGTGCTGGAATCCAGAGCATAGACCGTCTCCTGCAGTTCGACTCCGAAGGACTCGTCCACGTAGAGCGGCCGCGCCATCGAGATCAGCACTTGGGCCAAGTCGCCATAAATGCGCCAGTCCCTCTGTTCGTTGGCCTCGGCCAGAGTGCTGCGCGACACCTTCCCGCGGATGCCCATATGGTAAAGTCGCTCGGGCATGGCACGCAGACAGGCTTCGATATCGCGCAAACTTTCCCGATATGTGAGTTGAGCGAAGGCCAGGCACAAGAATTGATCCCAGCAGGAAAACGTACGCGTTCTGCGGTTGCCCTGATAGCGTTCGACACATTGGCGAAATGCGGTATGAGGCACCCGCTCCACCAATTGAGAGAACACACTTTTTCCAAAGTTCATGGTTCGAGTCCTTCCCCTGGGAAGGATGCCCCTGAACCTCTGAATAAAAAATTAAATCGTGTTCAGCCGCTTTGTCTTATAAATACATGCAGTTTAACAAGTTAGAGCATTCTCAAAACTGCTCAACCGGACACTACTAGTGATTGGTGATTGGGGATTGGTGATTGGTGATTGGGGATTGGGGATTGGGGAATTCTGCAATCACAAATCACCAATCCCCAATCACAAATGTTCTGTATAATCATACGTTCATTTACGTATAATGCATAAAGAACGCAGGCAACAAGCCATTTTGAGCTTGATCGAGCAGGACAGCATCAGTAACCAGGAGCGCCTGCGTCTTAAACTTCACCACCTGGGTTTTAAAGTGACTCAGGCCACTCTTTCACGTGATTTGAAGGAGTTGAATGTTGTCAAAACTGCAACCGATCGAGGGACTTATAAATATACGGCTTTAGACGTCTGGAAGGGACTGCCCATCCGTCGTTGTGACTCCAGCGGCAACCTCCTGGTTTTTCGCACCGATACCGGGATGGCGCCTGCTCTGGCCTATAAAATCGACGACCTGGATCTGCCCAGTGTCATCGGGACTGTGGCGGGAGAGGATACGCTGCTGGTGGTTGTGGCGGAAGGATACGATGCCCGCAAAGTGAGGAAAAAATTATGGCAAAGGCTTCAGACAATATAAATAAGATCGTCCTCGCCTACTCAGGCGGGCTCGACACGTCGGCCATGCTTCACTGGCTGAAACAGAAGCACGGCTGTCCCATCCTGGCTTATGTGGCGGACGTGGGGCAGGGGGAGGATCTGCAAGCGATTGAAAAGAAAGCTTACAGGACGGGCGCCGACAAGGTGGTCATTTCCGATCTGCGCGAGAGCTTTGTACGGGAGTTCGTCTTTCCGGCCGTGCAGTCCCACGCGCTCTATGAGGGCGAATACCTGATGGGAACCTCGCTGGCCCGCCCCATCATTGCCCGCGAGCAAGTGCGGGTCGCCCAGGAGTGGGGCGCCGACTGCGTGGCTCACGGCGCCACCGGAAAGGGCAACGACCAGGTCCGCTTTGAGCTGACTTATCAGGCATTGGCGCCCCATCTGAAGATTCTGGCGCCCTGGAGAAGCTGGGAATTTGGCGGACGCAGCGATCTGATTCGCTATTCGCGGGAGAATGGCATCGAGATCACCTCGACGGAGGAGAAGCCTTACAGCATTGACCAGAACGTCATGCACACTTCCTATGAGGGAGGAATTCTGGAAGACCCATGGCAGGCTCCCCCGGAGAATATTTTCCTGCGGACGGTGTCCCCCCAGGAAGCGCCGGACGAGCCGGCCGAACTGGCAATTGAATTCGAGCAGGGGATCCCGACCAGCCTGAATGGCCGGCTGCTGAAGCCGCTAGCTCTGCTGCAGGAGCTGAATCGCCTCGCCGGCGCCCATGGCGTCGGTCGGGTGGATCTGGTCGAGAATCGCATGGTGGGCATGAAATCACGAGGAATTTATGAAACCCCCGGTGCGACCGTCCTGCACAAGGCCCACCGGGCTTTGGAATCACTGGCTCTGGATCGCGAAGTGCAGCATTTAAAAGATGAGCTGTCTGCGCGAATTGCTGAATCGATCTACTACGGCTTCTGGTTTGCCCCTGAGATGAAGCTGCTGCTTCAGTTCGTCCAGAGTTCACAGGAAAAGATCACGGGGGAAGTGAGGGTCCAGCTTTATAAAGGAAACTGCGTGATACGGGGCCGCCGCTCGCCTTTCAGTTTGTATGATCCGTCCTACGCTACATTCGAGCAGGACCAGGTTTACACGCAGGCCGACGCCGAAGGCTTTATTCGGCTGCAGGGCCTGCGCCTGAAAATCGCCTCGATGCTGCAGCCGCGCGGGGAAACGGTTTCACACGAATGACGCGAATCAAAACCGGGGCGGATGTAAAGCCGAAAAAACCAACCAAACCGCTCTGGAGCGGCCGTTTTAAAGACGCAGTCCATCCCCTCGCAGCCGGCTACACCCGTTCCCTGCACCTGGACCGGCGACTGGCTCTGGACGACATCCGAGGCAGCCGAGCCCATGTCCGCATGCTGGCAGAGCAGGGAATCCTCTCTGCCGAGGATAGAGATCAAATTTTGAAGGGCCTCGATCAAGTGCAGCGTGAGATTGAGTCGGGCGAATTCCCTTACCGCGACGAACTCGAGGACATCCATATGAATATCGAACGCCGTCTTCAGGAGTTGGCGGGCGAAGCCGGCGCGCGCATTCACACCGGACGAAGCCGCAACGATCAGGTGGCGCTCGACCTGAAGCTGTTTTGCCTGCGGACCGCCGGCGGCTGGCAGGAGCGGCTCCGAGCTCTACAGGCTGTTCTGGCCGGCCGGGCTTCTGATTTGAAGTCGGATCTGTTTCCGGGCTGGACTCACCTGCAGGCCGCCCAACCGCTTTCCTGGGGGCATTACCTTTTGAGTTTCTGCGAGATGTTTGACCGCGACTACCGGCGTTTGTCCGGTTACCGCGAAATGCATTCCATCAGTCCCCTGGGGGCCGGCGCGCTGGCGGGAAGCACGCTGCCGCTCGATCCTGAGAACACGGCACGGGAGCTGGGTTTCGCATCCAGCTTCCGGAACAGCTATGACGTGGTAGGGGATCGTGATTTTGCGCTGGAGCTGCTCCAGATCGCAACGCAGATGATGATTCACGTGAGCCGCCTGGCCGAGGATTTCATCTACTTTGCCAGCACGCCCGTGGCGTGGATAGAGCTTCCTGATGCGCTTTGCACCGGCAGCAGCATGATGCCACAGAAGAAAAACCCGGACGTTCTGGAGCTGGCTCGGGGCAAGGCCGCTTCAGTTCTCGGCCATGCCTCGGCCCTGGCAATACTGTTAAAAGGGCTGCCCACGTCCTACAACCGCGACCTCCAGCAGGATAAGGAGCACCTTTTTCCGGCTGTCGATATCGTGACCGACACGCTGGAGGTTCTGCAACCGGCTCTGGCACATTTCAGCATCCGCAGGACGCGAATCGCCCAGGTGCTGCAGGACGGGTTTTTGATGGCTACTGACCTGGCGGAATACCTGGTGGCCAAAAATGTCCCATTCAGGCTGGCGCATGAGAAAATCGGACGCCTGGTGGCTTATTGCGTGGAGCAGGGAATTCGTCTGCAGGACCTCTCGCTTCACAAGATGCAGGAGTTTGCGCCCGAGTTCGAGTCAGATGTCCGGGAAGCTGTGAATCCAAACGGCGTCCTGACCCGGCGGCGCCACAAAGGCAGCACCGGATTGGCCTCGGTCGAGCAGCAGATTAAGTACTGGAAAAAGATTGCCAATGAATGACTTTGTTTCATTGAAGGATTTAACCCCGGAAGGCTGGCAGCGCCTGCTTCGAGTGAGCGAGCAGGTGAAAGGCAGTCCAGCGCATTTTCGTCAGATGCTCCCGGGAAAGAGCGTCGTCCTGGTTTTCGAAAAAGCTTCTCTGCGGACTCGACTGACCTTCGAGCTGGGGATGAAGCAACTGGGCGGGGACGCCGTTTATCTCGATTATCAGGAATCGAAACTGGGGGGACGGGAGTCGCTGAGCGACGTAGCCAAAAATCTGGAGCGCTGGTTCAACGCCATCGTAGCCCGCACCTTTTCCCACGAGACAGTGGTTTCACTGGCCGGACATGCTTCCATTCCTGTCGTCAACGCGCTGACGGATGAGGAACACCCCTGCCAGGCTTTGGCCGACGTGTTCACGCTCAAGGAAAAGTGGGGTGAACTTCAGGGAAAGACCATCGCCTTTGTGGGTGACGGCAACAACGTGTGCACCTCGCTTGTCCATGCCGCAGCGCTCTCCGGGATGTCCTTCATCGCAGTCACGCCGCCCACTCACAAGCCATACCCGGGGGCGGCTGAGGACTTTGCGGCGCTGTCAAATTCTTCGTCCGCACAGTATCAGTGGGCCGATTCCCTGGAGAAACTGCGAGGTGCGGATGTCGTCTACACCGATACCTGGGTCAGCATGGGCCAGGAAGAGGAGACTGCGGCGCGCCTTGAAGTATTCAAGCAATTACAAGTAACCCCCGAAGTTATGGAGCTGACAGGCAAGTCCTCCTTCTTCATGCACTGCCTGCCCGCTCACCGCAATCATGAGGTGACCGACTCGGTCATGGATTCCGAGAACTCGCTCGTGTTTGAGCAGGCCGAAAACCGGCTGCACGTCCAGAAAGCGCTGCTGCTGTCCCTGCTCGCTCCCCGCGAGCTGGACCGCTATCTGCAGCTCGATAAATGGGCGGCCTGGCGATAACACAGGCAGCAGATTCCGTAATGACGGACTTTGGCGCATCCCTGGAAGGACATGCTAGAGAAAGCGGCGGACAAACTGGACCCCGGGCAGAGTGATCCGGCGCATCTGTTGGCTGCGGTTGTCGCGATAGTCCGATGGCAACAACACAAAAGTGCACACCACATTGAATCAGCTCACGCTCGAAGGCCAGCAGGTATGGATCTATGTCGCCGCCATCGTGGCCGGGCTAATCCTTGGCTCGCTGCAGCCGGGCCTTGGCGGGATGTTCGAGTGGCTGTTGTGGCCGGTGCTCGGGGTGCTGCTTTACAGTATCTTCGTGCAGGTGCCGCTGCTGCATCTGGGCGATGCTTTCCGTGATCATCGCTTTGTCACCGCGGTATTGATTGGCAATTTCATCCTGCTGCCTCTGCTAGCCTGGGGCCTTATACAGTTCTTGCCTTCTGAACCCGCGCTGCGCCTGGGGGTGCTGCTGGTGCTGCTGGTGCCGTGCACCGACTGGTTTATCACGTTCAGTCAACTGGGCGGTGGAAATGTGCCGCGCGCAATCACCGTCACCCCCATCAACCTGCTGCTGCAATTGCTCTTGTTGCCGGTTTACCTTTGGCTCATGGCGAGTGCGGAGCTGGGTACCGTGCTGACGCCGGCCGCCATCTGGCCTGCGGCCGCCCTGGTACTCACGCCGCTGTTGCTGGCGGCACTGTCCGAACGCTGGATCGAGGCACGACCGGCACGCGCGCACTGGTATGACCGCATGGCGTGGTGGCCGGTGCCTCTGCTTGGCCTGGTGGTGTTTCTGATCGCCGGCGCGCAGGTGAACACCGTGATCGGAGCCCTGGCGGTCCTGCCGATGGTGGTGCCTCTGTTTGTACTTTTTCAGTTGCTGGCGGGACTCCTGGCGCGTGGACTGACGTGGTGGCTGCAAGTGCCGAATACGCAGGGGCGCACCCTTGCCTTCAGTATGGGTACCCGCAACTCCTTTGTTGTACTGCCCTTAGCCCTGGCCTTGCCCGCCGGCTGGGAAATTGCCGCCGTGGTCATCGTCGTGCAGTCGCTGGTGGAACTGTTCGGGATGGTGTTCTACCTGTGGTGGATTCCGCGCCGGCTGTTCAGGCTCTGAGCGCTCTCAGTTTTCCTCCTGTAGCGCAGTGATTAGCGGATAGCGGACTTCGCCCATTGCGGCACAGCACTGCGCCACCAAGCGACTGAGCGCGGACTCCATAGGACGCAGATCAGCCAGCTTGCCGCGTACATCCGCCAACTTTCTTTCGGCCTGCTCGCGTGGTATGCGATGAAACCACGGGAAGCGATCAATCGCTACTATGCTTGCTTTCGCGAGCTCGATAAGGAAGGCTTACGAGCCCTCCTCACTCCGGACTTCCGTCACGTCAGCACATTTGGTGAACACTCTGACCGGGACGAGATGCTCGAGGCCATCTGGCGAGCGTTGGAGAGAGCTGGCAGAGGACATCCGGATCTTCGGTGAGTACCCCAAATTCATGGTTCACTTCACGACGGTTTCAGAGGAGCGCCCTTCGACCCGGATGGCTGAGTGCATCCGCTTCCGGGAAAGCCAGATTGCCGCGATCGAGGTTTTCGTGGGGAGGGAGTTGGCAGAGTCCTTCGAACGGACTACGTGCGTGTGACGAAGGAAGATCTCCGAATCCTGAGGAAGGGTGGAAATCTTTCCGCAGCAGCTTGACGGTTATCGGAAGCCCGACCTCTATGACGAACGAGAAGGCGAGGTATGGGGCGTGTACTTTCAGACGCAGGGTGTTCGCGAACTCTTTCACGCGCGGTACCGGCTCCACTTGTCCGTTGCGAGGTCGCTCAGCTCCCGGAGATCTCCTTCGTCCTCGATGGCGGTTGACTCATGCATTCGCCGAGACCGAATATAGATGACGCCCTTGTTAAGTATTGTCAGGGCGCCGGTGCCGCAAACAATCGGGATCAACGGGAAGCCTGCCACTCTAATGACGAGGAATTTCTTGGCATCATCCGTCACTTGCCGTAAGGAGAGTTCCGCATACGGTACCGCATGGCGATTCACATGCGCCTGGAGAGCGCCTGTGAGAAGGTCGAAAAGTCGACGTCCGTCATTCCGGCAGGAACCCCATCGTTTTTCACGCCGCCGACGATGTCGCCGCCGTCTGCGAGGTTGCTCATGGCCAAGATCGTTTCGTGATCTTTGCCTTCACTTCGTTGGAGGCCCAGCTTAGGCTTTGCTTGTATTCGAGGTTCCGTTCCTCTTTGCCGTGATAGATTAGCTGGCGCAGTTCCGCGAGTTCGAGGTCATTCATCGGGTCGTCCAGTTGTTGACGGATCTTATCCGAGCCCCAGCTTTCTCTTGAGCTTCTCGACCTGGTCTTTCTGCTTCGGACCGCCCATCTTGGCGATGTTCTTGAGCTTCCACTGGACGGCAGGCATCCTTTCTACGCCATCAAGCCCAAGGAGCGGCCAGTCCGGCTTGCCTTCCTTCACGGAAACGAGGAAGTTCTTCTCGTCAGTCGTGAGGTCGGCATGGATTCGCTCGATGAGCCTCTCGCGGGCATCGAGCAGTGCCTGATACTCCACCGGCACGGCCTGCATCCCCTGGAAGTCAGCGGCGAATTCCGCCTGTACGTCCTTCCGCGTGGGGTCGATGACTTCGTGCATCGGCCGGTCGTGACTGATAAAGTGCACGATGAACGACTTCCTGATCTGCGGCGTGATCCCCTCGTTCTCCAGAAGCACCTTCACGTCGAAGAGGTCGCGCGGGTGCTGGCGGTCCAAGGCGGCGCAAAGCTTCCCGCCGTACAGGTCGGCAACCGAAAGGGTTCGGATGCGGACGTCGACCTCAAAGCGCCCTTTCGCCGCCGGGCACAAGTTGCGCTCCACGGTCGGATGTAAGGCGCCGCGAATCACAAAATTGGGTTCGATCTTCACCTCGCCGTCGGCTGCGCGCACGAAGAGCTTCGAAGTCCTGCCCTCGTAGCGCCCTTCCCGGATGGTGACGCCGGCCACTGCCTTCGAAATCCCCGACTTGATCCGGTCGAGCGCTTGCCCGATCTTGGTCAGACTTTCCTCTCGCGGCTCGATCGGAAGGTAAGTGAGGTCGATATCCACGGACAGCCGGGGCATATCGCGGACGAAGAAATTGATCGCCGTTCCACCCTTGAGCGCGAAGCAATCCTCGGCCGCGACGTGCGGCATGGCCCGCAGCATGAGCGCCGACTGCTCAAGGAACGGACTTCTCAAGGCACCTCTTGGGGCGCTTCCGCGGGCACCGTTATCTGATATTTCGTATCGAGGCGGCCGCCGCGCACTATCTGACGATTCCCTTTCCCGAGGTCCACCCGCTGGAGATCCAACCGCTTCAGCCAGGCGTGACCGCACTTTTCCACGAAGTACAGGAACAGCCGCTTTGCCTTGACCGAATGGCAAGACTCCAGAAGCTCTTGAACGAGATCAGGGCGAAGGGTCGTCAGGCTCTCCAGCAAGAGCTGCGCTCCCTCGAACGATTCTTCGGTCGGCACCAAGTCGACCAGCTCGAAGGCGGCGCGCTCGGGAGCGGAGAGGCGCACGAAGTAGTCGCCCTGTTCTTTCTTGGTCAGGCCGAGATCGGGCTTGGTCGGAAATAGCTGCGCCAGATGGAGGCGCACTTGCGAGCCCCAGGAGTGCCGCTGGAACCAAGCCGGCAACCGTCGGCCTGGCCGTCCGTAGAGATGCACGCGCGGTATCTCCTTCATCGGCAGGAAGTGGGCGTAACCTTGGAGCTCCAAAGCAGTCTTGGCCCCGACATGCACCGGCAACCGGAGTTGGGCTTGGAGCGTATACACTGCTCCGAGGAGTTCCGTCTTTTCTCCGGTGCGGGTGTAGGCTCCCCGCCCTATCCGCTGTATCCAATCCGAGGCGCGGTACTTCTCCGCGAGTTGGCGCGATATGCCTTGCTCACGAAGCCAGCTCTGAGCCACCACTGTTCCCTTCGGCCAGTGTACGAGCAGTTTCCGCAATTTGCTTCGAACGGCCTCGTTTTTCATTGTTTACAGTGTTCTTGACCCGACATCTTAGGGTTGTCCTATAGATAGTATAGTAAACCATTGGTTTACGCTCGAACCAGATTTGACTACCTAGGGTTGTCTTTTAAGAACCATACTAAACTATACCAGACACCGGCCCGTTTTTCAAGGCGCCTGGACATCCAGCAATTCAGAGAGGTAACCATGATCAAGAAACACTGCCGGGCACCGGGCCCAATCAGGACTCGGGTCAGGTACGAGTACGCCGACAGTCCGGCAGGAGCGAGCCCTCGAAAAGCGCCACAGCGCCACAGCTTGAAATCAGGGCTTCTCGGGCGAGGCTTGGTCATTACTTCTGCGTGGGCAACTCGACGAAGAAGTTAGCGGACCTGGACCGTTATGTTCGTTGCCCTCTATGGTGTTTCTTAGTCGGCGGCCAGGACACCGCGGGCGATTGTCACCCGATGCCTTTGTAGCCTGGCTTCGCCGGTCGGGGTTGATGTACTTCTATCCAAGAGGACGAGGACGGTGGGCAGCCCTGCAAGCTGTCAGATGAAAGTTGTCGGAAAGCCGTATGAGGGAGAACCTCACGTACGGTTTGATGCGGCAGGGGGTGGAGACCAGGACATTATCGTCTCAGGCGCCTCCCCCTGACCCTACCAGCCGACAAGCGGCGCACAACCGCTTGGCGTAATTGAAACTGAACGCCGCGCCGCTTGCGGCTGATCGTCAGGTCGTTAGCAGGTGACGCAAAGGTTTGAAAACGGGTCGTCTGGAAGTACTTGTAAGAGTGCGCTATACTGCTTTCATGCGACGAATACACCTGACGGAAGACATCAAGCCCGTGACCGAATTTCGAGCGAAGGCTGCCTCACTGATCGACAGAATTCGTCAGACCAAGCGAGCCCTGGTGTTGACTCAGCGAGGCCACAGCGCAGCTGTCGTCGTGGATGTCGGGGAGTACCAGCGGATGGTGGAAGAGCTCGAGCTGCTTCGGGACGTTCACGCGGCGGAGAAACAGTTCGCTGAAGGGCTCGGCATCGAACATGAGAAGGCTCGTCAGCAGGTTGCGAAGGCGCTCGGAGAATGAGGATTGTCTGGTCGCCTTTGGCGATCCAGCGCGTCCGGGAGGCAGCAGAATACATTGCCCGCGACAAGCCAGGAGCAGCCCAGCGCTGGATAAGAGGTGCTTTTGAGACCGTTGGGCGGTTAGCGAAGTTACCCCACAGCGGACGGGTGGTGCCGGAACTTGGGCGGCCGGATATCCGTGAAGTGATCTACGGGTTTTACCGAATCATCTACCGTGTGACGCCGAGGACCGGTGAGCCGCAAGCCGTTAGGCCAGGAATGGACCGAGTCAGCGATAGACGTCCCGACGATTGCCTACTCTCACCACGGTGACGATCAATTCGCGGTCGAGGATTTCATAGAGGATGCGATAGGCTCCTTGGCGGATTCGATATTTGTCCTCTCCACTGAGCTTCTCGCATCCGGGCGGGCGCGGATCGGCTCGGAGTTGCTCGATCCTGCTGACGATGCGCTTCCGGTCCTTGAGCGGGATCGCTTCCAGCTCCTTGGCGGCTGACTGCTTGATGCGAACGCTATAACTTGCCACGCCGCTTCAAATCGCGGATCAGGTCTTCGAATGCGAGCGTGGTTTCCTTCGCCCGGTCGCGAAAGGCCGCCAGATCTTCCGCGTCCTCGGCCAAGGTGTTACGGACTGCGATATTGACGAGATAGGAGATGCTCTGTTCCGTCTCCGCCGCCTTCAGGCGCAAGGCCTTGTGGAGGTTCTCGTCGAAATACACGGTGGCGCGCTTGGCTGTTGTCATACTGGAATGATAGCGTCATGACGTTATAACGTCAAGGTGCTCCCTAAAAGCAAATGCAGAGGCCGAGGGCTTTCATAGCGATCGCGGGAGCGAATACGCGGCGACCGTGTTTCGGGCTCGCGGCGCCGCGGTGAGAGCCGAGCCGTTAGCTCGATCTCACTCAAGTCGAGCATCAAGCTCTCGGGAATCCGAAATGAGAGTACAATTCCCTTTATGCTTGAGGCTGTGATGACACTCCAAATCGAGATTGAGCAGGAGGAAGAGGGGCGTTGGGGATCGACACGTCCGGGCGGGACCCCAAGGATGGCCAGGTTGGCCTCGTCGGCTAGAGATCAACTTCAACCGCTACTTCTACCGGTACACGCCACCCCCGCCAGCTGGAGGAGATCGAGGCCGACATCCGCGACATCGAGTCGGACATCCTGCGGATGCTGACCGAGGTGACGGGGGGAGCCGGGGCGTGACACAGAATGTCGGCACAAAGAAGTCTTGTGCCGACGTATTGGGGCTCGGGACCAGCCGAAGTCAGGTCGCTGAGCTCAGGCAGCCTACAGACTTTAAGCTCGGGAGAGCACCAGAGCTGTCAGAGCGTAGATCAAACCCGCGGCGACCAACACTCCCCCGATAAGGCGTTCCTGGCGCTGGCGAAACCACAGATAGAGCCCGCTTGCACCCAGCAGTAACAAACCTGCCGATACCAACAGAGACAGCAGCGCCCAAAGGTTCGACGGCAGGAACTCGTGCCAGAAGCCGTGGTTCACATGCAACTGGACGAGTGTTTCTAGAAAACTGAAGCCTCGGGTTTCGATCGTTGCCTGGCGGCTGGCGAGGTCATATGTGATCGTAGCCCTGGTTCCGGGGCGTACGATGTTGAAGCGGATGGATTCCGGAGTTTCCTCGATCTGGCGCAGCTCCCCCGAGAGCCCGTGGTTACTCATCAGCTCAAGAGCCAAGGCCCGCGGGGTGGCGGCCCTGGAACCTTCGATTTTCACGACGCGCTGGTCATCCTGGTGCGTCTCAGGCAGAAAGGGCCGGTAGATGATGACCAGGGAACTCAAAGCGAACAGCAGAGCCATTAAGAAGAAGGTGAGACCGAGCGCCAGGTGTAGGTTGCGAAACAATCGGAACATCACATCACCTCGTAATGAGCCACAAAATGACAAAAAAAGCAGCGGCGCTGCCCGCCAGGACTTGCGCCCAGGGCAGCGCCGGCCTGGTCGCCAGCCAAAGGTACGCGCCGGAAAGCGACATGAACAGGAACGCCCAGGTTGAGAACTCGTTGTAAAAGCCCCAAAGGCGCGCCGGCAAGTCCGGGCTGCCACGCCGGGGATGGCCGGCATGCATGGAGGAAAGAAAGCCCCACAGGTCATTTCTTCGAGCCTCGACGAGGATTCGCTCTTCCTGGTCCATATAAGTCGCGTCCCAACGGCCGTTCACCGTGTAGACAACAAAAGCCAGCTTGTGGTTTTCATCGCGGTGAACGTTCACCGGCGAAGTGGCCATCGGAATCTCGGCTACCTCCAGGATGAGTCGTGCCAGAGCCGGGTCGTCGAGATTGCCTGGAGCTGCAAAGGCAATCTGCCTCTGCTCGGAGACCTCGGGAGCCCCCTGGCCGCCGGGCGGCGGCAGGAAGATGGCATAGATTCCGGTGATTCCCCAGACCACAAAAGCCGTGAAACTGAGAAGACCCGCGTAGGTGTGAATCTTCTTGATCCATTTGTACATGGGAAATGCCTGTGCACGTCAGAAACTGACCTGAACACCTCCGGCCACGATCAAACCCGGATGCACGCCGGCCGCTTTCCGGCTGGCCCCATCATGCGAAAAACGCTGCGACTGTAGCCCAAATCGCGGCGATTGAAAAGGTTCTCCGGATTGTTATGACGATCTTGACCTTGCATTGAACTCAAGTGGTATCTTTTGTAGATACAAAGATGCTCACGAAAGTCCGAAAATGGGGTCATAGTTTGGCCGTTCGAATTCCTCGCTCCTTGGCGCGTCAAGCGCAGCCTGGCTCCAGTCTTTGCAAAGATCCTGACATTAGTTTCCGGCGAGTAGGCCCTGTTTCCGTGTGTCTGCCCCTGGATTAAATTGACACAGCTTTTTTGCCTGTGGTAGGGTTCATCTTTCGTATAAATTGAGCAAGGGAGCGGTCGTTGAGCGGTTTTGGGACGGCTGCAAGTGGAGGAGTTAATGGCACCTGATAATAGATTTTTATTTACTTCTGAGTCCGTCACGGAAGGACACCCTGACAAGATCGCGGACCAGATTTCCGATGCCGTCCTGGACGCTATTCTCGGTCAGGATCCCTACGGTCGCGTCGCCTGTGAAACCATGGTCACCACTGGTCTGATCGTGGTTGCCGGCGAAATCACCACGCACTGCTACGTCGATATTGCGGACGTGGCCAGGGAGACGATACGCGGCGTCGGCTATACGCGAGCCAAGTACGGCTTTGACTGTGAAACCTGCGGGGTGATGGTTTCAATCGACAAGCAGTCGCCGGACATCGCCCAGGGAGTGGACGTCGGTGGGGCCGGCGACCAGGGTCTGATGTTCGGCTATGCCTGCACTGAAACCCCGCAACTCATGCCCCTGCCGATTTCACTCGCCCACCAACTGGTGCGGCGTCTCTCCCAATGCCGAAAAGATGGCACTCTCGACTGGCTTCGCCCGGATGGAAAATCCCAGGTAACCGTGGAGTACGAAGATGGTAAGCCGGTCGGCGTCGATGCGGTTGTCATCTCTACGCAGCACAGTCCGGACGTCACCAATGAAGAGATTCGCCACGCCATCCGCCAAGAGGTAATCGAGCCGGTGATTCCCGAGGATTTACTGGACCGCGATACCAAGTTTCACATCAATCCTACGGGACGATTCGTGGTGGGCGGTCCTCAGGGGGACTGCGGCCTCACTGGAAGAAAGATCATCGTCGATACCTATGGCGGAGCCGGCCATCATGGTGGAGGAGCTTTCTCCGGAAAAGATCCCAGCAAAGTCGATCGGTGCGCCTCCTATATGGCCCGCTATATTGCCAAGAATTGCGTGGCTGCAGGACTGGCTGACCGTCTGGAAGTTCAACTGGCCTACGCCATCGGCGTCGCCGAGCCCTTATCGGTGAATGTCAACACCTTTGGCGCCGGCCGGGTCAGCGACGAGATGATCTGCGAGTTGATCCGCTCCCACTTCAAGCTGACTCCGCTGGGCATTATTGAGACGCTGCAGCTAAGGCGTCCGATCTTCCGCCGCACCGCTGCCTACGGACATTTCGGGCGAGAAGAGGAGGGCTTTAGCTGGGAACTGACCGATAAAGCCATCGCCATCCGCAAGGATGCCGGATTAAAAAACGCTGACGTTAGACAGATAGCAGGATGAGCGAAAAGTGAAAAGTGAAATGAACAATTACCACATAAAGGACATAGCTTTGTCGCCTCAGGGCTTGAATAGAATTGAATGGGCCGATCAGTCCATGCAGGTACTGAGACTGATTCGCGAAAGATTTGAAAAGGAAAAGCCGCTGCAGGGGACCCGCATCGCCGCCTGCCTGCATGTCACTACCGAGACGGCTAATTTAGCTATTACTCTCAAAGCAGGAGGCGCTCAGGTACGACTTTGCGCGTCCAATCCTCTGAGCACGCAGGATGATGCAGCCGCCTCGCTGGTCAAGGACTTCGGGATTTCGGTTTACGCCATCAAGGGCGAGGACAATGATACCTATTACGCGCACATCGATTCGGCGCTGGATCACGGTCCCCAGATCACCATGGACGACGGCGCCGATCTGGTGACCACGGTGCTCTCAAAGAAGAAGGAATTGATACCGGGCATTATGGGCGGCACGGAAGAGACCACGACCGGGATCATTCGCCTGCGCAGCATGGCTGCTAATAATGTCCTGCGCTTCCCTGTGATTTCAGTGAATGATGCGGATACCAAGCACCTGTTTGACAACCGCTACGGCACCGGGCAATCCACGGTGGACGGGATCGTGCGCGCCACCAATTTGCTCCTGGCGGGCTCCAACTTTGTCGTTGTCGGCTATGGCTGGTGCGGACGCGGCGTGGCTATGCGGGCCAAGGGTATGGGCGCCAACGTGATCGTGACCGAAGTCGATCCCGTGAGGGGTCTGGAAGCTGTCATGGATGGCTTTCAGGTCATGCCTATTTCCGAAGCGGCCAAGATTGGAAAAATTTTCGTGACCCTGACCGGCAATAAACATGTCCTGCGCCGGGAGCATTTCAAGGCCATGCCGGACGGCGCCGTCGTCGCCAATTCCGGACACTTCAACGTGGAGATCGACATTCCAGCCCTGCAGTCGCTTACCAGAGAAAAGCGCGAGGTGCGCCCCTTTGTCGATGAGCACCTGCTCAACGACGGCCGGCGCATCAACCTGCTGGGTGAAGGTCGCCTGATCAATCTGGCGGCCGCGGAAGGACACCCGGCTTCAGTCATGGACATGTCTTTTGCCAACCAGGCGCTCGCCGTCGAATACCTGGTCAAGAACCACGGCCAGCTCAAAAATCAGGTCTACGCTGTTCCGACCGACATCGATCATGAGATCGCCCGCCTGAAGCTCGCCTCCATGGGCATCCACATTGACACGCTCACCGACGAGCAGAGTCAGTATCTTTCCTCATGGGCGGAAGGCACGTAAAGAGTTTCAAGTTCCAAGTTCCAAGTTTCAAGTTCCAAGTTTCCTCGAAGCGAATCCCGAAGCCGGGACCCCCCAGCGCGTGGCCGGGAATTCCGAAGTGGGCGTGATTGAAGGCGTTGAAGCAGCCGATAGCGGCCGTTGGCGGTTTGCGCCTGGGAAGCGGTGATACAACCAAACGACCCAAAAGCAAGCGTGCTATGATCGGGCCATGAGCTACTACGGAGGCGGATACCGTGTGAGTATAGGACCGGAACTGACGCCCATGGTCAAATACCTGATCATCGCGGCGGTGGCCGTGTTTCTTCTGCAGATGGCGGCAGGGCGGGAATTGATGATGATCTTCGGCATCGTTCCCTACTGGGTGATCACCAAGCTGTTTATCTGGCAGCCTGCCACTTACCTGTTCCTGCACGGCGGCTTCTGGCACATCCTCTTCAATATGTTCGGGCTCTGGATGTTCGGCTGTGAACTGGAGCGATATTGGGGCAGTAGAGAATTTCTGAAGTTTTTCTTTATTACCGGTGTGGGGGCCGGAGTCCTCTCGGTGGTGGTCGATCCCTTTTCAATGGCGCCTATAATCGGCGCCAGCGGGGCGGTTTACGGTATCCTGATGGCCTTCGGGATGATGTTTCCCGATCGCTACGTTTACCTTTATTTTCTCTTTCCGGTCAAAGTCAAATATTTCGTCGCCGTCCTGGGCGCCATGACCTTCTTCTCGGCACTGGGCTCGCCCGGCAGCCCCATTGCCCATATGGCCCATCTGGGAGGAATGCTTTTGGCATTCCTGTACCTGAAAGGCTGGCTCCGCCCGGCTGGAATCCGCGAGAGTTACTACCGCTGGAGACTCAAGAGCATGCGCAAGCGTTTCGAGGTCTACGAAAACGAGCGGCGCAAGAAAGACAAGGACTACTGGATTCACTGAAGTTCCAAGTTCCAAGTCTCAAGGCTTAGAAAGTCCGGATCCTTACTTGGAACTTGGAACTTGAAACTTGGAACTGATTACCGTCGGCCGGGAACGACTACTTTGACCAGCGTGCCTGAGGAGAGAGGCTCATTAGGATCAATTCGGTTCAAGAGAGCTATCTCGTTGCCCTGCACTCGTGGATTGTTGATGCGGTCGGCGATCCTGGCCAGGGTGTCACCGCCGCGTGCCGTTACGATTTGAATGCGATCCGGCTGTACGTTCAGGGCCGCAGGGTCGTTCAACTCCGAGAAGCTGGTCAAGCTGGCCTCCAATGTGTTCTGATAACGGCTGAAATTGCCGCGTTCCGACATCCCCACCAGTTGGTAGAGGCTGCCCCGATAGGAGACGAAGGCCGCCAGAGCGCGGACGATGAATCCATTGGGATTTTGCAAGTCATAGACGCCCAGAAAGGCCGGGTTGCCGTTAACCGTTGCGCGGCGGCCGTCCACCAGTCGGACTCCACTCATGTTGGCGATAGAGGCAGCATATTGATCGGGAGAAGTGCCCGAGGGCGCATCTGCCAGCGTGAGCTGAATGGCAGCATCCTGATTGGGGTTCACGGCCTGAACTGAGCTCCTGGTGTTTTGCACATTCCAGCCATTTGGAAAGCGCATCTGGAAACGGAGTTCAGGGTGAAGGAAGGTGCCGTCCGCCATGAATCCTTCGCGGGGATTATTGCCGAAAACGATGCCTTCGAGCTGCTGTAGAAAGCGCTGCCGGCCGTCAATCCAATTTTGATTGGGATTTTGCTGCACAACCTGTTGAGCCATAGCCGAGGTGTCTTCAATTCGATCGGGGGGCGCAGGGTGAGACGACAACCAACTGGGTAGCGCCTGACCAGACTCCTCCTGCATCCTCTGAAACACCGTGAAAAAATCAGACAGCTCACGGGGATCGTAGCCCGCTTCTGACATGTACTCGATACCAAGCTGATCCGACTGTTCCTCAGCATCCCGGCTGTACTTCAAAAAGAGCACGCTCACTCCCATTTGAGCTACCTCGCCGAGTTGCCGAAAGGTCGGGGAAAAGATGCTGCCCAGACCCAGTCCCAGGCTGAATAACTGAGCCTTGCTGATCTGACTGACTGAATGGCGGGCAGTCACGTGTCCGATCTCGTGACTCATGACTCCCGCGAATTCGGCTTCGTTGTTCATGTAAGCCATGATCTCGCGGGTGAAATAAATATAGCCGCCGGGCACAGCGAAGGCGTTGACCACCGGAACGTCTACGACTGTGAAGTGCCACTCCAAATCAGGCCGATGGGAGAGGCCGGCCAATCTCTGGCCGATACTGTCGGTGTAGCCTTGAAGGCCGGCATCATCGACTCGTCCGAACTCCTGCAGAATGTGCGGGTGAGCCTCGCGTCCCATGGCGATTTCCTGCTCCTCGGATATGAGGGCCAGTTGCCGATCTCCCGTGACCGGATTTCTGGCGCAACCCACCGCCACTAACAGAGCCAATATCAAAACAGGGAAATTTTTCCGGTGCCTGTGCATAAGTTTTTCTCCTGATCTTTCAGAGGGCCTGTTCAAGACCGCTCCTGCGTTTATAGTCGTTTATGCGTGTGTTGTTTATGGGTGTGCTGGATGCAAGATGCGGACCACTAGCGGTCAGCGGTCAGTCCTCAAACCGCGGCCTCTTTGAGATAGAGCGGCTCGAAGCGCTGGGTCTCTCCCCTGGCGAAAAGCATCTTGAGCTTGCGCAGGCTGGCCCTGATCACTTCGGGATTGCGCAGGCTGTCACGGCCCATTTGCCAGATGATTTGCGGTCTTCCATAAAAGCGCAGATAAGCCTGGCGCTGCAGCTTGATCAGTCTCTTACCGGAGACATGATTTCGCTGGAAGGCGATCTGGTCGCTGGTGCAATCGTCCCAGTTGATATTCTGAACCTTTAACTTATCCTGCTGAACAGCCTCATCGAAAATCGCCGTTCCGGGGATGGGAATTACGATGTTGAAGTTGGCGCGCACCAGGGGCAGACTGCAGGCCAGCTTGATGGTGTCCCAGATTTCCTCTTCGGTTTCGTCCAGGAATCCGATCATAAAGTAGCCGGTCACTTTGATCCTGCTGCAGTGACCGATCATCTCGGCTTTTTCCCGAATCCTGTCCACCGTCACGCGCTTTTGGATGAGCTCTTGAATGCGGTCGTTGCCGGATTCGATTCCAACGGCCAGCGCCTCGCAGCCGGCCGCTTCCATGATCTCCAGCAGTTCAGGGTTAAGTGAATCGAGACGTACCCCTACCGGACAGTCCCATTTCAGATTCAGTCCGGAATCGATCAGTCCCTGGCAAAAGGACTTGGCGTATTTCTTGCTGAGGGTGAACTCGTCGTCGATGATGCAGAACCGCTCGATGTTATAGCGGGACTTGAGCAGCCTCAGCTCTTCCAGCACGTGATCGACAGTGCGGTGGCGCAGCTTTTTCCCGGACAGTCCTGGAGTGTTGCAGTAAGTGCAGGGATAGGGGCATCCCCGAGTGGTCAGGATCGGGTAATAGTCATCCCAGATGAAACCCGGATAAGTCTCGGGCCGCAGCAGTTCCCAGGCTGGAATGCCGTAGCTGTCCAGATCCAGGCCAAAGCTGGGAGCATTGGTGATGATCCGGTCTTCCGCCTTGCTCTTCCAGACCAGGCCGGGAATGGTTTGAAGCTGCTGCTCCGGAATGGCCTGGCCGTACTCCTCAAAAAGCGAGAGAAGCTGGGGAAATCCCTCTTCTGCTTCGGCTTTCCAGGCAAAATTCAGATTGGGCATGCTGGACAGAACGAACTCCCCGAGCGCCGAGGGATGGGGTCCGCCGACCAGCGTCAGAGCCTGGGGATTCACCTGCCGGACGATATTCAGGTGATGATTGACATAGTTGTGGTCGCGGCTGTAGCAGCGGAATCCGACCGCATCAAAGTGCTTTTCCTGGATAAACCGCTTGAAGTCGGTGAATGTGAAGTGCTCTTTAGGACAGTCGAGCAGCGTCACATCAAATCCGTGGTTCTGCAGAACCGTTCCCAGATACAAAATTCCCAAGTCCGGTGAGATCTGGTAGTTATTGCCCTCTCGAATGGGCAATACAAGCAGAACACTCAGAGCCATGGCGTTAACTATAGACTGACAACTGACAACTGACAACTGGCAACAATTGACGGCTGACCGGGGCTGACCGCTGACCGCTGACCGGCTGACCGCTGACCGCTGACCGCTGACCTCTGACCGCTGACCTCTGACCCCTGACCGCTGACCGCTGACCGCTGACCTCTGACCGGCTGACCGCTGACCCCTGACCGCTGACCGCTGACCGCTGACCGGCTGACAATTGGCAACTGATACCAACCCGCCACCCGCCACCCGCCACCGCGAGCGAAGCGAGCTTGCCACCCGCCACCCACCAC